>JANNNB010000275.1:0-41195 GCA_031398325.1 Actinomycetes bacterium
CCCGACGGCTCTGCGTCCGCCTGCGGCGACGGTTCGCTACTGCGGTCCGCGCTCGGTTTGCGATCGACGATCGACTCCCACGTCAACGTCGGCAACGTGGAACGCTCGCTTTCCGGCGGACTCATGAAGGCACCATCGGCAGTCCCGACGAAATCTTGAGCAAGTCCGCCGACGAATGTCACCTTCCACCGGGCCGTCGTCGGCGAGGAGCGAGGCGATCAGTCCTCCGCTGCGCTCGCCGCGCGGCTCTGCAACTCGTCGACGATCGATGCGTCGGCGAGCGTGGACGTATCGCCGATGTTGCGACCCTCGGCCACATCGCGCAGCAGCCGTCGCATGATCTTGCCGCTGCGGGTCTTCGGCAGATCGGGTGTCAGATAGATGGTCTTCGGCTTCGCGATGGCCCCGATCTCGGCGGCGACGTGGTCGCGCAGCACCTGCTCGTCGACGTCGGACCCACCGCGCAAGATGACGTAGGCGATGATCGCCTGGCCCGTCGTTGCGTCGGTCGCGGCCACGACGGCCGCCTCGGCGACTGCCGGATGCGAGACGAGCGCCGATTCGACCTCGGTGGTCGAGATCCGGTGACCGGAGATGTTCATCACGTCGTCCACGCGCCCCAGCAGCCAGAGGTACCCCTCGTCGTCGAGCTTCGCGCCATCGCCGGCGAAGTACCGGTCGGGGAACCGCGCCCAGTACGTCTCACGGAACCGATCCGGGTCGCCCCAGATCCCGCGCAGCATCCCCGGCCACGGGCGGGTCAACGTGAGATAGCCGCCACCGACATCCACACGCTCACCGAGGTCATCGAGCAGTTCGGCCGACACCCCGGGAAGTGGAAACGTCGCCGAACCGGGCTTCGTCGTCGTGGCCCCGGGAAGCGGGCTGATCATGATCCCGCCGGTCTCGGTCTGCCACCACGTGTCGACGACGGGGCATCGCCCGCCACCGATGTGCTCGCGGTACCACATCCATGCTTCGGGGTTGATCGGCTCGCCGACCGAGCCGAGGAGACGCAACGACGACAGGTCGTGCTTGGCTGGCTCCTCGTCACCCCACTTCATGAACGTGCGGATCGCGGTCGGCGCCGTGTAGAGGATCGTGACGCCGTACTTCTCGACGATCTCCCAGAATCGATCGTTGCCGGGATGGTTCGGGACCCCTTCGTACATCACCTGGGTGGCGCCGTTGGCGAGCGGGCCGTACACGATGTAGCTGTGACCCGTGACCCATCCGACGTCCGCGGTGCACCAGTAGACGTCGGACTCCGGATGGAGGTCGAAGACGTACTTGTGGGTGTAGGCGACGTGCGTGAGGTAGCCACCCGTCGTGTGCATGATGCCCTTCGGCTTACCGGTCGTGCCCGAGGTGTAGAGCAGGAACAACAGGTGCTCCGCCTCCATCGGCTCGGCCGGACAGTCGGCGGAGGCCTCGGCCATGAGGTCGTGATACCAGTGATCGCGGCCCTCGGTCATCTCGACGTCGTTGCCGCCACGCCTGACCACGACGACGTGCTCGATCGACGGTGTCGACTCGCACGCCTCGTCGGCAGCCGCCTTCAGTGGGAAGACGGACCCTCGCCGGTGACCGCCGTCGGCGGTGATCAGCACCTTCGCCTCGGCATCGTTGATGCGGTCGGCGAGGGACTGTGACGAGAAGCCGCCGAACACGACGCTGTGGGCGGCACCGATGCGCGCACACGCGAGCATCGACACGGCGGCCTCGGGGATCATCGGCAGGTAGATGTTGACCCGGTCGCCTTTGGCCACCCCGAGCGATTTCAGCACGTTCGCGAACCGGCTCACCTCGTCGAGCAGCTCTGCGTACGTGATCGTGCGCGTGTCGCCCGGCTCACCCTCCCAGTGGAACGCGACCCGATCGCCATGGCCGGCGAGCACGTGGCGGTCGAGGCAGTTGTACGACACGTTGAGCGTGCCGCCCTCGAACCAGCGGGCGTCAGGGAGTTGCCAGTCGAGCGTCGTGTGCCACGGCTCGACCCAATCGATGAGGTCGGCGGCCTGATTCGCCCAGAACGCCTCGTCATCCTGCGCCGCCTCGTCGTAGAGATACGTGCCGACGACGAGCGCGTCCGCCTTGAACTCTTCCGACGGCGGGAACTTCCGGTTCTCCGCGCTCAACGCGTCGATGGTGTCGTGCGGTGCGTCGAGTTCTTCAGCCATGCGGCGATGGTAGTTCCGACCGTCCCACCCCCGACCCAGCCGACGGCGGGTCAGGCGCGCCATTCGGCGACGTTGAACGCTCCGAGGCCGGCCGGGTCGAGCAACGCTTCGGATTCACTCACGCGGCTGCGCATGCGCATCGCCTCCAGGCCGGGGCGCGCAGCCTGCTCGGTCCAGATGCGCACCCCCTCGGCCACGAGGTCGTCGATCCCCCACCGCTGCAGGAACTGGGACTGTGAGCGGAACGCGTCCGGCTCGGGCAGTTGATCGAACGGGAGGTCGATCGTGATGTCCTGGCCGCCGGGGTCCGTCAGATAGTGATCGCCGCGTTGGTTCGATCGGTACGTGCGGAGCCACTCGCGCCACGGCCGCATCGCGAGCTCGCCGGTCCGTGGCACTCCGTAGTCGATGACGAGCAGCGAGCCGGTACGCAAGAGCGCTCTCGCGTCGGACACGAACGAGGCGGCCCGATCGACGATGGGCGCCCGAGCGCCGACGGAGGGATGCGGCGGCAGCCAGGCCGGAACCGGGTCGAGCGGCGCAGAGAGCACCTCGACGAACCGGCCCGACCGATCGAGGTCGACCAGTGCGTTCCGCCAGCCTTCGTCGAACACGGCGAGCCGGAACGGGAGGTTGTCGAGCAGCTCGTTGGCGATGATGACGCCGTCGAACTGCTCGGGCGGAAGATCGGAACGGGACTCGATGCCCTCGGGATGACGCGCACGCTGCGTCGCTGACACCTCGACGGCGACATAGCGCAGCGCGTCTGCACACGCCGGTTTCGCGGTGGCGATCGACCGGGCGAGCGTGCCCGGCCCGGCGCCGACGTCGACAAGGGTGAAGGCGTCGGGCCGGCCGATTCGTTCCCATTCGGCATCGAGGTACCGGCTGAGGACTGTCCCGAACAGCGGTCCGACCTCCGGCGAGGTGATGAAGTCCCCTCGCCTCCCGGCGGATCCGCCGCCGACCCGCGTGTAGAACCCGAGGTCGCCGTACAAGGCGAGTTCCATGAACCGCTCGAACGGGATGGGCCCCGAGACCTCGATCTCCGCCCTGATCTCGTCGGTCAGGGGGACAACGCTCCCGTGAGGTCTTGAAGGTTTCCGAATCGAGCGACGAGGTTCGGCAGGACGCCGAGCACGATCGTGCCGATCGCGGTGAGCACGATCGCCGCGACGATCGACGGCGGAGGCTTGATCGGGGTCATGTCACCGTCCGGCACCGGGTCCATCCACACGACCCGCAAGACCCGCATGTAGTACGCGGCAGCGATGACGGTGTTGACCGCCGCGATGCCGGCGAGGACGTAGGCCGCTGTGGTGCCCGAGTCGAGCACCGCCTTGAAGGCGTTGAACTTGGCGAACCAGCCGGCGAGCGGCGGGATGCCGGCGAGCGAGGCGAAGAAGATCGTCATCGCACAGGCGAGACCGGGCGCATAACTGAAGAGCCCGCCGAACGAGGAGATCTCGCCGCTACGGGTCTTGCGCGACACCGCGATGACGATCGAGAAGGCGCCGAGGTTCATCACTGCGTACACGAGCAAGTAGACGATCACGGCATTCATGGCCGATGCCGACGACGACGGCTGACCGGCGAACGCGAGGGGCATCAGGATGAATCCACCCTGGCTGACCGACGAGTACGCGAGCATTCGAACGATGTTCGTCTGGCGCAGGGCGAGCACGTTGCCGACGGTCATCGTCAGCGCCGACAACACCCAGAGCAACGGTTCGTAGACGTCGGTCACGCCAGGGAAGGCGATGAAGACGAGGGTCATGATCGCCACGAAGCCAGCCGCCTTGGATGCGACCGAGAAGAACGCTGTCACCGGGGTGGGTGCGCCTTCGTAGGTGTCGGGTGCCCAGGAGTGGAACGGCACTGCCGAGATCTTGAACGCGAAGCCACACAGGACGAACACCACCGCGACCACTTCGAGTGCGGTCAGCGTGTCGTCGTTGAGCGTGGCACCGATCTCGGTCAGCAGGGTGGAGCCGGTCGCACCATAGAGCAGGCTCATCCCGTACAACAGCACGGCAGACGCGAAGACGCCCAGCAGGTAGTACTTGATGCCGGCCTCGTTCGACTTGACGTCTCGCTTGCGCCACGCGGCCATCATGTAGGCGGGGATCGAGAGCAGTTCGAGAGCGACGAAGATGCTCACGAGGTCGCGAGCCGACGCCATCATCACCATGCCGAGCACGCTGCAGAGCAGCAGCACGTAGAACTCGCCCTGGTAGTACCCACCCTCTTCGAGCTCGTTCTGGCTCATCAGGATCACGACGTAGGCGGTGAGCAGGAAGAGCGCCTTCAGGATCAGGGCGTAGTTGTCGACGACGTAGCGGCCGTCGAACATCGAACGGGTGTCGTCACCGATCACAGCCAGCGTCACCACCGGGATGAACGCCGCCAAGCAGATGAAGCCGGTGAGCGTGGCGATCGCCCACTTCTTCGAATCCTCGAGCATGAGGTCGATCAGCAACACCACGTTGATGCCGACGACGAGGATGAGCTCAGGGGCGAGCGCGTGCCAGTCGATCGTCGGCGAGACCCAGTCGGGCGCTTGTGCCGGGAAGGCGGAAAGGAGCGCGGCGATCATTTACCGAGCGTCACCGTCATGCGGTCGATCATCTGGGTCACGGCCGGATCGAAGATCTTGAACATCAGCTGCGGGTAGACGCCGAAGACCACGATCGCGATCAGGAACGGCGACCACGCGATCCACTCGGTCAGTCCGACATCGTGGATCTCGTCATGGGCGTCCGCATGGGCATCAGGGTGGTCGTTGGCCGCCGAGCTCAACGAATGGGCGACGTGGCCGTGGCCACCGCCCGCTGCGTTGTGCTCGGCGTCGCTCATGCCCGCGAACTCCTCGGACGGCTCGCCGAAGGCCGTGCGCTGATAGAGCCACAGCAGGTAGCCCGCAGCGAGCACGGTCCCGACGGCCGCGATCACCATCAGCGTGCGGTAGAGCGGCTCGCTGAGGCCGAAGCCGGGGCTGTATGCCGAAAGGATCGCGGGGAACTCGCCCCAGAACCCGGCGAGGCCGGGCAGGCCGAGCGAGGCCATGGCGGCGAAGCCGAGGATCCACCCCATCCGCGGCATCTGGATGAGCATGCCGCTGAGCCGCTTGATCTCAAGCGTGTGGTAGCGGTGCTTGATCGAACCGGCGACGAAGAACAACATGCCCGTGATGAGGCCGTGAGCGACCATGCCGAACAACGCGGCGTTGATGCCGAACGTCGTCAACGTCGAAATACCGAGCATCACGAAGCCCATGTGGGCGACCGACGAGAACGCGATCAAGCGCTTCATGTCGGTCTGGGCGAGGCAGCCGAGCGCGCCGTAGATGATGCCGATGACGGCGAGAATCGCGATGACCGGCGCCCACTCGACCGCTCCCTCGGGCAGCATCGGCAGGGCGATCCGAACGAACCCGTACGTGCCGAGTTTCAGCAGGATGGCCGCCAGGATCACCGAGCCCTGCGTGGGGGCCTGCGTGTGCGCGTCCGGCAGCCAGGTGTGGAACGGGAACATCGGCACTTTCACGGCGAAGCCGAGGAACATGCCGGCGAAGATCCACACCTGCACGTCCTTGTCGATGCCGGCGCCGGCCTCGATCAGGTGCTGGAAGCCGAAGCTCTCGGCCCCCGTCTGGAAGAACAGCGCCAGGAAGGCAACGAGCATGAACGCCGAGCCGAACATCGTGTACAGGAAGAACTTGAGCGAGGCGTACTGCCGTTGCTCGCCACCCCACACGCCGATCATGAAGTACATCGGGAGCAGCACCAGCTCGAAGAAGACGAAGAACAGGATCAGGTCCTGGGCGACGAACGTGCCCGCCATCCCGGTCTGCAACACGAGCATCAGGATGAAGAACGCCTTCGGGTTGCCGGCCTCTGGCATGTTGTCCCAGGAGTAGATCATCACGAGGAACGTGACGGCCATCGACAGGAAGTACAGCGGCAGGCTGATGCCGTCGAGCCCGACCGTGTAGCCGGCCTTGATCACCGGGATCCACTCGGCGTCGACGAAGAACTGCAAGTTCTGCGACTCGCCGTAGTTGAACGCGAACAGCGTGTAGATGCCGACCGCCAGCGTGACACCGGCGGTCACGATGCCGACCGTCTTGACGAGTGCTTCCTCGCCGCGCGGGATGAACAGCATCACCAACACGCCGAGCAGCGGGAGGAACACCCCGACGCTCAGGAGCCAGTTCTGATCAGTGAGTGTTTGCATGAAGCTTCAACAGCGCTTTCAGTTCACGTTGAGGAGGACGAGGACGATGGCAGCGACGGCGATCGCGCCGAACAGGAGCGCACCGTATTGGTTGACCTTGCCGGATTGGACGGGTTGCAGCGCGTGGCCGGTCTCGGAGGCCACGGTGCCCGAGGCGTTGACGACGCCGTCGACGATGCGTTGGTCGACGTTCTTGTAGACCCAATCTCCGGTCTGCTTGGTGGAGCTGCCGACCCGGTTCACGACGGCGTCGATCACGTTCTGGTTGAACCAGTACGTGCCCTTGGCGATCGGATGGGCGATGGCTCGAACGATGACGCCTTCGTACAGCGCGTCGAGATAGTACTTGTTCTTCAGGAAGAGGTACCCGCCCTTGGCGATCCTCGACCGCTCGGTCAGGCCGACGAGCCGTTTGTTCCTGCGGCCGTAGAACGAGACACAGAACGCGATCGCCACCGCATACGCGCCGGCGACGATGCCGAGCGACAGAAGGATCTTGCTCAGCTGGGGTTCGGCGTGATCGACCGCAGGGAAGAAGCAGGCGGTGCCAGGTTCCGGTGTTTCGAATCCGCAACCGGTCGGTGGGGCACCCTCCTCGCCACCCGACTCCGCGCTGACTGCCGACGGGCTGACGGTGTCGAGGAAGACCATGGGGTTTGCGAGCTGGACCGATTCACCCGGACCGGTGGCCACCAGGTAGTCCTCGATCAGAACCGCGGTGGGCCGGGGCTCGACGTAGGTCTTGAAGCGCTCCCAGTCGGACCCGAATGCAGTCGCGTTCAGCAACCCGACCAGGGCCGACAGTACGGCCAGGATGACGATCGGGGTGAGCAGGATCGGGCCCGACTCGTGCGGAGATCCATGATGGTCGTGACCATCCTGGTGGTCGGCACTGGCGTCCGCTCCGCTTCCGCCGCTGCCTCCGTGCGGTACCGCTCCCGGGCCAGTGTCGCTTGCGTGACCCGAGTTGGCGGCGGAGCTCAACGACCTCGCGCCGACGGTGAGCGTCTCCATCTCGTGCTCTTCGGCGTGTTCCTCGTCGGGATGGTGCTCGCCTGCCGCCGCACCGCGGGGCTGGCCGAAGAACGTGAGGTAGGTCGCTCTCGTCATGTACATCGCCGTCAGTGCGGCGCCGCCCAGCGCGGTCCAATAGAACAGGTCGTAGCCGGCATGGCCGACGTTGTCGATGATCTCGTCCTTCGACCAGAACCCAGCGAACGGGAACACTCCGGTGAGCGCCAACGTCGAGACGATCCACGCGACGAACGTGATCGGCATGAACTTGCGCAGCCCGCCCATGTCCCTCTTCATGTCGAAGGAGTGGTGCGAACCGGAGTGGCTGATCGAGCCGGCACAGAGGAAGAGGCAGCACTTGAACATGGCGTGCGTGAAGATGTGGAAGACCGCCGCCAGCCACGCGCCGGTGCCGAGACCGAGCATCATGTAGCCGAGCTGCGACACCGTCGAGTAGGCGAGAACCTTCTTGATGTCGTCCTGCACGAACGCGAGCAGGGCGGCGATCACGATCGTGATCGCTCCGATGATCGCGATGAACGACATCCCGCCCTGACCGATGTTGAACCCTTCCCAGAACACCGGGTAGATGCGAGCGACGAGGAAGACGCCGGCCACGACCATGGTCGAGCTGTGCAGCAGCGACGACACGGGCGTCGGGCCGGCCATGGCGTCGGGCAGCCACGTGTGGAGCGGGAACTGACCCGACTTGCCGATGCAGGCGATGAACAGCGCGATGGCGCCCACGAGCAGCACGTTGCTCGACGCCTCGCCGGACAACGCCCAGGCCTGGATCGCCGAGATGTTGAACCCGTTGCTGTCGAGGTTGTCCTGCGCCCATTGGTTGGCGCCGAAGAAGATGATGATCGTGCCGACGAGCAGACCGACGTCGCCGACGCGCACGGTGAAGAACGCCTTGAGTGCCGCCCGGGAGTTGGCCTCCTCCTCCCACCAGTGCCCGATCAGCATGAACGAGCAGAGGCCCATGATCTCCCAGCCGAGGATGACCTGGATCATGTTCTCGGCGAGCACCATCACCAACATGCCCGACGAGAACAGCGTGATCGCGGCGAAGAAGTGGGTGTAGCGACGGTCGTCGCGGACGTAGTCGATGCTGTAGATCTGGACGAGGAGCGTGATGAACGCGACGACCCAGAGCAGCATCATCGCCAGACCGTCGATGCGGGACCCGATGGCGAACTCGAGGCCGTCGCTCGACCACCAGACCCAGGAGCGGACCACTGGTTCGACGAACGGTTCGCTGTGACCGCCCTCGGCGGCGCTCGGCATGATCGACCTGCTGAACGCCCGGATGAACCCGGCCGCCTCCTCGCTGTGGGCGTCGGCGGAGTTCGTGCGCTGGATCCACTGCAGCGCCGTGCCGGTCGCGAGCACGAGCGACACCGCCATCGAGGTGATGCCGATCTCGGCGCCCTTGAAGGGCATGCGCTTGCCGATCGCGATGATGAGGGCGAAGCCGATCGCGGGGATGAGCGCGATCAGCCAGGCGTTCTCGAGGAACCACCCGGAGGTCAGTTCGGCTGCTGCTTCTGCGGCGAACACGTCAGCCCTTCATCTCGGACAGCTCGTCGAGCGAGATCGAACGGCGGTTGCGGTAGATCATGAGCACCATGGCGAGTCCGACGCCGACTTCGGCGGCGGCCACGGCGATCACGTACAACGCGAACACCTGGCCGTCGACGCTGCCGTGCAGCAGGGCGAAGGCGATGAGGTTGAGGTTGACGGCGTTGAGGATCAGTTCGATCGACATCAACACCAGGACTGCGTTGCGGCGGGCGATGACGCCGTAGACACCGATGCAGAACAGCACCGCCGCGAG
Source organism: Actinomycetes bacterium (assembly GCA_031398325.1). GTDB lineage: Bacteria > Actinomycetota > Acidimicrobiia > Acidimicrobiales > Ilumatobacteraceae > Sva-07. The sequence goes on from JANNNB010000275.1 coordinate 9,271, forward strand.
CAGGAGGAAGTTGACCGCGAGCACGCGTCAGTCCTTCCTGGCCAGGACGATGGCGCCGATGGCGGCCGCGAGCAACACGAAGGCGAGGGCGAAGAACGGCACGAGGTACGGCGACAGGAACTGGTCGCTGATCAACTCGGTCGGCGTGGGCCCGCGATCCGGCAGCGTGGTGTCTTCGAAGGCGTCGATGCTGACGTAGGCGAGCAATCCGAACAGCACCACGGCGACCGGGATGCCGAGCAGGAAGCCAGGATTGTTCAGACCTTCCTCGCTGCCGAGCTTGGCCCGGGTCAGCATGATGCCGAACAGGAACAGGACCATGACGGCGCCGATGTACACCAGCACCTGCGAAACAGCGACGAACTCGGCGGCCGCCAGGATGTACTGAGCCGCCACGCCGGCGAGCACGAGCACCAGCCAGAGCGCAGCGTGGACGACGTTCTTGGTGGTGACGACGCACAGCGCGGCGAAGATCATCATCGCCGCAATGATCCCGAACGCGACGTTCTGCGCAACGTTGATGTCGTCGGCCGCGAGCAACACGATCGCGCTCATTTCTTCTGGGCTCCCACTTCGAGTTCGGGCGCCTCGGGCACCGTCTGCATCCACTCGCCGAGCTTGTCCTTGTCATGGAGCAGATCGGCGATGCGCGGCTCCGAGTACTCGTACTCCGGGCTCCAGAACAGCGCGTCGAACGGGCACACCTCGACGCAGATGCCGCAGTACATGCAGAGGGCGTAGTCGATGTCGAAACGGTCGAGGTGGTTGACCTGCCGCGGCTTGCCACCCGCGCGACGCGGTGGTGCGAGCGTCTTGTGGCCCTCGATGTAGATGCACCAGTCGGGGCACGACCGCACGCAGAGCATGCATGACGTGCAATTGCCCTCGTGCAGGGCGATGACGCCGCGGGCGCGGATGGGGGGTGCTTCCTTCTCGTGCGGGTACTGCACGGTGTTGGCACCCTTGGTGACGGTGGTGACGAGCGTCCCGAACGTGACGCCGAGCCCCTTGAACATCCCTGGAACCTTGGGCTTCGCCATCAGACAGCTACTTTCAGGATTGCGGTGAGCGCGACGTTGGCGAGGGAGAGGGGGATGAGCACCTTCCAGGCGAAGGTCTGCAGCTGGTCTTCACGGAAGCGTGGCGAGCTGAACCGGACCCACATGATGATGAAGGTCAACAGCAGCATCTTGGTGAACATGATCAGCGGACCGGCGAGGTTCATCCAGTCGGCGACGTCGTCGATGTTGTCCCAGCCGAACCAGGCGAAGGGAACACCCCAGCCGCCGAGGAAGAGCACCGAGGCGATGAAGGCGAACACCCCTGCGGTGGCGAATTCGGCGATGAAGAAGATCAGGAAGCGGAAGCCCGAATACTCGGTCATGTACCCCGATACGAGTTCGGACTCGGCGATCGGCATGTCGAACGGCGTCTGGCTCAGTTCGGCCTGCACGGCGATCATGAAGATGACGAACCCGATGAACTGCGTGAAGATGTAGGGGTTCCCGATCCAGTCGACGCCGAAGATCTGACCAGAGTTCTGGGCGACGACGATGTCCTGCAGGTTCATCGAGCCGGCCTGGATCACGACGCCGACCGTGGCGAGGACGAGTGGGAGTTCGTACGCGATGAGCTGGCCGGCGCCACGCAGACCGCCGAGCAGCGAGTACTTGTTGGCGCTCGACCAACCGGCGATGAGGATGCCGAGCACGCTGATCGACGACACGGCCAGGCCGAAGAAGATCCCGGTGGCGAAGTTGGTGAAGTAGGCGTCGGGCCCGAACGGCACGATGACGACGAGCAGGAACGTCGACACCAGCACGATGAGCGGCGCCATCCGGTAGATCCGCACATCGGCGTTCTCCGGTGCGAGGTCTTCCTTCTGCATCCACTTGCCGACTTCGGCGAGGAGCTGCATCGAGCCGTACGGGCCAGCTTCCATCGGCCCCAGCCGGCTCTGCATGAACGACATCATCTTGAACAGGAAGAGGTAGACGATCGTTCCGGCGGGCAACAGGACGGCCACGAGCCCGCCGAGGACGCGCAGCAGCGACTGGCCCCAGTACGGAATTTCAACAGCGAGCGAAGCAAACATCAGCGATCGATGTCACCCAGGATGAAGTAGAGGGACGCGAGGATCGTGATCACGTCGGGGACGTACACGCCCTTCAACACCCACGGCACGATGGAGATGTTGTTGAAGCTGGCCGAGCGGATCTTGACCCGGAACGGACCGAGGTCACCCTTCGAGACGACGTAGTAACCCATCTCGCCGAGCGGATTCTCGGTCGACACCCAGGCTTCGCCTTCGGGCACCTTGATGATGCGGGGCACCTTGGCCATCACCGGACCGGCCGGGATCTGGTCGAGTAGCTGCTCGACGATCTTGCAGCTCTCGCGCGTCTCCTGCAGGCGGATCCAGCAGCGGGCCCAGCTGTCGCCGTCCGGGTGGGTCCAGACCTTCCAGTCGGCCTTGTCCCACGCCATCGGCAGGTTCTGATCCCGCCGCAGGTCGTAGTCGACGCCGCTCGCTCGCAGGTTGGCTCCCGACAGCCCGTAGTCCTTGGCGATGTCGGCGGGGATCACGCCGATGCCGCGGGTGCGGGCCTGGAAGATCTCGTTGCCGAACAGGAGGTCGTCCATGGTGTCGCAGAACTGACGCAACTTGGTCATCACCTGGCGGGTCTCTTCGATCCAGCCCTTGGGCAGGTCGTCCTTGAGGCCGCCGATGCGGTCGAAGTTCGGATGGAACCGACCACCGGTCGCGCCTTCGATGAGGTTGAGCACGTATTCACGGTCACGGAAGGCCAGGAAGACCGGTGTGACCGCACCCATCTGCACGCCGAGGTCCCCGAGGAACAGCGAGACGTTCGCGATGCGCGACAGCTCGAACAGGATCGTGCGGATCACCTGGGCTCGCGGCGGCGCCTCGATCCCCATCAACTTCTCACCGGCGAGGATGAACGGCACCTCGTTGGCGAAGCTGCCGAGCCAGTCGATGCGGTTGACCAGTGTGGTGACCTGCGGGAACGTGCGGACCTCGGTCAGCTTCTCGTAGCCGCGGTGCATGTAGCCCGCCACCGGCTCGGCCCAGACGACCTGCTCGCCGTCGAGGCGACAGATGATCCGCAGCGTGCCGTGCGTGGCCGGGTGCTGAGGGCCGATGTTGAGCGTCATGCCCTCGGTCTCGAGTTCGACGTTGAGTCGCGCGTCGGCGGCCTGGCCGGCGATGTAGCTCAGCTGCTGCCTGTCCGTCATGTTCGTGCTCATCGGCCCTCCGGTTCGACTCGCACTCGTGCGGCCGCTTCGCTGGTGCTCAGGTCGGCCGCCTCGGTGTCACGCATCAGACACCTCGCCTTCCGCGGTCGCGGCTGCGTCGGGCTCGGGTTCGGCGCCGTCAACAGGATCGGCGCCGGCCGGCATGGGCTCGACGTCGACGATGCCGGGCCAGGGCTTGACCATGCGGGCGAGCAGTGGGAAGTCCTTGCGCAGCGGGTAGCCCTCGAATCCCGTCGGCAGGTACATGTTGCGCAGGTCGGGGTGACCGTTGAAGCCGATGCCGAACATCTCGTGACACTCACGCTCGTGCCAGTTCGCACCGGCGTAGATCGCCGACCAGGAGTCGACGACGACGGCGTCGTCCGGTACGTCTGCCTTGATCGTGACACCGACGTGACGGTCGAGGTCGACGACGCGGGCGAACACCTGGAAGCGGGTCTCGCCACCCGTCACGCCCTGGCGGATCGTCGAATCACGCTCGACCGGCTCCGCGGTCGGATCGTCCTCGCCCTTGCCGTACGGCGAGGGCATCCAGTCGATGGCCGAGACGAACCCGAAGAACGTGAACCCCGCCGCCTTCAACGCTTCGCCGGTGGCACGCCACGCGTCGGTGCGGACGCGGATCCACAGATCGTCGTTCGGGACGATGTGCGTGTCGACGATCGCGTCGCCGATGCGGCCACGCAGGTCGTCGATGATGCCTTCGCGCAGCCCGTCACCGGGGAGCGCGAGCGTTTCGTCGGAAGCGGTCGCCGCGGCGGCCGCCGTGCTTGGTTTTTCAGGGCCCGAATCGTCACTCAATGGGTCCACCGCCCACGACGATCGGCTCCCGGGCCGGGGGCGCGACCGCTGGCATCGGCTCGTCGGAAATGCCGTGTGTCGACTCGCCGCCGTCGTCGAGCAGGGCCCGGGTGCGCAACGAGTTGGTGTACTCGTCGCCGCGCCACTTGGCAGCCATGTCCTCGTTCTTGATGCGCTGCTGGAGCAGCACGACCGCTTCGAGTAGCGCTTCGGGTCGGGGCGGGCAGCCCGGCACGTAGATGTCGATCGGGATGATCTGGTCGACGCCCTTGGTCACGGAGTAGCTGTCCCAGTACGGGCCGCCGCAGTTGGCGCACGATCCCATCGAGATCGAGTACTTCGGTTCCGGCATCTGCTCCCAGAGCCGCCGGATGGCGGGGGCCATCTTGTCGGTGACGGTGCCGGAGATGCAGACGAAGTCCGCCTGCCGCGGGCTCGCCGGAAGCGGGATCACTCCAAGGCGCATCACGTCGTAGCGAGGCGACGCGAACGCCGCACCCATCTCGATGGCGCAGCAGGCCAGGCCCCACTGGTACACCCAGAGCGAGTAGGAACGGCTCATGTTGAGCAGCTTGGTGAGGGGGGCCGGCATGCGACCCTTATCGACTAGACCCATCTGAGGAGCCCTCGCTTCCACGCGTAGACGAGCCCGTCGAGGAGGAGCACGATGAAGATCAACATGGCCACGAGGCCGAAGGTTCCGTAGCGCTCGATCGAGGCGGCCCAGGGGAACAGGAACACCGCTTCGACGTCGAAGATGACGAACAGCAGCGCGAACACGTAGTAGCGGATCTGGCTCTGCGACCAGCCGATACCGACAGGGTCGACGCCCGACTCGTACGCGATCGACTTGTCGTAGTTGGGGTGGTTCGGACGTATCAGAGCGGCCAGGCCGAGCAGCAGCCCACCTATGAGGAGAGCCGCTACGCCGAACCAGACGACGGTCAGGTAGTCACGGAGGAACTGCGACATCGGGGCCCGAAGATACCAGGGCCCAGGAAATCCGACCCAAATGGGGGCGGATCCCTGGGCTGCCCGATGTCACGTCGGTTTCGCCGTCCGCAACGGCTACCCGCATACGCCGCGGTCCGGCCCGGAGCCGACCGAGATCACCGGACGTAGCGATCTAGGTCGGAATCGGGTCGCCAACCGGCCCGGAACCGACCGAGAAGGTTGCTGGCCCGGATCCGACCGAGAACGGTCACGCCGTCGACGCGGTGGTGGTCGCTTCCGACTGTTGTGGACCGACGACCGTCCAGATCCCGGCGGCGACGGCGGCACCGATGATCGGGAACACGATGAACGCCCAGACCTGGCCGAGCGCCCAATCGCCCTGGAAGACCGCCGTGGCGATCGAACGCGCCGGGTTGACCGAGGTGTTCGAGACCGTGATCGAGATCATGTGGACGAGCGCCAGGCCGAAACCAGCAGCGATCGGGCCAAATCCCTTCGGCACGCCCGACTCGTCGGTGGTTCCGAGCACGATGAGCACGAAGATCGCCGTGACGACGATCTCGATGATCGCCACCGACAGCAGGTCGAAGCCGCCCGGCGAATGGCTGCCGTAGCCGTTCGATGCGAAGCCGGCGTCCTGGGCCATGGCGAAGTAGCCCTCGGTACCGCTGAGGATCAGCGCCAACAGACCCGCCCCGACGATGCCTCCCACGATCTGGGCGGCGATGTATGGCGCTGCTTTGGCCGGTGGGTGCTTGCGGGCGAGGAGCATGCCGATCGTGATCGCCGGGTTGATGTGGCAACCGGAGATCCGGCCGATCAGGTAGGCCATGCACATCAGGCTGAGGCCGAACGCCAGTGACACGCCGAGGATCCCGAGGTTGTAGCCCTCGAGGAACAGGCTCGTGGAGAAGATCGCGGTGCCCGGCCCCCCGATGACGAGGACGGCCGTGCCGATCCCCTCGGCGAGCACCACGCGAGTGGTCTGGTTCATGGTCGTCCCCTTTTTCGACAGCGCCGCCGAAGGTGGCGGCGTTGCAACGACGCTATGCGACCGCTTCTCGTGGATCGGGGACCACTCGCCGATGCCGATCGACGATCTTCACGCTGGATCTGAACGAGGTGGATCTGCACGGGGCTCGGTGACGATGGTCAGTTCGTCGAGGTCACCGAGTTCCTCGGTGTCGGCGACGACCACGACCGGTGCATCTCGCAGTTCCCGACCGACCCAGTACGGCACGATCTGACCGACAGCGATCGCCAGTGCGACGATGACGAGCAGGAGCCGGGTCAGGGCGAGCTGGTCACCGATCTCGCTGAGTGTCGTCTGCGCCAACGCCTGGGCGTCGGCGGTCGACGCCTGCGCCTTGGCGATCACCGCGGTCGTCCCGCCGACGGCGAGCTGCACGTCGGTGATCCCGGCCGCCAGATCGGTGAGTTGAGCTTCGAGGTCGTCGCCACTCGTCGAGAAGGTGCCGAGATCGTCGGACACGGCCTGCACAGCATCCGCGAGCGGAGCGATGTCCGCACGCAGATCGCCGATCGCTTCGCCGAGCGTCACGTCGGGGTCGTAGTCGGGCGCGAGCGGGATCCGGGACAGTTGCGACAACGTCGTGTCGATCGTGCCGGCAATCGACTCGATCGACTCCAGACCGCTGTCGACCCGATCGAGCGTCGCCGGAAGCGCAGCGGCCAGTTCCGCGGTCGATCCGGCCACATCGGTGGTCGCCTCGATACCGTCGCCGACCGCGGTGATCGTTCCCGCGAGCGTGCCGAGCGACCCCTCGACCGCCGCGACGATGTCGTCGGCAACGACCAGCGAGGCATCCGCCGCGGTGAGTGATTCCTCCGCGAGCTCGAGGCCTTGCTTGTTCGCGTCGGACAACTCACCGAGGAACCGCCACCCGACGACAGCGCCCACGAGCGCGCTGACCACGCCGACGTAAGCGATCACCACCATGATCGTGCCCGCCGACCGGCGGCTCAGCCCCAGATGTCTGGGTTCAGGCCGCAGGTCGCCGTCCTGTGTCATGTCGATGCCTCACCTCTCGCGCCGCACTTCCCGATTCTGGCGGTCAGGCCGACCGCAGACTGCGCCGCAGGGCGAAGGCGGCGATCGAACCGTAGACGACGACGAGGGCAGCGAGCCCGACGATGTCGTCGGTACTGGGAGGCTCGCCCAGCAACATCACGGTTTGGAACGATCGGATGCCGTACGTGACCGGCAGCGTCCACGAGATGAGTTTGACCGGGTACGTCAACGTGTCGAGCCCGAGCACGAACCCGCTGAAGAAGAGCGCCGCCAGCAACGTGAGCATGGCGAACTGGACGGCCTGGCTCTCGGTCTGCGAAATCGACGACAGCACCATTCCGAGCGACAGCGATGCCAGCAGCACGCCGACGGCCATCACGGCCAACCAGGCGATCTCTCCGGCGAACGGGACACCGAGGAACAAGGTGGCCGACGCCGTCAACGCGGCGGCGACCACCGACCCCACGAGCAGGTAGGCCACGCACTTGCCGAGCAGGATCTGCGTCGACGTGAGCGGACCGATCCTGAGCAGTTCGAACAGGCCGGTGCTGCGATCGCGCACGAGTGACAGCGCCGCGAACGTGAGCGCCAGGTGCTGCAGAAGGAGCGCGAGTGCGGCCGGGGTGAAGTAGTCGGTTGGTTCGATGTCCGCGTCGATCACACTCTCCGTATCGACCGCGAAGGGTCGCACGAGGACCGCAGGGTCAACGGTCGTCACCTGACTGACGGTGTCGGCGAGTTGCTCCGCGTCGGCCAGGAACGTGGCAGAATCGAACGACGCCGACCCGGTCGCCTGGGTCCGCAGGTCGTCCAAGATCGCGCGGGCGTCAAGGAGGCCGGCCGTGTCGGCAGCCTCCGGCGCGAGCCGGTCGAGCAGGTTGATCGATCCGTCGATCACCGAACCGAGGTCGGCCAACTGCGTCTCGACCGTCGTCAGTTGGTCGGCGATCACCGGATCGGCCGGGTCGCGCTCGTTGATGTCGGCGGCGATGCGGACGAGCCCAGCGGTGAGCGTCGCAGCGGGGGCCACGCGTTCCTGTGCCTCGCTCGCGATCGTCGAGAGCACGGTGGCATTCACCTCCTGCACCGCCATGCGAGCGGCGATTCCGATCGCCGTCTGCTGGATCGGGTCCAGCTCGCGGTTGAACACCTCGATGGTCGCACTCTCGCCGGCGAGGACGGCCGCCAACGGATCGTCGGGGAACACCACGACGAGGTCCGTGTCGCCCGCGTCGAGCGTGGCGAGTGCTGCGTCCTTGTCGTTGACGAAGCCTTGCGACTCGACGAACTCGTCGAGCTGGTCGCCCGATTCGTCCAACATCTCCTCGTACACCGACCCCTCCTGGCCGACGAACACGGTGCGAAGACGGATCGATTCCTGCGAGAAGCCGGTCCCGAACAGCAGCAACAGCACGAAGGGACCGGCGACGAGCAGGGCGAGCAACCTCGGCTGTCGCAGGATCTCGGCCAGTTCTTTGCGTACGAAGGTCTGTGATCGGATGAGCCACCGCCACGGGCCGTGCGCCTTGCGGAGTTTCGCCACGACGATCGACGAATCGTCTGGCAACGACGGCTCGGGCGCTGAAGGATCTGGTGCGGGGACGGAGCCGGGATCCGGCGGAGCGAGCGGCTCGCGTTGGTCGAGTGTCACGACGGCGTTCCTGCGTTCGCCATCGCGGGCTGTCGCGATGCGCTCGACTCACGGTGACGCTCGACGACGCGTACGAAGGCCTCGTCGTAGTCGACAACGTGTTCGGTCGCCTCCACAAGTGCGAGGCCGAGCGTGCCCAGACAGGAGCTGAGCTCGGCGATCGCCTCATCCGCGTCACGAACGACGATACGAACGGTCACATGATCGATCCGATCGATGTGGCCGATGACGAGCGGCAACGCGGCGAGCTTCGCCAGTTGATCGTCGGTCGGAGCGCGCTGCAGAACGATGTCGACCACCTCGCCGTCGAATGCGGCGCGACGCAGGTTCTGCGGGGTGTCGAACATCAACAGTTCGCCGTCCGACAGGAGCCCGACGTAGTCACAGAACGATGCTTCGCCGACGTATTGGGTGGTGACCAAGAGTGTTCGGCCGTCCCGAGCCAGTGTGCGGAACTGGGTCCAGAACTTCTCCCGCAGGATCGGATCGATTCCGGCGGTCGGTTCGTCGAGGAAGAGATAGCTCGGGTCGTGGACGAACGTCGCTGCAAGTGCGAGGCGGCGTTGCATGCCGCCCGACGTGTCGCGGACGCGCTTGTTGCCGTCGTCGGACAACTCGACCCAGTCCAACAGCTGACGGAGGCGCTTGCGGCGCCGCAGGGCGAGCCCGTACATCGAGGCGTGGAAGTTGAGGTTCTCCCACACCGACAGATCTCCGAAGAGCGCTGGGGTCTGGGGCAGGTAGCCGATCCGCGTGCGCTCCTTCGAGGTGAGCCGGTGCGACGGGACGCCGTCGATCGTGGCGGTGCCGCTCGTCGGCTCGAGCAAGCCGGTGAGCATTCGCACGGTCGTCGTCTTGCCACAGCCGCTCGGGCCGATGAGTCCGACGATCGAACCGGGTTGGACCGTGAGGTCGAGCGCCTTGACGACGGTGTCGTCGCCGAAGGTCATGGTCGCGTCGGACGCGACGATTCCCCCGAGGGTTTCCTGGATTCGTGTCTCTTGACGCACCGTTTCCCCGTTCGTCGGCTGCCGGATCGGACGATCCGGCAGCCAGGCGATTACCCCGGCGATGTGGCGCGTAAACCGGTCAACCGGAACCGTCGAGGACCGGTGCCAGATGCGTCTCGGCCTCCTCGATCGACCAACCCTTCCGGGCCGCGTACGACTCCAATTGGTCGCGGCGGATCTTGCCGACGCCGAAGTACTTCGAATCGGGATGGGCCAGGTACAGGCCGGAGACGGAGGAGCCTGGCCACATCGCGAACGACTCGGTGAGCACCACGTCGACCTGGGCAGGCGCATCGAGGAGTTCGAAGAGCTTCACCTTCTCCGTGTGGTCGGGTTGGGCCGGATAGCCGGGTGCGGGACGAACGCCGCGGAACGACTCCGACAGCAGTTCCGTCGGTGCCAGATGCTCGTCGGGCGCGTAGGCCCAGAACTCGGCACGCACCCGCTCGTGCATCCGCTCGGCGAACGCCTCGGCCAAGCGGTCGGCCAGTGCCTTCAGCAGGATCGACGAGTAGTCGTCGTTGGCCTTCTCGAACTCCTCCGCGATGGCGATCTCCTCAGGGCCTGCAGTGACGACGAATCCGCCGACATGGTCCGCGATGCCCGAGCCGACCGGCGCGACGAAGTCGGAGATGCACAGGTTGGGTCGAACACCCTTGCTGCCTTCGGTCTTCGCCGCCTGCTGTCGCAGGCCACAGAAGCGGGTGCGCACCTCCGTCCGGGTCTCGTCGGTGAAGACGATGATGTCGTCGACGTCGTCGCCGGTCCCGCTGTTGGCCGGCCAGATGCCGACGACGGCCTTCGGACGGAACCACTTGTCGGTGACGATCTTGTCGAGCATGGCGAGCGCGTCGTCGTAGAGCGGTCGAGCTGCGTCGGCGAACTCAGGATCGGTGAGGACCTCGGGGAACCGCGAACGGATGCCCCACGTGCGGAAGAACGGGGTCCAGTCGATGTAGGGCACGAGCTCTGCGACGTCGTAGTTGTCGAAGACACGGATGCCGGTGAACGTCGGAGTGGCGACCGTCGTCTCGTCGAACGTCGGCTGGCACCGGTTCGCTCGCGCCTGCGCGATCGGGACCCGGTCGCGTTCGGTGTTGGCTCGCTGATACGACTCGACGACGCGTGCGTAATCGACCTTCAGATCGGACAGGAAGCCGGCGCGCAGGTCGGTCGACATGAGGTTGGAGATCACGCCGGACGCACGGCTGGCGTCGGCGACATGGACGACCGGTCCGTGGTAGGCGGGGTCGATCTTGAGGCTCGTGTGCAACCTGCTCGTCGTGGCGCCTCCGATCAGCAGCGGCACCTGGAACCCCGTGCGCTCCATCTCACCTGCGACGCGAACCATCTCGTCGAGCGACGGCGTGATCAGCCCGGACAGGCCGATCACGTCGACGTTGCGTTCGCGCGCCGTCTCGAGGATCTTCTGAGCGGGCACCATCACACCGAGGTCGATGATCTCGTAGTTCGAGCACCCGAGCACGACGCCGACGATGTTCTTGCCGATGTCGTGGACGTCACCCTTCACCGTCGCGAGCAGCACGACGCCGGCCTTGGAGCCGGCATCCTCGCCGCCCTCGGCTTCGATGAACGGGGTCAGATAGGCGACCGCCTGCTTCATCACGCGAGCCGACTTCACGACCTGCGGGAGGAACATCTTGCCGGCGCCGAACAGGTCGCCGACCGTGTTCATGCCCTTCATGAGCGAGCCCTCGATCACGTCGACGGCTCGGCCCGCCGCCACGCGTGCCGCCTCGACATCCTCCTCGATGAACGTGGTGATCCCGTTCACCAAGGCATGTTCCACCCGGCGGTCGATGTCCCACGATCGCCACTCCTGGGCCACGGGGTCAGCGATCTCTTCGCCCGTACCGGCGAACCTGGCGGCCGCGTCGAGCAGTCGCTCGGTGGCGTCGGGTCGCCGGGCGAGCACCACGTCCTCGCACAGCTCGCGCAGTTCCGGGTCGATGTTCTCGTAGATGGCGAGCTGTCCGGCGTTGACGATGCCGAGTCGCATGCCCGCCTCGATCGTGCGCAACAGGAAGACCGAGTGCATCGCTTCACGAACCGGCTCGTTGCCCCGGAACGAGAACGACAGGTTCGACACCCCACCCGAGATGTTGACGTACGGCAGCTCGTCGGTGATGAGCTTCGTCGCCTCGATGAAGTCGAGGCCGTAGCGGTCGTGCTCCTCCATGCCCGTGGCGATCGCGAAGATGTTGGGGTCGATGATGATGTCGTCGGGCGGGAAGCCGACCTCGTCGACGAGCAGGTGATACGCCCTCCGCGCGATCTCCACCTTGCGCTCGACCGTGTCGGCCTGGCCGACCTCGTCGAAGGCCATCACGATCACCGCCGCGCCGTAGTCGAGGCAGATCCGCGCCTGCTCGAGGAACTGGTCGACGCCCTCTTTCATCGAGATCGAGTTGACGATCGGCTTGCCCTGCACGCACTGCAGGCCGGCCTCGATGACCGAGAACTTCGACGAGTCGATCATCACCGGAACGCGAGCGATCTCGGGCTCGCCGGCGATCAGGTTCAAGAACGTGGTCATCGCGTCGACACCGTCGATCAGCCCGTCGTCCATGTTGACGTCGATGATCTGGGCGCCGTTCTCCACCTGGTCGCGAGCGACGTCGAGCGCTGCCGCATAGTCGTTGTCCTTGATCAGACGGCGGAACTTGGCCGAGCCGGTGATGTTGGTGCGCTCGCCGACGTTGACGAACGGGATCTCGTCGGTGAGCGCGAACGGTTCGAGACCGGACAGTTCGAGACGCGGCGTACGGGTCGGCACGACCCGAGGGGTGAGCCCGACGACGGCCTTGGCGATGGCACCGATGTGCGGGGGCGTGGTTCCGCAGCACCCGCCGACGATGTTGACGAGACCGGCCTCTGCGAACTCCTTGATGAACCCGGCGGTCGTGTCCGGGCCTTCGTCGTAGTCACCGAGTTCGTTCGGCAAACCGGCATTCGGGTACACGCAGAGGAACGTGTCCGCCACGGCCGAGATCTCCTCGATGTGCGGCCGCATCTCCTCGGCCCCGAGTGCACAGTTCAGGCCGACGGTGAGCGGTTGCGCGTGACGGATCGACTGCCAGAACGCGGCGGGTGTCTGGCCCGACAAGGTGCGCCCGGATCGGTCGGTGATGGTGCCCGAGATCATCAGCGGCAGCTGCTTGCCGGCGCGGTTCAGCGAGCGGCGGGCGGCGACGATCGCCGCCTTCGCGTTCAGGGTGTCGAAGATCGTCTCGATGAGCAACAGGTCGACACCGCCCTCGATCAGCGCGTCGATCTGCTCCTCGTACGCCGCCGCGAGATCAGCGAAGGAGATCGATCGGAAGCCGGGGTCTTCCACCCGCGGTGAGATCGACAGGGTCATGTTCGTCGGGCCGACCGCACCAGCGACGAAACGCTGCCTTCCGTCACGTCCGTGCGCTTCTTCCGCAGCCTCGCGGGCAACGCGCGCGGCGGCGAGGTTCATGTCGTGGATCACGTCATGGGTGCCGTAGTCGCCCTGCGCGATGCGCGTACTGGAGAACGTGTTCGTCTCGACGATGTCCGCACCGGCCATGAAGTAGTCGAGGTGGATCGTCCGCATCGCGTCGGGTTGGGTGAGCACGAGCAGGTCGTTGTTGCCGTGGAGATCGTGGAAATGGTGTTCGAACCGATCGGCACGGAAATGGTGCTCCTCGAGTCCGAGGGTCTGGATCACCGTGCCCATGGCGCCGTCGAGCACGAGGATGCGCTCACGCGCGAGCTGCGCGATGGGGTGATCGGCGAACGGGTGGTGACGTGCGGGGTTGCTCATGCGACGCCTTTCAGCGCTGATTGCTCGTTGGCGAGCCAGACGGTGACGGTGAGCCCGTCGTCGCCGGACGGCGGCGCGAGATCACGGATGTGGGAACAGCCGAGGCCGGCGGCTTCGAGCCAGTGACTCACCTGTTGATGATCGAAACCGAGTCGGCGGTGGGCCTGTGCGTCGCGCAGGAACTCGTGGCGATGGGGTGCGAAGTCGACGACGAGCAGCCGGCCCCCAGGGGCGACGAGACGTGCCGCCTCTGCGATCGCCCGCGCTGGGTCGTCGAGATAGTGGAGGACCTGATGGATGACGACGAGATCGAACGACGCCGCATCGACCGGCGGGCTGTACACGTCGCCCTGGCGGAGTTCGTAGCGCGCGACGCCGGCGCGTTCGAGGTTGGCCCGCGCCACCGACAACATCGAGTGGCTGGCATCGATGCCGACCGCTCGCGTGGCACGAGGCCCGAGCAGTTGGAGAATGCGTCCGGTGCCCGTGCCGAGGTCGACCATCCGCCCGACCGAGGCGGACCCGATGGCATCGACGATTGCCGCTTCGACCGCATCCTCTGCGGCGTGCAGCGATCGCTCCTCGTCCCAGATCGGCGCGATCTGCTCGAAGTACTCCTGCGCTGCGGACGCGCGGCGGTGGCGGACACTCGCCAACCGATCACGGTCGGCACTCATGACCGGATCGTGCGGATCGAGCGTGGCGAGCGCACCATGCAGGATCGTGAGCCCCGCGCCCTGGTCGACCAGCCGGAAGAACGCCCAGGTCCCCTCACGGTGCTTTTCGACGACGCCGGCGTCGACGAGCAGCTTGAGATGGCGAGACACCCGCGGTTGCGACTGGCCGAGGATCTCGGTCAGGTCGGTCACGGTCAACTCGGCATGACCGAGCAGGGCCACGATCCGCAGGCGCGTCTCTTCACCGATCGCCTTGAGCGTCTCGAGCACCGCGTCGACCGAAGCCATTCGACGAGCGTACACCCACAAACATAAAGACATCTACATGTTCACAACCACCCCCGCCGACTGCATTGACGAAGGCGCGAGGTCCGACGGCCGGGCGAGAAGTGTGACCGGAGACGTCGATTTCAGCCTGTGGGCTCACACTTCCGGCTCGATGGGTGGGGCGAGGATACGGTTTGGCGATGAGCGACGTCTTCCACCTCGGGCTCGACCGCGACGAATTGCACGGGGCGCTGCTGGCGATCGTGCCGGGCGATCCGGCGCGCGTCGAGCGGATCGCGTCGATGATGGACCGCCCCACCTTCCTGGCGTCGCACCGGGAGTTCACGTCGTGGTTGGCCTGGATCGGCGACCATCCCGTCGTCGTCTGCTCCACCGGTATCGGCGGCCCGTCGACATCCATCGCCGTCGAGGAGCTGGCGCAACTCGGGGTCCGGACCTTCCTCCGCGTCGGGACGACGGGTGGCATCCAGCCGGGCGTCGAGCCGGGCGACGTCATCGTGAGCACGGCCGCGGTACGCCTCGACGGCGCGAGCACGCACTTCGCGCCGATGGAGTTCCCGGCGGTGTCCGACTTCGAATGCACCACGGCACTGGTCGAGGCGGCACGGGCGAGCGGAGCGAGGCTGCACATCGGAATCACGGCATCGAGCGACACCTTCTATCCGGGACAGGAGCGGTACGACACGTACTCGGGTCGTGTGGTGGAGCGGTTCCGAGGGTCGATGGCGGAGTGGCAGTCGATGGGCGTCCTGAACTTCGAGATGGAGTCGGCGACGCTGTTCACGATGTGTGCCAGCCAGGGCCTGCGGGCCGGATGCGTCGCCGGGGTACTGGTCAACCGGACGCAACAGGAGACGCCAGACGAAGAGACGGCGAAGCGCATCGAGTCGACAAGTGTGTCGATCGTCGTCGACGCCGCTCGCCGCCTCGTCGAGACCTGACACGACGTCGAGCGACCACTACGTCCATTCGTCCCTCGCCGGTTCACGAACGGACGACGGGGGGTCAGGACTTGCTGAGGTCGTTGGCCGCGATGAACGCGCGGTAGACGTCGATCATCGATTGCTTCTGCGCGTCGGTGAGGCGGTCGTCGGTGGAGATCACCGACTCGGTCGACGGCGTCGCGTCGGTCAGCAGATCCTCGCGGCCGAGATAGCGCAGCAGTCGATCGGAGGGGATGTTCAGGGCGTGGGCGAGCCCGGTGACCACCCGCACCGACGGTTCGTGCAGCCCACGCTCGAGCTGACTCAGGTAGGCGTCGGACAGGTCGGCGAGTCGGGCGAGTTCCCGCTGGGAGAGTTCGGCGAGCCGACGTTGGCTCTTGATGAAGTCGCCCAGCGCCTTGACACCCGGTGTCCCGTGTGCGGCGGAATCAGCCGGTTCGCGAGTCATGGGTGTGATGTTGCCGCCCGCGAGGCTCCGGCACGAAGTCGGTGCGCCGATCCCGCTCGGGTCCTCGCGGGCAGCTGGTGGATCACGTGGCGGCGGGGGCCTTCGAGGCGGCCTTGCTGGCCGTCTTCCTGGCGGGCGCCGTCTTCTTGGCAGCCGTGGTCTTCCTGGCGGCCGTGGTCTTCGTCGCGGCGGCCCGCTTGGTTGCGGCCTTGCGTACCGGAGCAGTGCGGGTCGCTGCCGTCTTGGCCGGCGCCTTGACGGCGGCCACGGCGTCGTTCACGGTCTCGGTGACCTTGTCGGTCGCGGCGTCAGCGACGTTGCTCGCGTTCACCGCGAACCTCTCGGCAGCTGCGGGGGCGTCGACCTTGAGCATCGTCACGATGCGCTCGTTGAACTCGCGATTGACGGCGACGGCGCGCTCGACGAAGTCGAGGTAGCGCTCGCCGTTCTCGGCAGGCGTCGGCAGTGTCGGCAGACGGTCCGCGAACGGCAGATCGAACTTGATCTGCTCGGCGATCCGATCGGTCGTGGTGACCGCGAACTCGACGAAGCGACGGTTGGCGTCGACGACAGCATCGAGCGCACGCACGTTGGCGGTTTCGATGCCGTCGGCGAGGGTGGTGGTGGCTGTCGTGGCGAAGGTGGTGAATTGCTCGCGCATGGGATTCTCCTGGTGCGTCTGGGGGATGAATGCAGAGTCACCCCGAAGCGTGACTCTCTGGATGTTGCCTAGTATATCAAGCATGCGCATGATGCGCAATGCGATGCGAAGTAAATCTTGCAGAACCTCAGCGCGAGGCGGGCGAGATCGGCTGGTTGAGCTCGATCGAGTTGCCCGTCGGATCGGCGAAGAACGCCTGGCGGCAGACGCCGGCGATCTCGGACGGTTGGGAGACGGTCACCCCTCGGTCCGTGAGCACCCCGATCGTGGCATCGATGTCGTCGACGAACAGTGCGAAGTGCTGCCCGACTGGCGCGATGAAGCCCGGCGCCTCGATCAGGTGGAGCTGCTGCTCGCCCAGGCCGAACCATGCCCCGGCGAAGCCGAACGCCGGTCGAGCCAGGGGCTCGAGCTCGAGCACGTCGCGATAGAACGCGACGGACGCCTCGACATCGGTGACGTTGATCGACACATGATGCACGCGGCGAAACTTCATCGCTGCCATCGTCTCGGGACCAGCCATCACATGAGCGTAGACGCCGACCGTCGGCCCGTTGGACAGCGAACGGACCCGACATCAGCGGTTCCGGGCTGGTGAACTTGACGAAACCTGGAGTGACGTGACCCCTCTCACACGGAGCGATCCATCGGCGACGGAGACCCACGTCATCACCCACATGCGCAGGGACGATGACACCGGTCGGCGCCCATTCGACAACGAACAGTCGGTAACGGCTGCGTTACATCACGCTCCGTGACTTGCATCTCACCCAGCGAGGCGCGACGGTCGAGGCATGCCCACCGCTGGCCAGCTCACGCCGCGACTGTTCGCTCCCCACGAGGTCGGTCGCACGACCGAACCGCGTTGGCAGCTGCTGACCCCCGGATCGCTGGCAACAGGTTCGATGGTGCTGCTCTGCGCCGCCGGACTGCTCGTCGTCGCCCGCGTCCAGACTGACACCACCGCGGACGGCGCAGGCGCGGTGCCGATCATCGCCCTCATCGGCATCGCCGTCGCGATCGTCCGCTGGCACCCGGGACACCACATCACCCCGGTACGAGGCATCGCGCGCAGCCTGGCGATCGGCCTCGCTATCGGAGCGCTCGGTCTCGCGACGAGCGTGCTCGTCGATCGGACCCACGACGATCTTTCCACCGGCATGGCGATCACGTTCGGCTTGAGCGCCGGGTACCTCCTGGCGTGGGGGTATCGGGCCGTCGCGCTTTTGCGCACGGTCGTGCTCCTCAGTCTGCTCACCTGGGGAGCGATCGCCGACGCTGCGCACACGATCGTGCGGTCGTCGTTGGAGCAACCGTCGGACCTGATCTACCAACGCCTCGCCCAGTTCCGTCAGTTCGGGGTCCACGACGAGCCCTGGCGGATCTTCACCGCCTCCTTGCACCGAGGCTCGCTGGTGGTCATTGCGTCTGTCGTCCTGGCCATCGCCGCGAGCCGTTGGCGGGTGTCGCCACGCATGTTCGTCGACCTCGGCGTGACCGCGGCGCTCGCACTCGTGCTCCATCACGTCGTCGTGCTGTGGAGCCCCATCGATACCTACGACCCGTCCCAGGCGGACCAGGTGGCGACGCAACCGACGATGGAGATCGTCATCGCCACGATCGCCGTCGCGATGCTCGGGCTCGTGCGGTGGCGTCGCGCACGACGGGACCGGACAACCACCGAGCAGGCCGGTCCGGCCAGGGCGAACTCACCCACCCCGATTTCGCACAACGGTGCTGCGGATCGCGACCCGGTCATCTTCTCGTCGGTCGGTGACCGGCAGCCACGCACGACGACCGGCATGCTCGCGATCGGTGTGCTTCCCCTCGTGGTGCTCGTCGCCATGTCGTAGCCGCGCATTTCCATCCCGCATTTCCGCCCCGCATTTCCATCCCGCAGCTCCATCCCGCAGCTCCATCCGGCAGCTCGACCCGCGCATCTCCGCCCTTCCCTCGCGCAACTCCACAGCATCCCCCCAACTGTTCGGAGGCACCGATGAGTACCGCCATACCCTTGGACACCCCCATCCCCGAATTCGGCGTGCGCCGTCCAGACCCGGACGACCTCGCCGCGACCGTCAAGATCACCGACCGCCCGATCGCCCACATCGCGCCGCCCGACGACACCGAAATGTTCTCCTACGTCCAGGGCGACGGCAGGCGGTTCATGCAGTTCTCCGCGTTCTCACGAATCTGCCTCGGCGGCGCGCTCATCTTCCTTGCACTGCGCGGCGACTGGCTCCTCCTGCTCCTCCCGTTCGGGGTCGGGATCGTGCTCGGCGGCCTGATAAACCTCGTGTGGTCGACGCAGATCCAACCCTTCGACAAGGCTGCGCACCGTGCCCGTGTGGAAGCCGCCTCGGATCGATCGCCCAGTGTCGACGTGTTCATCTGCACGTGCGGAGAAGACCCGGCGGTGGTCGAGAACACAATCATGCACGCGACTGGCCTTCGTCATCGCGCTTCGGTCAAGGTGTACGTGCTCGACGACCGGAACGTGCCCGAGATCCGCGCCGCAGCGGCGCTGTGGGGTGCCATCCACCTCGCACGGCCCGAGCCAGGTTGGATGAAGAAGTCCGGGAACCTGCGCCATGGCTACGAACGCTCCAACGGCGAGATGATCATCGTCCTCGACGCCGACTTCGCCGTTCGCCCTGACTTCCTCGAACAGACCCTGCCGTACTTCGACGACCCGAAGCTCGGCATCCTCCAGACGCCGCAGTTCTTCCGCACCTCCAAGGACAACTGGGTGGAACGAGGCGCCGCCGCGCAGCAGGAGCAGTTCTACCGGATCGGGCTGCGTGCCCGCGACCGCCACGACGGCGCGATCTGCGTCGGCACGAACGCCGTTTACCGACGCTCGGCGCTCGACGAGCGCGGCGGGATGGCGCTGCTCGAACACTCCGAAGACATCTTCACCGGGATGAAAGTGGTCGACGCGGGGTACCGAGTCGACTATCTCCCCCTGCCGCTCGCGTCGGGTTCGACCCCGGACAACACCGCGGCGCTGGCGTCGCAGCAGTACCGCTGGGCCCGCGGCAACTTCGCGTTGGCCGGCACGCCGTTGTTCAAGCGGATGAAGCTTCGTCCGATGCAACGCCTCGGGCTGTGGGACGGCTGGATCTTCTACGTCACGAGCGCGCTCAGCCCGCTCGTGGCGCTGTTCGTCCCGATTGCGTCGCTCGCCGAGGCCCCCGAAGCGATCACGCTCGCGCCATCGGCCATGGTGCTCCCGGCAATCTTCACCGAGTTCTACCTCCAGCCGAAGTGGCTCCACCTGCCTGATGGGAAGGCGTCGAGACGCGTCGGATTGATCTCGCAGGTTGCCCACCTGTACGCGCTCCGAGACCACCTGACCGATCGGGATCAAGAGTGGATCCCGACCGGCGGACAGCGTCCGGCAGACCGGAAAACGGGGACCGACCGGATTCCCGACCAGATCGCAACGGGCGCCGTGTGGGGATTCGCCATCACGATGGTGCTCCTCGCCGTCCGCGTCGCGACCGGCTGGTCGTTCGTCGATCTCGCGCCGGTCGGGGTGCTCGCGGCGATCGCACTTCCCGCTGCGCTCGGCACGACACGCCCGCCGGTCACGCTTCGCAAGCAGACCGCTGCTCCCCCACCTGACCACGGACGCGACGCGTTTCTCGACGTGGTTCGTGCCGGCTCGATCGTGCGGGTCATCATCTGGCACGCACTCGGGTTCTGGTGGATCTCCTGGACGTTCGCCGCCATGCCCGCCGTCTTCTACGTGTCGGGCGCCGTCCTCGAGATGAGCATGCGTCACACTGCCTGTTGGACCGTGGTGAAGGGACGGCTGCGCCGGCTGATCCCGCCGTACCTCGCCTTCATCTGCATCTCGATGACCGCGGTGCTCGCTGCAGCGCCTGGGGTGATCGGAGATTCGACCGCAGGATTCGTGTCGTGGTTCATCCCGTATCGGGCTCCCGCACCGCTCTCGTGGGAGGACGGATGGCTGTCGACGCCGTTGTGGTTCCTCCGAGCCCTGGTGCTCGTCTTGCTGCTCACCCCCATCGTTCGACCGATCGGGCAACGCTTGCCCGGTTGGTTGATGTTCGTCGGATGGCTCGGATCGCTCGTCGCACTCGATGTCTGGGTGTCCCATCAGACGACCGAGTTCGCGACCGGGGTCGTACGCGGCATCGCTGACGTCGTGTGCTTCGGCGGGTTCTTCGCGCTCGGCGTCACGGCTCACCACCTGCGCTACAAGCTTTCCCGATCCCGTCGCTGGACGTTGGCCCTCGCGTTCGCCATCGCGGCCGTCGGCGCAGCCTTCGTCGCCCCACCGATCGACTGGGTCGTGAACAACTCCTACGTGTTGCTCGGTTTGGTCGGGCTGGCGTGGCTGCTCGTGATGCTCGCCCTCGAGGACCAACTCCGCCATCTCGGCGAGATTCCCGCCATCAGCCGATTCGTCGGCTGGATCGCCGGCAACTCGATGTCGATCTACCTGTGGCACACCTTGGCGCTCGTGTTCGCCTATTACATCGTGGGCGCGCCGAGTTCACCCGGTCAGTACGTCATCCTCTCGGCGGTCTTCGTCGCGCTGATCGTGTCGATCGTCGCCGCCGTGCGCCCGCTCGAATCACTCGCGATCGGCCGTCGAGCCGTGTTCTCGAAACTACGCGTCATCCCGATCGTGCTGCTCGCACTCGGTCTGGCCATCGTCTCGTCACAGGCGACCCTGTTCCCACGGTCGACCGAGGTCTTCGGGCCACCGACCCCCTCGGGTCGCCCACCGTTCGCCGGTGGCGGTCAAGGCGCAGGGGCGTCCAGCGTGGGGAGCGGGTCGGCCACCGACATCGATCCGGCCGAGATGGCGAAGAGTGGCGAAGCATGGCTGCGTGGCCACGACGTCGACGCCGCAGCCGTGATCGAGATCGGAGCCCCGACGGGCGAATCGGTCGAACTCGTACAGTACGGCGACGACACAGCCCTGGATCCAGACGCCCAGTTCGAAGCGCTGAGCCTGACCAAGACGATCGTCGCCGCCACAGCCCTGCAGCTCGTGGACGAGGGTGTGCTGACGCTCGACGAATCGCTGCCCTCGATCGAGGGCATCCCCGACGAAACGACGGAGGCCTTGACGCTACGACGTCTGCTCAGCCACTCGACGGGCCTGCGGGACTACCGGGAGAGCACCGAGTACCGCGCCGACATGATCCTCACGCCGGTAGCGGCCGTCAACCTGGCTGCGGCGCAGAGCGACCTTTCGTCGACGAACACGAGCTATGCCGCGCCCAACTTCCTGCTGGCCGGGTTGGTGATCGAGGCCGTGACTGACGAGCCGCTGAGCCAGGTACTCGAGGAGCGGATCTTCGAACCCTTCGGCCTGGACGACACCGAGATGGTCAACAACACACGTGAAGGCTTCGTCGGACAGGCCTCCGGTGGCGTGGTCTCGACCCTCGGCGACATGGCTCACTGGTACAACCAGCTGATGCGCGAACGCACCGTGCTGTCACCCGAGATGTTCGACGAGATGGTCTGGGGCGGCAACGTCTATCAGAAGAACGCAGGGCTCGGTTCGTGGCGGCACTGCCCGTGCGATCCGCCGTCTGCGGAGTACCCCGAGCCCTACCTCTACACGTACCACGACGGAGGCGACATCCGAGTCGTCTACATCCCGTCGCGCGATGTGGTGCTCGGGATGCGGTTCTCGAAGCCGCTCTACGACGCCGATCAGATCATCGGCGACATCGACGACTTCGTGTTTGCCGTCGCCGATCGACGCGGCCCATGGGAGGGTGAACCCGACTGATCCATCCGCAACGATCCACGTTTGCGACAAGATCTTGGAGGACCGGGTCTCCGATTTCTTGTCGCAAACGTCATTTTGGGGGCTGCTACCTGGAGCGGCCGCGGAGGCGGTCGAGTTGGCGGCGATCGCGCTTGGTCGGCCGGCCGGTACCCCGGTCGCGGTCGAACAGCGGGATGTAGTCGTCCTTGGCCGGTGGCGGCGGGCTGTGATCGACGAAGCAGGTCTCGGCGACCGGCGCACCGACACGCTTCGCCACCAGCGCCGTCACGTCGCAGATGCGCTCGCGATCGTGGAGCCGCGCCTCGATGCGGTCGCCGACCTTGATCGGCGTCGCCGGCTTCGCGGTCTTGCCGTTGACCTTCACGTGCCCGGCCCGGCACGCGGCCGCCGCGTCGGAGCGAGTCTTGGTCAGACGCACCGACCAGATCCATTGATCAACCCGTACCGATTCGATCACCAGAGCCTGCCACGTCGACCGCCTCGCACGACAGGGCGGCCCTGGCGACCTCGGGGCCACCGCTAACGTGGCGACGTGGGAGGGTTCGACGCTGTGACCGGCCGGCGCCCGACGTGGACGTCCAGGCGCACCGGCGCGAGGCGTGCCGCCCTGGCGACTGCCGTGGTCGTCGGGCTGCTGATGTCCTGCTCGAGCGACGACACCACCGCCGATGACACCGTCGACGGCGCGGCCGCAGTGGCGGCACTGGTCCACTGGGCAGCCGACGAGTTGCCCGTCGTGGAGAACGAAGACGGCGAGGTCGAACTGCCGGTCGTCTACGTGACGGCCCGGGACGGCGACACCATGGATGCGGGGCTCCAGGCGTCGGTCGTCGAGGACACGAACGCCACCGCGGTCGTGCGCTTCGCCGACGACCGCAACGAGGCCATCGACGACAAGTCGGAGATCGACGCGGTGCGAGACGGGGGCGTGATGCTGGTCGTGGGCGATGTGCCCGAGCCCGCAGCCTCGCTCGACATCGAGGTCGAGTGGTACGAGTCGCTCGACGAGTCGAGCACCATCATCGTGCAGATCGCGGCCCACGAATCCGGTGCGACCGTGATCACGTCGGCGCCTGGCTGACCCAACGGCCTGCGATCTCCACGGCGCGATCGGCGTCGTCGTCGTCGATCTCTTCGGCCGGATCCGTGGCTCGACGTCGGAGCTCGTCGAGTTGCACGCGGTCGACATCGTCGTCGTCCGAACGGGTCGACATGCTCGCGACGAGATCGACGGCAGACACGGCGTCGATGACCGCGATGCGGGCCGACCCGACCTCGAGCGCCCGTCTCGCCACGACCAGGCGCTGCGCGGCCAACGCGTGCGGATCGAGCTCGATCCCCTCCTGCAGGCGAGCCCCCCGGCTGGCCCGCAGGAAGATCAGAAGTCCTGGCACGTACATGAGCGTCAGCACGGTCATGCTGACCTCGACCGGCAGTGAGATCGGCGTCGCCAGGATGCCGCCGAACACCCACGCCAGCTGGAACTCCGTTTCGTAGCGCGCGCCCGCCCGACCGAGCAACGCGTCGGGCGCCACCCGCTGCACGAGCGCATCGAACGCGTTGCGACCCAGCGTGGTCGACAGCCCCACCAGCCCGGCGATGAGGACCAGCAGCGGAACGGACACCCCGAGCATCCCGACCGCGGTGAATGCGGCCGGGACCGCGATCGCCACGGCGATGATCTGCTCCTCGCGCAGGCGGCCGCGGAGCATTGCCGCCGCAGTGTGGCCGACGAACGCGCCAACCGCGTAGCTGGCCGCAGCGATGCCGTACACGTAGGCCGGCTGGCTGTCGCTGCGCAAGGTGAACGCAATGGTGAAGATGAAGAAGCCGACCGCAGCACGGATCGCGATCATCCCGATCGAGCTCACGAGCACCACCGGCAGGTGCGTCTCGGCGTACTCGAGGTCCTCGGGCGGCGCGGGAGTCGGCGCCCGCGGACGCACTGCGAGGACGACGACCGACGCGCCGAGGTACAACAACGCACCGACGCGCAACGTCCACTGCGGGCCCGTGGCGTTGAGGAGTCCGACTGAGGCGACAGCGGCGATCGCCGCAGTGATGCTGGCGAAGCGCGACAGTCGTGCGTTTGCTCCGACCAGGGCATCCGGGTCGTCGACCAGCCCCTGCACAAGGGTCTGCTTCACGATGCCCGATGCCTTGCTGACGATCAACAGCAGCAGGGCAACGGGGTAGAACGCGAGCTGCAGCAGCGTCGAGACGAGCGCGAGGCAGCACAGGGCACGGGTGAGGTAGAAGCCGGCGGCGACGAACCGTTGCCGATGACGGAACCGGTCGACGGCGGGCCCGACGAGCGGGGCCAGCACGGCCAACGGCACCATCGTGACCAACAGGTACAGCAGCACCTGCTCCCGCGATGCGTCAGGGCTGATGTTGAAGAACAAGGAGCCGGCGAGGCTGACGGAGACGAACGCGTCGGCCGCCGCGGCCAGACCATGGGCGCCGCTGAGCGGCACCACCGGGCCGATGCCGACGGTTGCTGCGGACAGTCGCCTCGACCATCGAACGGGACCGACCCCGTCACTGATCACGGCCACTCCTCGGTCCGACATCTGGGTCCATCTTGGCCGACAGCGACTGCGAACGCAGGCCGCGCCGGTTCGACCGTGTCGTTACGCCTCTGCCGGCACCTGCTGCGTGATGCAATGGATCCCACCGCCGCCGTACGCCAACGTCGCGCCGACGTCCAGACCGAACGTCTCGCGGCCGGAATACGCCGAGGCGATCATGGCCACCATGTCGTCGTCGGCCGGGTGACCGCACGTCGGCACGATCACGAAGCCGTTGCCGACGTAGTAGTTCAGGTACGGCACGACGACGCGCTCCCCCGCCACCTCGGCGAACGGGAGCACCGGGATCACCGTCACGTCGAGAGGTCGGCCCTTCGCATCCGGGGCACCCGCTGCGACCCGCAGGTCGACGTCGAGGCGCAGCCAGTCGTCCTCAGCCCGATCGCTGCAACCCTGCAAGACGAGGTGGCCGGGGGCGGCGAAGGCGGCGATGTTGTCGACGTGTCCATCGGTGTCGTCGTCGAGGGCCAGACCGTAGGGAAGCCAGATCACGCGATCCGCCCCGAGTTCGGTGCCGATCCGACCCTCGATCTCCATCTGGGTCATCGACGGGTTCCGGTTCGGATGCATCAGACACTGGGTCGTCGTGACGATCGTGCCGTCGCCGTCGCCGGTGATCGCGCCGCCCTCGAACACCATGTCGATCGAGCGGGTCGGGTGGCCCGACAACTCGGCGAAGGCCGCCGCGGCGCGAGCATCGGCGTCGAACGGGAGGAACTTCTCGCCCCACGAGTTGAAGATCCAGTCGGTGGCGACCCGATGGCCGGCGTCGTCACGCACGTAGATCGGCCCGGAGTCGCGGAACCACGAATCGTCGATCTCCAACTCGACCACGTCGACGCCAGGGCCGCACATCACCGCCGCCCGCTCGGTCGATCTCGCCGGTGCCAGCATCGTGACCGGCTCGAATCGAGCGATTGCGTCCGCAACGTCGCGGTGGGCCCGCTCAGCTGCCGCGAACTCGTCACCCCACAGATCGGTGCGCACGGGCCAGCACATGACGGTCCGCTCGTGCGGCTCCCATTCCGCCGGCCAGCGAGTCACGACGCGTCACCGACGGACCGACCGTCGAGGGTCGCGATCGGCCCGTACAGCTCGGGCCGACGATCGCGGAACAGTCCCCAGGCGGCTCGCTGCGTGCGGAGTGCGTCACGATCGAACGTGGCGACGATGACCGCCTCGCTGTCGCGGCCGGCCTCGGCGACTTTCGCACCCGTGTTGTCGGCGATGAACGACGAGCCGTAGAACGTGATGTCACACGTCTGGCCGACTTCACGGCCGAACCGATTCGCAGCGACGAGGGGCATCAGGTTCGCTCCCGCGTGCCCCTGCATCACCCGCTGCCAGTGACCCGACGAATCCCACGTAGGGTCCGGCGGCTCGCTGCCGATCGCCGTGGGGTACAGGAGCACCTCCGCACCCAGCAGTGCCATGCAACGCGCCGACTCGGGAAACCACTGGTCCCAACAGATGCCAACCCCTATCGTGCCGTGGGCCGTGTCCCACACTCGAAAGCCGGTGTCGCCCGGCGAGAAGTAGTTCTTCTCCGTGTAGCCCGGACCGTCCGGAATGTGGCTCTTGCGGTACTTCCCGAGGGTGGTTCCGTCGGCATCGACCACCACAACCGTGTTGAACAGCGCCTGTCCGGCGCGCTCGTACACGCTGAGCGGAAGCACGACGCCGAGTTCGGCGGCGACCCGAGCGAAGTGCTCGATCGTCGGGTGCCGATCGAGTTCGATCGCTCGCCCGAGGTGCTCGGGCAGCTGGTCCTTGCAGAAGTACGGCCCCTCGAAGAGCTCAGGGATGAGGATGATCCGGGCGCCCTGACCGGCCGCCTCCCTCACGAGCCGTTCGGCGGTGGCGAGGTTGTCGTCGAAGTCGTCCGTCATCGCCATCTGGACGGCGCCGACCGAGATGGTTGCCATGCGCCGAACTTAGCGGTGGTCTCACTGGTCGGTGAGCGCGTCGATGGCGGCCCAGGCTGCCTCGAGACGGTCGAGCCGTTCGGTCGCCCGCTCGCGGTCGGTCGCCGCTACGGCGGCGACCAGTACATCCAGCAACGCGAGCGTCCCCACGTGACTGTCGAAGGGCCCTGGCGAGTCGGCGCTGACGAGGAACGAGTGGTCGGCCGCGGCCGAGAGCGGTGACAGCACGCTGTCGGTCAGCGCCACGATCCACGCGCCCCGGCTCCGAGCGGTGCGCAGGGTGTCGACGACCCAGCGGTCGTATCGACGAATGTCGATCGCAACGACCGTCGGAGCGTCGCCGGCGAGTGCGAGCGATCGCATCACGTCGACGTCGTTGCCATCG
Source organism: Actinomycetes bacterium (assembly GCA_031398325.1). GTDB lineage: Bacteria > Actinomycetota > Acidimicrobiia > Acidimicrobiales > Ilumatobacteraceae > Sva-07. Next base: position 36,510 of record JANNNB010000275.1, read on the forward strand.
AGCAGCGACACCCCACGACGCAGCTGCCCCAGATCGATCACCAGCTGGAGCGCAACCCCGCGAGAGGCCGCTCCCGAGAGTACGAGCACGGCGTGCTGCTCGTCCGAGAGACGATCGACGACGGCGCGAGTGGTCGAGGAGTCGATCTGTTCGAGCGTCGACGCGACGTTCGACTGCTCGATCTCGGCGTGCGTTCGTACATCGTCGAGTCCGCCGCCGTCGCGCTGCAGACGGATCCGCTGTGCCGCAGGACCGAGCTGACCGCTCAATTCGCGTTGGACAGCCTGTTGCAGCCCGACATATCCGTCGTACCCCAGCTTGTTCGCAAGCCGAACGACGGTCGCGGCGCCGGCACCGGACGCCTCGGCGAGATCGGCGACCGTCCCGAAGCCGACCGTTTGGGGAGTGTCGAGCAGCACCGCCGAGATTCTCCGCTCTGCCGGCGTGAGTCGATCGCCGTGTTCGCGGATCCGATCGGCGACGGTCATCGACGCGAACCATACCGCAGCGATTGATTTCATTCCATCTATGTGCTATTCTGGAACGAACGTTCCACCTGCCCGTTCGCCAACCGTCCATCCCGCCATCGCCGAGGAGCCTGCCGTGTCGACACTCGTCGCCAACATCTCGATGACCGTCGATGCCTGCGGGTGGTCCGCCACGATCGACCCGGCGTTCACCGGCTCGACCGAACTGGGTGAGGCGCTCGTGCAACTCGCGACGGTGAACGCTCGAACCCTGCCACTCGAGGTCGCCCAGGCGACCGCAGATTTCGCGTCTCGGTCGCACCGGTCCGGCGCCCTCCTGATCCGGAACGTCTCCATCGGTCCGCTCCCGTCGACGCCGACGACGCCCAGCACCCCGGTCGCCAAGGACTTCGCCACCGAACTCACCGTGTTGACCGTCGCCCGGTTGCTCGGCCAACCGGTGGGGTACCTGCCGGAACACGGGGGCCGCATCGTCCAGAACATCGTGCCGACCCAGACCGACGCCGATCGCCAGACGTCCACCTCGTCGCGGTCGAACCTGATGTTCCACACCGAGACCGCGTTCCACCCGTACCGGCCGCGGTACCTCCTGCTCCTGTGCCTGCGTGGCGATCCGGCCGCACACACCACCCTGGCCTCCGTGCACGACATCGTTGCCTCGCTCGACGAATCGGTCGTCGACGCGATGTTCGAGCCCCGCTTCCGCACGGCGGTCGACGCCAGCTTCCTCGACGGGCGTCAGAACGAGTTCGGCCCGCTGATGCCGCTGATCTCCGGCACACTCGAGGAGCCGACGTTCGTGTTCGATGCCGACCTCACGATCGGCGTCGATCCGTTCGCCGAACGCGTGGTGGCCGAGGTCCGTGGAGCGATCGAACGCTGCCAGACGTCGGTCGTGCTCGAGCCCGGCGACCTGCTCGTGGTCGACAACAACGTCGCCGTGCACGGTCGATCCTCGTTCGATGCGAGGTTCGACGGCACCGATCGCTGGCTGCAACGCACCTTCGTCGTCGCCGATCTCGCACCGAGCGCCGCCGACCGGACGGGCCGGGTGATCACCACCCGCTTCGGCACCGACTGACCGCTGCCGGTCGGTCCACCGAGCCCGTCATTCCACGTTTGTGACAAGAATTCGGTGACCCGGTCCGCAGATTTATTGTCGCAAACGTGGAAGTGCGTCAGGAATCGAGGAGGCGGGCGCGGACGATGTCCTCCTCGGGCGTGGTGAGGGGACGGTTCGACTTCACTCGGATCGTCACGGTGTCCGCATCGGAACTCTCGGGCTCGTGGGTCTCGATGTCACGCAGGAAGACGACACCGGTCAACCCGACATCGTTCGACGCCGAAGCGAGACGACCGATCGCGTCGCCCTGATCGGCATGTTCCCACGCCTCGACGGGAATCTCGATGTCGCTGACCGCAGGCAGCTGCGACAGGTTGGTGACCGACTCGATCGACGCATGACCGGCGTGCCAGGTCGAACCGTCGAGCGTGCGAAGACGGATCGAGGCCGAACCGATGAGGTCGACGGTGCCCTGGACGTCGACACCGGCGATCCGCAGCACGACCTCGTCTCCGGCCGCGTAGCGGTCCTCGAGGAGTGCTCGCGTCCCGGCGATGACATCGTTGGCGAGGTGCTGCCCGCTGATCGCGATGGCGAATCCGATGAAGCCGGCGCTCGAGATGGCCACGACCGGCGACACGCCGAGCAGGGCGAGCGCTGCGAGCACCGCGACGGCGAAGATAGCCACCGTCACCATGTGACCGAGCATCCGAGCGACGGCGTCGGCTCGCTGACGCTTGCGGGCATCGGCCTGGCCGTTGTCGCCGAGACGGTCGAGCCGCACCCGCCAACTGCCCTCCGCCCGCTGGGCCCGGCGAACCGCGCGGCGCATCGACGAACGGATCGTCGTGCGCGCGAGCCACGATGCGAAGAACGCAACGGGGATCAGAATGAGTGCTTCAGCGACGGACGCATACCAGGAGACCATGCCATTCACCCTGGCAGGCATCTCTGGGATGACAACGTCACGGGCGAACAAGTCGGGGTGACATCGCTCACGTCCACAACAGCATCGCCGGCGCACATCACGGTCGCGCCTCACGGCGCCGACGTCGTCCGTGTACGGTCGGCGCCGTGGCTGCAGGGGTTCGACCGACCCGGATCGCCCCGATCGGTGCCGATCGCCCGCGTCTCGGATGGCGGGAGTGGGTCGCACTGCCGGACTGGAACGTGCCCCACCTCAAGGCCAAGGTCGACACCGGCGCCCGGACCTCTTCTCTCCACGCATTCGACCTCGAACGGTTCGAGCGCGACGGAGCGGAATGGGTCAGGTTCGTGGTGCACCCATGGCAACGCAGCACGGTCGACGAGATCGTCGCCGAGGCCTTGGTCGATTCGTGGCGTCCGGTCCGCAGCTCGTCGGGCAAGGTCGACGAGCGCCCGGTCGTGCGAACGACCGTGGTGCTCGCGCAAACGCCGGTTCGAGCCGAAGTGACCCTCACCCGCCGCGACGAGATGGGTTTCCGGATGCTCATCGGACGTGAAGCGATTCGGTCACGCTTCCTCGTCGACCCGGGCGTGTCGTATCGGGGTGGACGGCCGGACAAGGCAACCCGGCAGCGAAATCGAGGAGCCGGGTGAGCCGCGCCCGCATCACCCCCCGCGACCCGTTCCGTATCGCCGACATGGTCATCGCGCCCGGACGCTCGGCAACGGGCGAGCTCCCGATTTCGCGTCTCGTCACCGGTACCCAGATCTCCCTGCCCGTGCAGATCGTGCACGGACGTCGACCAGGCCGAACCGTGTGGATCAGCGCGGCGGTCCACGGTGACGAAATCGCGGGCGTCGAGATCATCCGGCGCGTCACCCGTAGCCTCAATGCCCGCACCATGTCCGGAACGCTGATCGCCGTCCCCATCGTCAACGTTCACGGATTCCTGAACGGCGACCGGTACCTCCCTGACCGCCGCGACCTGAATCGGTCGTTCCCGGGATCGGTCAACGGCTCGCTCGCGGCCAGGATCGCGAACTTGTTCATGGTCGAGATCGTGAAGCGCGCCGACGTGGGCATCGACCTGCACACCGGCTCGGACCACCGGACCAACCTGCCTCACATCCGGGCCGATCTCGACGACCCCGAGACCCGCAAACTGGCCGAGGCCTTCGGGGCACCACTCATGCTTCACGCTCGTGTCCGCGACGGGTCGTTGCGGGCAGCTGCCACCGAGAGCGGTGCCACCATGCTCCTGTACGAAGGTGGAGAGGCATGGCGGTTCGACGAACGGGCACTCCAGGTGGGCGTCCGCGGCGTACGCAACGTCCTCGCCGAACTGGCGATGATCGATCCGGACACGACCGACGCACGCCAGACACCCGTCGAGAGCCGCAAGAGCACATGGGTGCGCGCTCGCCGAAGCGGGCTGGCGCTGCTCCAGACGGAGCTCGGCGCCCAGGTCGCTCGCGGCGACCTGCTCGGTGTGATCCACGACTCGGTGGGCAACCGGCTCAGCCGAATCACCGCACCGCGCGCCGGCGTCGTCATCGGCCACATCCAACATCCGCTGGTCAACCAGGGCGACGCAGTGGTGCACATCGCCGATGTCCTGATGACCGACAAGTCTGCACCTGAGACGACATCATGAAGCTGGCCCTGCTCTCCCGTGCCCCACGCTGCTACAGCACGCAACGCCTCAAGTTGGCTGCCCTCGATCGTGGCCACGCCTGCAAGGTCCTCGACACGCTGCGCTTCGCCATCGATCTGTCCGGCCCCGAACCCGACCTCCAGTTCCGCGGCAAGCCGCTGTCCGACTACGACGCGATCGTCCCCCGGATCGGCGCATCGATCACGTACTTCGGCTCGGCGGTCGTGCGCCAGTTCGAACAGATGGACGTGTACACGCCGAACACGGCGAACGGGATCGCCAACTCGCGCGACAAGTTGCGGGCCATCCAGATCCTGTCCCGCCACGACATCGGCATGCCGAGGACCGCATTCGTCAGGAATCGCCAGGACGTGCTGCCGGCGATCGATCGGGTCGGCGGCGCGCCGGTCGTCATCAAGCTGTTGGAAGGCACACAGGGCATCGGCGTGATCCTCGCCCCGGACAACCGGGTCGCCGAGGCCATCATCGAAACACTGCAGAGCACACGCCAGAACGTCCTCATCCAACAATTCGTCGAGGAGAGCCGCGGACG
>JANNNB010000311.1:0-1589 GCA_031398325.1 Actinomycetes bacterium
ATTGGGATGACGTCGGAGATTTCGCAAGTCTCGCCAAGCTCAACTCGCACGGCCGCGGCAACGATCTCGCGATCCTCGGCGAGAACGCCCGGATCCTCGCCGACGCCTCCAGCGGCATCGTGGTCTCGCAGACGCAGCGGATCATCAGCGTGATCGGCGTGAAAGACATCGTGATCGTCGACACCGAGGATGCGCTGCTGGTCACCACGAGCGAGCATGCGCAGCGTGTCAAGGGCGTGGTGGACGCACTCAAGCTCACCGGCCGCGACGACGTCCTCTGAGCAGGCGGGTGTCCTGCACATTGCGTCTTTGTAACCATTGCCTCTGACAAGGCGTTCCTGTATGCAAGTGCGCCGTCACAGTCGGTAACTTTGTGCAGTCGCCGCGAAGTCCGCGGGGCACCTTTAATGGAGGCGTGAGTTGAGAATCTCTACCACCAAGAAGTTCGTCGGGGTCGTTGCCGCCGCCGGACTGCTCGTAGCCCTTGCCGGCTGCGGGTCGGCACCCGAGCCGACCGCCACTGAGTCCGAAGCCGCCGCAGGCGGCGCCGTCGAGGGCTTCAAGCCGTGCATGGTCTCTGACGCCGGCGGCTTCGACGACAAGTCGTTCAACCAGCTCGGATTCGAAGGGCTCGAGGCTGCGTCCGACGAGCTCGGCGTCGAGTTCGTCGCCGTCCAGTCCGACTCGGAGGCTGACTTCGCTCCGAACATCACCAGCCTGATCGACCAGAACTGCACGCTCATCATCACGGTGGGCTTTGCACTCGCTTCGGCTGCGGGTGAGGCTGCGATCGCCAACCCTGACATCGAGTTCGTCTCGATCGACGACGTCGTGGACAACGACTTCGACGGCACGACGGATGCAGAGAACATCAAGCCGATCATCTTCGACACGGCGCAGGCGGCATTCCTTGCCGGCTACGCGTCGGCTTCTTACTCCACGGCCAAGAAGGTCGGCACGTTCGGTGGAATGAACTTCCCGACCGTCTCGATCTTCATGGACGGCTTCGCGCAGGGCGTCGAATACTGGAACACCGAGAAGGGCGACGCCGTAGAGGTGCTCGGCTGGGATCGGGTTGCTCAGGACGGCGTCTTCACGGGCGGGTTCGCTGCCAACCAGGACGCGATCAACACTGCGCAGGGCCTCGTTGACCAGGGCGTCGACGTGCTCCTTCCCGTCGGTGGCCCGATCTACCAGAGCGCCGCATCGGTGATCCGCGACTCGGGTCGCGAGATCGCGCTGCTCGGTGTCGACGCCGACGTGTTCGAGACCGACCCCACTGTCGCTGATCTGCTGCTGACCTCGGTCCGCAAGGCGATCGACGTGGGTGTCCAGGAGGCCGTCCTCGCCGCCGGCATGGGCGAGTTCGACCCGACGCCGTTCATCGGCACGCTCGAGAACGACGGCGTGGCTCTGGCCCCGTTCCACGACTTCGAATCGAAGGTCTCGCCTGACCTTCAGGCCGAGCTCGACGCGATCGCGGCAGGCATCATCGACGGGTCGATCCCCGTCGAGTCCTACCTCGCGGGCTAAGTCCGTCGCATACGAAGGGCGGTCGGCTGATGCCGGCCGCCCTTCGTCGTGCCCTG
>JANNNB010000328.1:0-4561 GCA_031398325.1 Actinomycetes bacterium
ATCCGACACGATCATCGAGCCCTTGCCGACGACCAGCCGAACGCCCACCACGTTGTAGCGGTGGCCCCACTGGTAGGCGTCGGCGCCCTTGGCGAACATCTCCCGCATGGCCATCGGCTCACCGACCACCACCAGACGCACCCCGGGCATTCCGAGTTCGACGATCGGGCCGTATTCGCGGCGCAACTCGTCGAGAGCAGGAGCGGGGTCGCTCAGCACCGCACGCATCAGGCGAATGTTGTCGCGTCCGGTCGGCCCGGGTGCACGCTGACATCGACCCTGCCGCGGCGGCGCCTCTGCATCGATCATGGACGTCATGGTCGCGCCCATCCAGACACCCAGCATCCGTGAGATGACTGATTCGGCGGTGCCGAAGGGCAACTTATGATCGCCAGGTGATCCCCCCGCCGGATGGGCTGACCCCGGACAGAGGCACGGACGGCATCGCCACGATCGTGTTCGTCGATCTCGAGGGGTCGACCGACCTCGTCGACCGTCTGGGCGACCATGTCGGCGGCGCCGTGGTCGGTCGTCAGCTGGACGTCGTTCGCGACCACCTCGCCGAGTACGGCGGGCGCGAGGTGAAGTCGCTCGGTGACGGTCTCCTCCTGGTGTTCGGTTCGCCCCGTCAGGCGGTCGGATGTGGGCTGGCGATCCAACGGGCGCTCGCGGGGACGTCCCCGCAGCTGCGGATCGGGATCAATGCGGGAGAAGTCATCGATTCGGACTCCGACCCGATGGGTGGTGCCGTCAACGCCGCGGCACGGATCGTCGGGCGCGCCGACGGCGGCGAGGTACTCGTGTCCGACGTCGTGCGCTTGCTCGTCGGGAACTCGCCAGGGGTGCGCTTCGTCGACCGTGGCCGGGTACGACTGCGAGGATTCACCGATCGCTGGCATCTGTGGGCGGCCTCCGACACGACGACCGGCCCGTCCGAGCGCGCCACGTTCGGCCGGGCTGCGGACCTCGCTGCCCTGCGCGAGGTCGTGGCTGTGAACGTCTCGGGAACCGGACGAACCATCGTCATGGAGGGTGAGGCGGGGATCGGCAAGACACATCTGGTCCAGGCGGCCGTGCGGATGGCGGCGCAGACGGGCACCATCGTGGTCGAGGCGATCGCCGACGAAGTGACACGGCGGGTCGGTGTCCTGCCACACGCTCTTCTCGCGCACCATGCCGTCGCCGATGAGTTCCGCGAGCCGCTGCGTGAGTTGCTCGCTCGCTCGACTCGCCGTGGCGATGTCGAGGATCTGAGCTTTGCGGTCGTCGAGGCGAGCGTCGATGCGGTCGAGTCGATCGGAACGACCGGTCCGGCCCTTGTCGTGTTCGATGACGCACAGTGGGCCGACCCGCTCTCGGTCGCCGTCCTTCGCTCACTCGCCCGCCGGACGTCCAGCGCCCATTTCTCCCTGATCGCCTCCCTGCGGCCGAGTCCCCGTTCCGGTGAACTGGATCGGATGATCGATACCGCCGTCGACGCAGGGGGCCTGTTCGTTCGTCTCGGGCCGCTCGACCAGGCGGACATCCAGGCCATGTCGACAGCGATCACGGGCGCAGCGCCGGGAGAGCACTTGCGGGCCAGGCTGAGCGCCACGGGCGGCAATCCGCTCTTCACGACCGAGTTGCTCCGTTCACTCGAGGACGAAGGACATCTGATCATCGAAGCGGGTGTCGCGGAGGTGCCGGCTTCGGCGGTGCCGAGCGGTTTGAGCGAAACCCTGATGCGTCGTCTGTCATGGCTTCCGTCGGAGACCCGCGAGCTGCTTCGTGTGGCGAGCCTGCTCGGGACGAGCTTCACGCTCGCCGACGTGGCTGCGGTCACCGACCGCTCGGTGCTCGATGTGGCGGCGACCCTGCGCGAGGCGTCGGTCGCAGGCCTGATCGTCGGCGACGGCGACCGCCTCGTGTTCCGACACGACCTCGTCCGGGAATCCGTGTACGCCACCATGTTCGCTGCGGAGCGGCGTGATCTCCACCGCGCCGCCGCTGGCGCGCTGGCTCGTTCCGGCGCGCCGGTGCAGCAGGTCGCTGCGCAATACGGCCGTGCCGCCCTTCCTGGCGACCTCGACGCTGTCCAGTGGCTCCAGCGCGCCGCGGCCGAGATCATCGCGATCGCTCCGAGCACTGCCATCGACCTCTACGAGCAGGCGCTCGCCCTGGCGCCTGACGGCTGGGACGGTCGCGGTGCCCTGATGGCCGAACTGATCGAGCCGCTCGCCTGGTGTGGTCGGTTCGACCAGGCGGAACAGATGGCGGAGGACGTGTTGGCGATCTCGCCCGACGACGACGTCGTGTTCCGAGCACTGCGCGGTTTGAGCTCGGTGTTCGGCAATCGCGGTGAGGTCGTCGACGCCATCGCGACGATCCGCCGCGCCGTCGCCGTGCCCGGCGCGCCCGCCGACGAAGTCGCCCGGCTCGCCTGCCTGTCCGCGCAACTCCAGCTGATGACGGGCGAGATCGACGCCGACGAGGCGGCCCGTCGCGCCACCGACGGGCTCGCCAGAGCGCTCGAGCGCGACGACGCGACGGGACAATGTGTCGCCCACCAGGTGCTCGGGGCGGTCTTCTCGGTGACCGGGTTCGGAGAGGCCGCATTGGAGCACACCCGCCACGCCATGGCACTCGAGGAATCCGGCACGATCAACCGCGCGTCGTACCTGATCCCGGACATGTTCTACGCCAGCGAGCTGGCGGGGTCCGATCGCCTCGACGAGGCGATCCGGCAGGGGACCGTCGGCCGGGCTCGTTACCAGGCGCGAGGAGCGATGTCTCAGCTGCCGATGTCCTACATGGTCACCGGCGCGGCGCACTGGTACGCGGGTCGCTTCGATGATGCCCTCGCCGAGTTGGATGCAGGGCTCGCGGTCGTGTCCGATACGGGCAGCCACAATTTCCTGCTCTACCTCCTTGCGCTCCAAGCTCGCATCGCACTCCACCGAGGCGAGATCGAGGTGGCCACCGAAGCCATCGCCAGTGGATTCGAACGGATGGCGAACGGTCAGCCGATGTTCGGTGCCGACTGGCTGCTCGGCGCCCACATCGAAGTGTTGTGGGCCACCGGCGACATCGACGGTGCACTCGCCGGTGCCGAGTTGATGTGGCAGGAGACCGCTCGGATCCGGTACTTCTACGGGGCACGCGAACGCCACGTGTGCATCGCTCGCCTCGCCAGCCGCTACGACCGGCCCGAACTCGCCGAGTCGGCGACCGCCGCGCTCGAGGAGGGGGCCCGGCGCCGACCGGCCGGAAGTGGTGTCGCGTCGGCGCTGCAATGCCGAGGCATCGTGAACCGGGACAGTGACCTGCTGATCGCAGCCGTCGAGAAGTTCCGCACCACACCGCTGCGTCCCGCGCATGCGGTGTGCTGTGAGGACGCCGCCGAGTCGCTCGTGACGTCGCCCGCCAGCTCACTCCCCGACTCACACGCCCGAGATGGCGGGGGTCGGACGCTCGCCCTGTCCCTACTGCACGAAGCAGCCTCGATCCACGCCGAGCTCGGTGCGACGGCTGACGCGGCCCGGGTCGATGCGGCGATCCAGCAACTCGAAGGCCAACCGGTGCCCCCTCGACCCAAGCGACCGACGTTCGGTTGGGAAGCCCTCACGCCCGTGGAGCTGGCGGTCACCGAGCTGGCCGCCGAGGGCCTCTCGAACCCGGAGATCGGGCGTCGGCTGTTCGTTTCGCGACGCACTGTCGAGAGTCACCTCGCCCACATCTTTCGGAAGCTCGACTTGTCGAGCCGGGTGCAACTCGCCGCCGAGTTCGTTCGCCGGAACCAGGTGTCCCGATGAAGGAGGTGTCCCGATGACCGAGGGCCGCTACCGCCGGGCCGAGGACGCGCTGTGGGCGTCCCAGGGTGTGACCCCGACCGAGCGGTTCGTCGAGCTCCCGCGCACCGCCACCACCATTCGAGTGCAAGAGGTTGGTGTCGGCCCGGCCGTGGTCTTCGTGCATGGTGCGTCGAACGGCGGCACCAGCTGGGCGTCGCTCGCCTCGCGACTCGAGGACTTCCGTTGCATCCTCATCGATCGACCCGGTTGCGGGCTGAGTCCGCGGCTGGCCACCGGTTTCGCCGACATGGACGCGCTCGGCACATTCGCCGACGACCTCGTCGTCGACGTCCTCGACGCGATGGGGATCGAGCGCGCCCACCTGGTCGGTACATCGATGGGCGGCTACTTCGTTCTTCGGGCCGCCGCCGCGCATCCCGATCGGGTCGATCGGCTCGTGACGCTCAGCTGGAGCTTCGGCGCACCGGCGGTGACGGCGCCGCTCGTGATGCGCATGGCGAATCAACCCGGGCTCGCGCGGCTCGCTCTGAGGGTCCCGGTTACGGAACGAATGGCCCGTTCGATGCTCAAGCAGATCGGTCTACGGCGAGCGGTCGAGACGGGCACGTTCGGGCCGGTCGAGATGGCGTGGTTCCTCGCCCTGTTGCGCGACACCGACACGATGCGGAACGAGATCGAAGCCGCACCGCGGATCACGACGCTGCGCGGCTTCAACGACGCGACCTTGTTGGCGCCGGCGTTGCTCGACCGAGTCACGTGCCCGTCGTACT
>JANNNB010000372.1:0-25994 GCA_031398325.1 Actinomycetes bacterium
CCTTACCACGAGCAGTCCGTCACCAGTCACCGCCAATGGGGTCACAAACCCAACATCCGGACCAGCTACAGGAGTAGACCACAACAATCCACCATCTGGGCCGCGCTTCTCCACCACCAATGCCGGATCTTCATAGTCGGATCCGAAGAACAGGTTGCCCGCCCCGTCATGGGTGACCGGGTCGTACCCCACACCATGATCGCCGACCACACCACCATCTACATCGACCAACGAGCGGGTTGGGACTCCCGTCAGCGAATACGTCACCAACTGGTTTCGAAACAAGGCCGCCGACGACCAAATGTCCTCAAACTCGAAGCTACCCAGACGGACAAGCGGGGCAGCGGCAACCCGCGCCGCCGACCCAGCAGAAACCGCCGCAGCACAAACCACGACGGCGCACACGAGCACACCGCCAGCAAACGACCGTCGTCGACCCACTACCCACCGCCCTACCTAGCCAGAACGCCACACAATAGTCGGCCCTAGAGTCGACCATCGAGGGCCGTCAAGTCGGCGGCAGCCGTCTGATCCGATCTGGCCGTCACTTCGCCCGAGCAATGTGTCTTCGGCAGAGCCGGCCCACGCGCCAAGGTGGACCCACCGACCACCTCACAATCGAGGCGCTTGGCAGGCAACCGGCGACCATGGTCAGCTGCGCCACGGCGACTATCGGGTTTCCGGGGACTGCACCCATCGGAAACAAGGTCACGCTCCACTGCATGTCGAGGCCGTGACTTCAGCCGGCCCCCGCTTGCAACGCCTGGAAATTGGTGGAGTTGAAGCGGGCTCGTGTCCGTGCCGCTGGACATAGTGACGGACATGGGCCTCTGACCAGGCGTTTTGTCGAAGGAGCGACGCCCATCGCTGCGGACACAACACTGCCCCCGCCACCATTTGGAAGGCCCGGAAACACTGCGTTTCCGGGCCTTCTCTGTTCCCGGCCGGGCGCCCAATCGCGGGCGTCGTCGGATCGCCAACGCAAGCGCACGTTCAACCGAAAGGTCGACGCTGCCAAGTTTGCCTCCACAGTGCAGACAGACCTCATCCGAGGTGATTGGATCGATCCCGATCGTGGACGGGAGCTGTTCGGCGATTGGGCCGACAAAGAGCTCGACACCCTGGCGGATCGCAAGCCGAAGACGAGGGGAGGGAAACGAATCGATCGTCAATCGGCACCTGCGGCCTCGGTTCGGCGAGTCGACAATCGGAGCGATCGACTTTCTCTGGTGCTGCGTTCGTCAGCGAGTTGCGGGACTCCGGTGCCGCAGCCGAGACAATTCGCAACATCCGAGACGTCCTCCGGATGATTCTGCAGTTCGCCGTGCGTTCCGGTCGTTGAAGTCAAACCCGGCCGTGGGTGTTCGAGTCGCCCGTTCAGCAAAGACGGAGATGGTGTTCTTGGGGCCAGCCCAGATCATGGATCTCGCGCAACAGGTAGCTAAGCCGCCGCCAAGGTACAAGCGCGGCGAGCGCGAGATACGCGCTCAGACCGATCGCGAGGTCAGGTGGTGGTCGGGATCACCACGTCGCTGCGGAAGTTGCTTCGGCCCTCACCGGCGCCGGTCGTCCGATAGCGACCCGACCACATCGCGTACCTTCCGTTCGACCAGCGTGTGAGCTGGAACGTGCGGACGACCTCTGTGCCGTCGCGCGGCACCTCCTCCTCCTCCAGGCGCAGCGGGTCGCGCTCGGTGAGGATCCGCCCCTTGGGTTGCAACGCCACCGAGGTGCGGTCGGGGAGCACTCGCACCATCGGCCGCCGCTCGAGCTGGATGACCCCTGCGGTCGCGGCGACACCGGCGGCACGAACGGGGACGAACGGGTGCCAATGATCGGGCACGTCGGTCTGCAAGCGGTACAGCAGTTGGGCGTCGCCGAAGTCGGTCTCGATGCGTTGCTGCTCGCCGAGACGTCGCTGATGCTCCTCGAACCGGTCGACCGCAGTGCCTGCCCCACCCTGGTACGCCCGTTCGACGCCCCACACGACATTGGCCATCTCGTCGCGGAAGAACACGACGTGCTCGGTCGGCGGCGACTCCGACAGCTCGGCGAGCGCCGGCGCGAGGAAGAACAGTTGGGCCACTCGCTGCGGACCCTCCGGAGCGTCGAGTTCGAACATCCGGAACCCATGCGACGAAGCCGACACCGAACGCTCGATGCTCGTCGAGATCCCGAACGAATCGACCACGTCGAAGTCGTCGATCGACGTGATCGAACCCACCGGCAGGTCGATCGGCACGACGAACCAGTCGTTGCCGTAGGTCAACGCGAACTCGGCGAGGATCATGCGCGCCAGGTCGGTCCGCCCGGTGTCGAGACCGCCGAAGCGGACGGCACCGTCCTCGATCTCCCAGAAGCGCTGAGCGGGCATGCCCCCGTACGTCACCGACGTCGGCAGCACGGTTCGCACCAGCGACGTCGGATCGAGCGGCAACGACGGATCTCCGAGCGACGGCTGACCGGCGGCCACGAACGCGTGCCAGTCGAGACGCCCTCCCCGGTACTCGTCGGCACGGAGCACGACACGCCCGCCCGGCAGGTCTGCCTGCACGGCGAACGTGTGCTCGAGCCGGGTCGGGTTCCATGCCGTCGGCTCGCTCGGCGCAGGCTCACTCAGCGTCGACTCCCACGATGCGAGGAAGGCATTGGCGGCGGGCAGCACCTTCGCCTCGTCCGCCGCGGTGAGCGTCGGTTGCGAGGGCAGCGACGTCAATTCCGAGGCGGCCCCACGTTCGCCGAGCAGGTCGGCGGCGATGCGCCGAGCGTCGGGGACGCGGCCGACCGCTCGCCGACGGAGACGCACCGCATCGGGGTCGTCGCCCGGGAGGTCGCCCGCGGCAAGTTCGTATTCGTCGAGATAGGCCTGGACGGAGGAAGCGGCCTGATTGGCGCGCAGCAGACGAATGAAGTGCAAGCCGGCACTCACCACCAGGGCGCCGCCGGCCGGCGTGGAGCGAATCGCCTCTCGCTCCACCATCGCCTCGAGCGGCGCGTCGGCATCGGTGTGGTCGGTCGCCGCACTCGCAGCCCCGCTGCCCGGTGCGCCGAGGTGGAGGCGCGAGATCCGTCCGCTGGTGGCACGCAACGTCGCCTCGACCGGCGAGCCTGCGTCCTCACCGCGTAGCTCGCCGAATTGGCGCTGACGGGCGAGCAACCAAAGGGGATCGGCGATCTCGGCACGCAGCCCGTGGCGCAGGTCGTTCGAACGCGGGAGCGGCTCGAGGCGTTGCCAGGTGGTGATTGAACTCATGTCTCCGCCTTCAGGAAGAATTCGTTCTTCACCGCGACTGCGCCGTTGATGATCGCGAACAGGTCGATCGACGGAGTGCGCGCCTCGATGTTGAACGGCAGATACACGGCGGGGACGAAGCGCGCTGCCGCGTCGATGTCGTCGATGTCGAGGGCACGGATCCGGGCCAGCGCCATCGCCTCGCGCACGGTCGCGGCGAGCGTCGAGACCGACCACGACGTCGCCGTGGTGCTCGCAGGCGTGGCCATCAGAATCGTCTGGGGGGCGCGGGCACCGGGTGCGTCGAAGTGGAACGAGACGCCGGTCGTCTCGGCGGTCGACGGGATCGCCTCGGTCCATTGGTCGACGACGATGCCGGCGAGCGGCCCGTCGAACACAGGTCGGCGACTCGCGTGGACCACCCACGACGTGGTCGGCGGTGGGACGACCTCGAAGGGTCGTCCGATCCAGGCGGCACCGGGGCGGTGCGGCAACTGCGCAACGTGCAGGTCGGCGAGTCCGACCCGACCACCGAGCATCTCGGCGGCTTCGAGCACGTCGGTGAGCCGCGCCACTGCGGGCCGCACCGGGGCGTGCATCGTCAGCCACGACGACGCTTCGAGGTCGTCGCCGAGGAGTGCTGGGTCGCTGTTGCTCGCGGTGAGTGAGGCCCGAAAGTCTTCGGCCGCGGGTGCCGGTGGCGGCAGCGTGGCCGGCGGCGGCAGCGTGAACCGGGCGACGGCGGGGAAGCTTTCGCCGAACACGCCTCGGATTCTCGCCAGGTCGTGGGCGGCGACACCGGCCACGTCGGACGCGCCGCGGTCGAAGGCAGCCTCGCGCGCGGCAAGCGCATCGAGCGAGCGGCGCCCCATCTCGGCGATACGTGTCGCGTGGTCGTGTGGTGGTTCGCCACCAGGTACCGACGAGGGCAGGCCCGCTGCCGCCGCAGCGAGGAGCGCGTCGACCACGACATCGACAGCGCTCGCGGGGGTCAAGGCTTCGAGTCCCCCAACCGCAGCGGCGAGCGCGGCGACTGCCGCGTCGGCTCGGGCCCGGAGTTCGGTGACGTCGATTCCTGCCTCGGCGCGCTCGGTGTCGGGGAGCAACGCTCGGGCGTCGGCGTGTCGCGCACTCGACAGGAGGTTGCCGACCTGTCCGGCGAGGTCGAGCACGTCACGCAGACCGAGCCCGGTTGCGCCGGATCCCGAGGGAGCGTCGTCGAGGAGAGCGATCTCGGCGGCTCGCGCGTCGGTCACGAGGCCGCCGAGATACAGGGCCAGGCGTTGCTCGAACTCGCTCGCGTCGCTGCCCGCCGCGGCACACGCAACGACGGTGCTGATCGCCGACAGGCCGAGGTCCGGCAAGCGGGCCTGCACCGTATCGATCACCACTCCATCGACATCGCGCACCTCGGCCGCGAACCGATAGCGCGACGGATCGCCGAGCACCGCGCCACACCAAGCGTCGACGCGCGGGTCGGCCGCACGGCGCGGGTCCGCGGCGGACCATCCCGGGGCCGGAGCGTCAGCGTCGAACAGCACGAGCAGACGGTGCGCAAGCCCAACGGCGGTGCGTGGTGTGCGCACGACGCCGACATCGGGCAAGGGCTGTTGGCGGTCGAGCGCGTCGAGCGTTGCCGCTGACCGTTCGGCGTTGCCGAGCACTGCCTGGTGCACGCTCTCGGCAACGAGCACGTCGGCAACCGCGTCGAACGTGTCGTCGAGTTGGCGCATGAGTGCATCGAGTCGTGCCCGGTCGGCACTGGCGACCGGGATGCGCAGGCTCGTCCACAACGCACTCGGGTTGGGACGCCACGCATCGAGCAGCGCCACGCCGTCGACGACGACGTCGCGGGCGGCGATCGATTCGACACTGGCGGTCGGATCGGGTCCCGTGTCGATCTGGGCCAGCGGCGTTCGTTGACGGATCGGCAAGATGTACTTGGCCAGCTGCAGGCTGGCATCGCGGACACTGCGTTCGAACCGGTACCCGAGCAACGCACCGATCGGTTGACCACGGCGCATGCCGTCGAGCAGGTCGAGCGCGCCCGCGACGCGGCGCGACCCGAGATCGACGGCGAAGGTGCCTTCTGGCGATTCGCCGCGCGCCAGGTGACCGGAGCGCAGAATCGCCGCGGTCGCGGCGTGGGTGATCGACGGTGCATGGAGGTACCCGCGACTGACCGGCGCGGTGCTGGGTCGGAGATCCTCGACGTAGCCGAAACCACCGATGTACGTCCCGTTCCCGCGTTCGGTGCGGATCGTGTCGAGCCGCCGCGTGGCCACCGAGGTCACCCAGGCGTCGAGACGGTGGGCGACGCAGTCGAGGGTCGACGAGGCCAGCCGATCGAGCTCGGCGGTTGGCAGGCCCGCAAGGCGGCCGAGGCTGGCGCGGAACCGAGCGAAGCGGCGCGTCACCACTCGCCTTGCCAACTCGGCGTTGGGGGTGACCGCCAGGTGATTGACCAGCGTGCGCGTACCGGTCACCTCGCGGATCGCGGTCTCGGCGAGTTCCACCGACGATCCAACGCTGGTCAGCAGCGACTTCGGAGCGTCGGGACCGGGGCGATCGTTGGGGCCGACAATCGTGTCGGCCGCGATTCCGATGATCTCGCGGTCGACGAACCGCGCCGTCACGGGCAGCTTCGTGATGACCTGCTGGCTGAGTTCGAAGTCGAGCACCAGCAAGGTCGATCCGATCACGTACTCGCTCGCCGCGGCGTGGCGCAGCAGCGCCTCCAACAAGGTGCGCGCCGAGCCAGGCTTCGACAGCAGCTGCCGGAATCCTCCCGCAGTGTTCGTCGCTGCGAGCACAGCTTGGATGTAGTCGGGGTCGAGTGGCTCGGTCTCGGACAGCTCGCGGTCGGTCACGAGTGGCACCGGCACGTCGCGCTGCGCGGGTTCGAGGGTGATGCCAGCGATCCGAGGCCGGCCGGGAATCCCGGCGAGCGCCAGGGTGAAGTTGGCGACCATCTCCTGCAACACGGCGGCGAGATCGAACCCGAGAATGCTCGTCGAAACGCTCCCGGCGAACGCCTCACGGAAGCGATAGGTCGCACTGCGCGGTGTGCGACGCAGCAGCTCCAGGGCGTCGACGTCGGGGCGACTCGACTCGCCGAGTCGTGGAACAGAAGCGGTGGCTTGTTCCCAGAACGGACGCAGGCCGCTGAGCCTGGTGGCGAGATCGTCGACGAAGTCGTCGTCGGACGAGACCGTCCCAGCGACGACCGGGAGCACTCCGTAGGGCTGCTTGCCGATGCGCAGCGTGGGGTACGGCCCCTGCCCGCGCACGAACCTCGTGAAGTGATCGTGAACGTCGTCGACGACCGCCGATGGCACCACCGGCTCCATCATCTGGTCGAGGAATCCACCGAGCGTCGATGCCCACAACACGTTGTGCATGTCGCCTGCTGCCGCATCGTCGAGCGATCCGCTGACGGGCGCCCCGGCGAGGCCCACCGCCGGATCGACGCCCAACGCCGTGGCCAGCCTGCCGGCCGCATCCGGCGCGGTGACGACGGTCGATGGGTCGAACGATGCGCCGTCGAGATACGGATCGGTGCCCGCAGCGGCACGTTCCTCGTCGGTGTTGTTGGTGGCGACGCCGGGTCCGAGCAACGACAGCCCGTCCGTGAAGGCGTGGCGACGTAGCTGCTCGCCGATCGACGCCGAGGCGGCAGCAGGATCGGCCCCCCAGTCGACCCCGAGCACGACGAGTTCGTCGAAGCCGTCGGCGACCTGACCGCTGGCCACGTCGGCCTGTCGGATCGTGACCGTCATGCCGACCTTGGCGGCTGCGTCGAAGTCGACGAGCCAGCGGATCGAGTCGTCGATGGCCAGTTCGTCTTGCACGTCGGGGGTCGCCGTCTCGACTCCGTCGTCGTCGACGTCTGGTGGGAGGCCGACCGCCAGGCCCTCGCTCACCGGCGCACCCCAGGCACGTGCCACCTCGGTGCCGCCGCGGTAGCCGATCGCCACCCACTGCTCGGGCAGCAGTTTGGCGGTCGGTTGGTGTGTGAAGGGTCCGGCTCTCAATGTGACATCGGGCAGCTTCGGCGTTCCGGTACCGATCTGCGCGAGGTTGGTGGGCTCCGTCGCGACGACGAGGAAGCGGGCACGCGCTGGCCGCACGATTCGCAGCAGTTCGCGCCACGCCGCCGAATGCTCGTCGGCGTTGCGAGCCGCCCAGCGAGCCGTCCAGTAGGTCGTGGCGACGGCCAACTCCCCATCGGTGAGCCCAGGCTCGTGGGCATCGATGTGGAGCTGTTCGGGATACACGCGGATTCGAAGCTCCTTGGCGCCATTCGTGAAGCGTGTCTCCAGCCGCACCGGCAACATCGCGACGGGAACCTGGCCGTTCAATTGTTCGAGGGAGGTCTCGGGCGTCCGCAGCCTGATCCTGCCGCGCAGTTCGTCGATCCGACCGAGCAGTTCGCGCTCGCGGTCGACCACCTTGCGCTGCTCGGTCTCGAGCTTGCCGATCGTCCGCTCGATCGTGGCCTGCGGCGCTCGCCGCGCACCCTCGCGCACGAGCACCTTCAGCTCTGAACGGCTGCGCTCGAGCGCCGCCTGTTGCTCGGCGCGCTGCGCTCCGACAGCCGAGAGTTCGGCGCGCACCTTGGCCAGTTCGATCAGTTCGTCGGCCATGTCAGCCACCGCCTCCCAGTGCGATCGGTCGCAGGAGCACCGACTTGGCGAGCACCGGTCGGATCGCGCCGAGCCCGATCCCGTCGTTGCCGTCGAGCACATCGCTGGAATGCACCACCGCCCGGAACGGCCGCTGGAACGTGATCGCTGCCATGTCCGCCGCGTTGCGGCCAAACGTGGCGTTGACCGACGAGCCCGAGATGAGCGGTCGGGTGCGTCCGTTGAGCCCCGACCCGGCGATCGACAGGTGCTCGCCCGGGTCTCCTCCGGCGTGACCCCAATGGAGGTCAGCCCAGGTCGCCGGCACCGCACTTCCCCCCGTTGCAACGTCCAGCCCAAATCGTGGCGCCGTCGGCTGCTCGGCGATCACGAAGTACCAGCCGGGCGCCGGCTCGACGTCCTCACGAGCGAGATCGAAACCGACGAAGGTGACATCGGGTGCGATCCGTCCCCAGAAGACCGGGCTCTCGATGGCGGTCGGTGTGGGGTCGAAGGTGCCATCGGCCTTGGCTGGAGCGGCATACACGACGGCTTCGGGATACCGACGGAGCAACTGACCGCGCACGAGCAGCACGAGCGACCCGCGTAGGTCGGCACCGGAGTTCGTTCCCAACAGGGACGAAGCACGGAACTCGTGGATCGCCGGAATGTCGGGCGCCTTGTCGACCCGGTCCCAGAATCGGCGGAACGGCGTGGCTCGTCGATCGGTCGGGTATCGACGCCACAGGAGTTCGCGGTTCATCTCGTGATTGGCGCCGACCATGAATGCTTCGACGAAGCGTGGGTTCGTTTCGAGCAGCGTGAGGGTGTCGTCCGGGATGTCACCGATGCCGGGCAGGAAACGGTCGGGGTCCGCCGCAGCGAGCGCGCCGTACAGCGGCTCGGGGAGGTCGGGGGCGGCCATCACCGGGTCGAGCGGGGTGCGCTGGGCGAGATGCAATCCGGCGATCCCCAGGTGCAGTGACCCGGTGCCGACACGGACCGCAAGACGCGCCCGCGCCTCGATCACGTCGTGTGGGTCGATCGCGGCGACGAGCAGTGCGCTCGTCGCGCCCAGGTCGAGAGGTCGCTCTGCCGGGATGACCGACTTGACGTTGACCACGAGTTCGGCGCGGTTGGCCTCGAACGCTCCGACGAAGGCCTTGACGACCTCCGCCTGCTTCACCGGCGGATCGATCGACGGGGTGAGCGGGCCGGTCGGCAATGGGCGTCCTGGCTCGACGGGCACGCGGCCGGACGGCACGGTGACGCCGCCGCGTCCGACCGCGATCGTCGGCGTCTCGGTCACGGTGCGCGGGAGCGGAAGGAACGTGCCTGGGCCGCTCGCGGCCACCACTTCGCGCAGCGTTTCGTTCAGAGACGAACTGAGCCTCGTCTCGACCCGGGCGACGGTGGTCGGTCGGCCGCGTCCACTGACCGGCGACGACACGACGGTCGACGCGACGCGATTGTGCGCGAGCAGTTGAGGTTCGACGCCGCGACCACCGGTCGGGAGTGTGAAGCCGATCGCTTCGGGGTTGGCGAGCGACGCTCTGATCACCTCGTTCGACAAGCCGGCGACGGTCGACGTGGACCCGCGCGACGTGGAACTCCCCGACAGTGTCGCCCCTGCTGCCGCGCCGGCCAGCAGGTCGAGTTGCCGCGGAAGGAGCACGCCGGTCTTGGCCAGATTGGGGCGCAGGGCGACCGTCAGGGGAGGAGGCGTGGCGACGAGTTCGCGTTGCACGTCGCGGATCTGCTTCAGCAGCGCCGCCGGGGCGGTCCCCACCGCGCCGATCTCCGGACCGACCGTGCCGCCCGCTGACCCGCCGAAGCGCCCGACGAGCCGCGAGCTGACGAGACCGTCTGGCGGTGTGGTCAACACGTCGAATTGGCGCTGACCGGCGGCGAGTTCGTTGACGACACGGACCTGGACCACCGCGCCGGGCTGGGCCGCGACGCGCATGGCTCGTACGAGTGCGGTCGAGCGCGGCGACATGATCCTCCGGAACGCCGGACCGAGGGAACCCGCCGGGAGCGTGCTGAACCGCACGTCACGTGACAACGCGTGGGTGCCGACGGGCACCCGTTCGTGCACGGCCGCCGTGAATCCGATGATCGACTCGGGCGCCAAAGGTCGCACGTGCCGCAGGTGAACGCGATCGGCGACGCGCTGCAGGAAGCGAGCGCGATCGAGGAGCGCATTGGCGGCGAGAACATCGCCGACCTGCTCCCACGCGGCCTGGACGAACCGCTCCTGATTGAGACGCACGACCTCGCTGCCGAGACCTCCGGCGGCGCGATGGCGCGGGTCACTGTTGAGTTCGACGAGCCATTGGTGCGTCGACCCGGCGAGGCGCTCTTGTTGCACGTGACGGCCGCCATAGATCGGTGGGGCGACGGCCTCGGCGTCAGCGGAAGCTCCATCGAGCACATGGTTGGCTGGCGCGTCGAGCACCTCGGTCAGCGCGTCGACGAACCCGTTGTGTTCGGGGCCGAGCGTCGGTCCCGAACCGGGGTCCGGCGCCCGCAGTGCGCCTTCGAGTTCGATGATCCCGCCTGCGTCGGCGGCGAGCGCAGGCAGTGCCGGGTGGGCGTCGCCGATGAACATCCGGCGGCGGCCGACGGTGTCGGGCACGGGACGCGGAATGAGGCGACGCGCCAATGACTCGAAGTCGCCTGCCGGGCCGGTCCGGAACTCCCAGTGGAAGTAGAGCGGCAAGGTGACGGTTGCGCCAACGCTCCCGCCTGCTCCCCACGCCGGCCCCGTGGTGGCATCGTCGGGCACCTGTTGGCCGAGTCCGGCGAGTCGGCCGTGCTCGAAGGCGGGCACGAGGGCGGCGACGTAGTCCGCGGCGGCAACGAGGCGGCGCGGGCACAACAAGCGCGACACGTTGAGTTCGGGATTCTGCGCGAGGTGTGCGGCGACCGACGCCGGTGCGCCGTCTTCGACGACCTGGGTGTGCGCCCACGCCCAGGATTCGGCGAGGTCGGGAAGCTCGTCGCCGGGCACCGCAGGGGCCTCTATGACGAGTTGCGGCAACGGTCGGTCGCGACGCACGACGACCGCCACACCGTCCTGTTTGCGCACCACGACCAGCACCAGCCACGGGCGGAGGCGGTCGTTGCTGCCCGCCGCAGCGGGCGTGAACATCCACGGGAAGTCGGGCGCATCGAACTCGATGGCGCAGAACTGGTCGGGAGCGACGTTGCGGGCGAAGCGCGGCGGTTCGGTTCGCACGATGTTGCGCGTGTCGACGCCGATGACGTCGCCGGGCCCGTGTACACGGAGGTCGATACCTGCCGACTGGCCAGTGTTGAGCGTCAGTGACACCGGGAACGTGGCGCGGGCGGCGATCGTCGCGCCCAGTGAGTCAGGAGTGGCGATGCGCTCGGCGAGGCCACGACGCACGAACGGAAGGAAGCGGTAGCTCATCCGAGTACCGCCATCTCGGCGAGGTCGGCGACGAACGTCGTGCCCGATGTGGCGAATGACAGTTGCTCGGCCGCCGTGTGGGTGAGCGCGGTGGCGGTCGCCTCGGTCGGGTGGGCCGAGGCCACCACGGCGAAGCCCGCTGTGGCGACCGACAGCGTCGGGGCGTCGGTCTTCAGCCGGCGGGCGGCGTTGATGCCCGACTGGGCGACCGCACCGAGTTGAGCGTGCAGCACGAGCGCCGATGCCAAGACGAAGTGACGCTGCGGCGGCGCGGGTTGGCTCAAGTTGAGCGTCTCCCATTCGGGTTCGAACACGACCTGCGAAGCAGGCACCGCGAAAGCGTCGGTCGATACGGCCACGCCGGAACGGAACCGCTCGAACGACGGCTTGGAGAGCTTGTCCTCCTCCGACAGGTCGAGGAACTCGGCGCGCGCGAAGTGCTCGTCGCGGAACGTCGGCGAGGGCACACCGACCCCACCGATCGACACCGACGCGATGTCGAAGCGCTGACCGTCGGACGGTACGGACCTGCCGACGCGGTCGATGTCGATGCCGAGCGGCGCCACCTTCTGCACCCCGACGACCGATCCGAGCGGATGGGCCAGCACCTCGGCGTCGGCGACGATCGTGCGCAGGCTCACCAGTGGGTCGCCCGTGGGGAGTTCGCTGTGCCACGCTTCCGGCGCTGACAGCGCTGCGGCGATCTTGTCGCCGACCGCCACGCTCGGCAACGCAGGCGCTGGGGCGCTGCCCCAGGCGACCTCGAAGTCGATGTCGACGTCGAAGAACAACACCGAGATCGTGGCGTGCCCCTCGATCTCCCAACGTCCCGGCCCCGACACCATGCCGCGCACCGTGAGTGACGCGAGGTTGATGCTCTTGTACTTGACCGACGCGCCAACGCGGAAGTCGATCTCGAAGTGGAAGGTCGGCTCGAAGATGAACAAGGCGTCGAAGCCGAGGTATGCCTCGACGCGGAAGCCCCCTCCCGCGGCGACGATGCTGGCTTCGGCGCCGGTCTGGAAGCTGTTCGACGTGATTGCGACGTAGCCGACGATGCGGACCGTGACGATGTCGTAGTCGAGCTGGATGCCGACTCGATCCTGGGGCGGAATCCCCGGCGGCAGGTCGGTGAAGCGGGGATGGAAACCACCAACGGCGAGGATGAACGTCGGGTCGTCGCCGAAGCGGGCGCGCACCACGAGCGAGCCCGTGATCGGGAGCATGGCGACGTGCGAGTCGCGCAGCACCGCGTCGATCGACAGTGCCTGCTCCTCGGCGTCGTACGCACCGACGATGTCGATCTGCAGGTGCACGAGCGCTGGCGCGTCGATGCCCAGCTCGTCGACCGGCGGGATCTGCACCTTGAGTTGACCGATGAGCACGATCCGACTGAACGATGGCGTGCCAGGACCACTGCCGAGCACGTCGTCGAACTGCAGGATCACGCCGAGGCTGAGCGTGACCAGGGCCGGGGTGCTCCATCCGAGCTTGAGCGCCGGGCCGACGGTGAGCGCCCGAGGCACGATCGGGAACACCACGCGCAGCTGTGCCAGCAGGCTCGGCGCGTTGGCGACCGGATCGTTCGGGAACAGCACCGAATCGAGCACGCCGGTTCGCAGGCCGGTCTGCAGTGCTTCGATCGACACGCCGTGCTGCAACCCGATGACACCACCGACCCCGTTGAGGGTGAAGCCGTAACCGAGCTGGATCGGGGTGAACTCGCCGAACACGAGCAGCAGCAGGGCCCAACCGTCGGAGCCCGGGATCTCGGTGGTCAAGATGCCGATCGCCTTGATCGACACCGGGCCGAAGCTGAGCTCGAGAATGCCGGCGTACTCGCCGCGATCGACGTCGATGTAGAGGTAGCCGCCGCCCTTGACGATGCCCGCGTCGAGCGAGATCCCGATCCCCGAAGGAGGCTTGAAGCGGAAGGCGAGGTCGGCCGGGCCGAGGTTGCCGCCACTGTCGGGGAAGGTGAGCGCGGCGACCGTCCCCATCCGCTCGACCGCCATCGCAAACGGTCCGAGGTTCGCCCCGATCGCCCCGGATGCCTCGAGTTCGAGCCCGTCCGCGGCGATCGAGAAACCGAGGTGGAGCATCTGGATCTTGATCGGGCCGAGCTCGAGGTCGACGGGGATGTCGATCGCGAGGCCAGCACCACCTTCGACGTAGACACCGCGCGATGCGGACCAGCCGACGAGCACGTCGAAACTGATGCTGATGGCGCCGTCAGGCAGGATCGCCGACAGGAAGCCATCGGCGCCGCCGAGGTCGATGCGCACTTCGCCGTCCTCAATCGCGGCTTCGACGAACACGTCGCCGCTGGCGACGCCAGCCGGGATGTTCCACGCCAGGTCGCTGCCGATCGAGGCCCGCACTCGTTCGGCGAACACGCCGGAGCTTCCGGCAAGGCCGATCAGCGTGACGGGATTGCCGCCGATGCCGGACGCCGCGAGCCCGAGCCGGGCGCGCCCAGCGACATCACCGGTCGGCGGGTCGACGCGGATGTCGCCGGGCGGGAGCACGTCGAGCGCGGCCCCCGATTCGAGCTCCCCTGACAATCCGAGCTCGAGGGCGAGACCGGGTCGGATCGGCAACGTCACATCGAGCTGTTCGGCGAGCGTGACGCGGACCGCGGCGCGCAGGCCTGGCACGACGTCGGGCGTCGGCCCGATGTCGACGAATCCGACGCGCAGCACCGGAGGGCCTCCGAGCGGATCGGGCTGGACGAATGCGACACGCACCACCCGGTTGGCGAAGCGGTCGAGCCGTTCCAGCAGCAACAGCCAGTCGAAGTCGGCCCTCCCCCACCTATACGTGGTGCCGAGCGAGGCGACCGGATCTTCGAGCAGGGCGCCGATCAGCTCGAAGCGCAGGCGGCGGCGCACGAAGGCCGGCGCGTTCGCTGTGGCCGGCACGGCGGTCTGTTCGATGATGCCTAGGAGACCCGCGATGCCACTGACGACGGGGTGCTCCCGGTCGAGGTAGGTGGCGATCACGTAGCCGATGAGCCGTTCGGGCAGTTCGGTGGCGAACGCCTCGATCTCGCCGCTCGCCGCTCCACTCGCGGCAGCATCGACCGCATCGGAGATCGCGTCGACCGCCGCGACGACTGCCTGGATCACTGGGACCAGACCGGAGATGGCGGTGACGATCGCGACGACGTCCTCGTCGTCGATCGCATCGGCAAGCGCGACGACCTTCGGTGGGAGCAGCACCAATTCGTCGACGGTGTCGCCGATCGCACCGACCACGCCCGGGGCTTGGAGGACGATCTGTGGCGCCGGGAGACCGAGTTCGGCGAACAGCAGTTGGACCTGACCGGCGGCGAGCCGGTCACGCAAGGGTTCGAGCGCCTTGCCCACCTCGAGCGCGATCGTTTCGACGGTCAGGGCCATGGCGTGGTCCTCTCCCGGTCGTCGCTCCCGTCCTCGTGGCCGTGCTCGCAGCCGACGCACGGCGGGGCCTGATCGACGCGACGGGCGACCGCCGGGAACACGCGTGAAGCGAGCCACCCGCGCAGACGCGGTCGACGCGTGACCACCCGCGCTGCGACCGGACCGACGATGCCGTACGTCGCGGCGAATGTGCCCATCGCTGCACCGCGGACACCACCGGATGCCCGGGTCTCGTCGCGCCACCGACGGATGGCGACCACGTCGGGGTGCCACGCGTCGCCGTAGACGGCCGTCGCCACGAAGCAGCCCGACGACGGCGGCGGCGCGGTCGATGTGATCGCAATGGCGAATCCCTGGCGATCGACGGCCACCGCAGTGGCGATCACGCGTACCGACCACGCACCCGCGGTCGGCGCGCTGACGAGTACAACTTCGAGGTTGTTCAACGCGTCGCCGGCACTCGTGCTGTTGGCGCGAGAAAGTCCAGCGGCGGGATCGAAGTCGTTGCCGTGGTAGACGACGCCGTTCGGATCCGTGACCTCGAGGTCGAGGTTGTTGATCAACGTGTTCGCCGCGCCGGCGGTTCCTGGCGGATCGGTGTAGGCCAACACGACGCGCAACTGCTGACTGGTGCTCGCTCCCGCGCTCACGGTGTAGCCCTGCGTGAAATCCTCGCCCGTCCGCAGGCCGAATTGGTTGCGGATGTCGCGCACGACGAGGTTGCGTCCGTTGTCGTTGAACATCAGCGCCCGGTCGATGCGGATGATCCCCCAGCCCTCTGTGTCGTTCGGGTAGTTGGCCGGACCCGACATGTTGATCGCCGAGTTGACCATCATCGCCCGCAGCAGCGCCCCGCTGGGTGTGATCGCGTTGGCTGCGACCTTGGTGCCGCCGGCCCACCACCCTTCGGTGAAGTACTGCCGCACGAGTGCCGCAGCGCCAGCCGCGTGCGGCGTGGCCCAACTCGTGGCGCATCCGCAGTTGAGCACTCGAGTGCCGGTGTCGACGGACGAGGTGATGTCGCATCCGGCGGCGACGATGTCGGGCTTGCGGCGGCCGTCTGCGGTCGGTCCCGGATTGCCATCGTCGATGTTGTTGCCGTTCGTGCTCGCCGCCGAGACGCACAGCGCGTTCTTGGCCGTGCCCGGCGCGCCCTGTTCCTCGCCGGTGTTACCCGACGAGCCGAGGACGATGTTCTCCTCGTTGTTCCAACAGAACGTGTCGACGTCGATCGCGATGGCGTTGTAGGGCGCGGCCACGCCGTTGCCCTGACGCCCGTCGTGCCACGAGTTGGTGTGCACCCGAGCACCGGCGTTCATGTTCGCCGTGAGCCCGGCAAGCATGCTGCCCGCGCCGAACGTGACCGGTGCTCCGGCGATCTTGGCGGCGAATGCGCTGCCCCGATTGGCGTGGCCGCCAACGTTGGTGCGATCGTCGCCTACCGCACAGCCCGCGGCGAACGTGGCGTGGAAGCGCGAGCAGTCCGACAGTGTCGGATCGTCCGCGCCGCCGCCGGCAGCGATGGCGACCACCTTGCGATGCGCAGGTCCGGGCGTGTTCGGCGCCGCGTCGGCGAAGAAGACGTGGGCCGGGTTCAGCGTGTCGCCCTCCATCTGGCCGATGATCTGACCCTCACCGTGGATGCCTTTGGCCCACACGCTGGCATTGCTCGTATCGCCGGACTGGATCATCGACGCAGCCGACACGTCATCGTGTTTGATGCGTGCCGCCAACTCGAGATAGCGGATGTCGGGCACGAGGACGGCCTGGTCGACCACTGCGGGATCGTCGGTGTGGAACATCACTCGGGCGAGCCCCCCGATGTCGCGGTGATCGCTGGTGGTGATGCCGGTGGCGCCGGCCCGTTCGAGGGCGTCGGTGACGACGGGAATCGACGCGCCAGAGAACAACGAGGCGATGATCGGTTCGCTGCCGAGGTCACCGTCTGCGGTGCGTTGCGCAATCAGCGTGTCGACCTTGTACTCCGGTCTGTACGGGGCGACCGCGCGCACGAGCGGGTCACGAGCCAGCCGTCGGCGAGTGCCTGCGTCGACACGCTCGACGTACGCGAGGTTGGGGACGTACGCCGTCAGGGCGAGTCCGTAGTCCTCCTTGAGACGTTCGATGTCCGGGCCGGTCAGCGGACGGACGAACTGCACGATGCGCGTGTCGTTCGGATCGGGCGCATCGGCGCGGCGGCCCGGCAGTTCACGCCGCCGAAGCGACTTCGCTTCGAGCGGATCGAACACCTCCGAGCCCAGAGCGACGTCGTACGCGCGATCGTCGCTCACCCCGATCTCCGGTCAATCACGATTCCGCCTCCTCCGCGGCGCCCAAGCGTCGACCCTACGCTTCGACCGCGCGGAAGGAAAGGCCCGTTCGGGCAACAAGTCACACCCGAGGTCAGACCCCGCCCGCTACCTACTCGCTGCTATCGACGACTTCGAAGCAGTCTCTCGATTGAAATCAACGAGCCGCTGATGCCCGGCGAAAGAACGGACGCTGCCGTCAGCCTCCGCGCGCCGTTCCACACCTCGAACGCAGGTTCAAATCCTGCCCCCGCCACCAATGTGAAACGCCCGGAAGCACTTCGTTCCCGGGCCTTCTGCGTTCTCTGACGAGGGTGCCACCCGGGCCTCCTTGTACCAAACAGGTACCAAGGTGGTCACGCGGGGTTCGTGCAGGTCCTTCGCATCAGCGGATGCGCTCACGGAGTCTGGTCGAACTGGAGCAACGCATTGCGGCTCACGGGGACCACACCCTGACGTAGTCGACGGTGAGCACGTTGTCCTGGTAGTCGGCGGGTCCGGGTGAGCCGGCCAACGTGCCGCCCACCGCGAGGTTGACGACCAGATGGAAGTCGTGATCGAAGACCCAGTCGTCGACGTCGGATCGTTCGATGCGGTGGTACTCGTCGCCGTCGACGAACCAGATGACCCGATCGGGTTCCCAGCGCACCGTGTACGTGTGGAATTCCGTGATGTCGTCGATGTCTGCCGTCGCAGCGATCCCGTTCGCACCGGAATACCCGGGGCCGTGAACGGTTCCTCGGATGACGTCCCCGTCGCGTCCGACGTTCTCGACGACGTCGATCTCGCCCGCTGCCGGCCAGCCGACCTCACCAGTGTTCGCCCCGAGCAACCAGAACGCCGGCCAGGTCGCTTCGCCGGCCGGGAACTTGGCGCGCATCTCGAAGGTGCCGTACGTGAACGCCGCGAGTCCGGCTGTCGTGAGGCGCGACGACGTGAAGTGGCAGTTGCCGTACCAGCATGACGGCGACGTTGTCACGTCGGCAGGGCGAGCGACGATGTCGAGGTTGCCGGCACCATCCAAGGTGGCGTTCGTGGGGCTGTAGAACTCGAGCTGCTGGTTGCCCCAGCCGGTGCCGCCTTCGTCGTGCGCCCAGCGTGAACCGTCGACCGGCGAACCGGCGGGTCCGTCGAATTCGTCGAACCAGGTCGGCTCGGACGGCATCGTCGACGTCGTCGTGCTCCCGGAGCTCGTCGTGCTCGGGGTGCTCGGAATGGTCCGATCGGCGGGAGCTGGTTCGGCGATGTCGTCGCCCGGGCGCGCATCGCTCGAGTTCGTGATCTCGCCGTCAGGGGACGAGCGGCCGGTGCTGTCGTCGCCAGACGAGCAGGCCCCAGCCGTCAGCGCACACAACGCGGCGAAGGTCGCAGCGCATTTCGACCGACGCATCAAGCAACCTCGTCGAGGACCTGGAGGATGAACCCGTCGATGTCGCCGGCGAGCGCCGGCGGTGCCCCGTACAACGGCTTCGAGAACCGCGACACCATCACCACATCATCGACCGGGTGGTAGGTGATGCGGACATCGCCACCGTCATGGAAGAGGTACAGCCATGGCTCGGGGTCGGCGGCCGTCGCCTCGCGGCACGGGCAGTGCCGCCAAGCGCCCAACCCAGCAGACTCCGAGTACTCGTACCCACCCCAGATCATCTCGTTGAGCATGACGTCGGACAGGACCAGTCGATCGCTGACCAAGGCGTCGTACCACGTCGCGAGGTCGTCGAGCGTCGACACGACCCCACCGGACGCAAAGCCGACGAACCCGGCGCGATAGTTGTTGACGAGCTCAGTGTCGTCCATGCCGAGTGGCTCGAACAGCCGTGCCTCCAGCTCGTCGCCGAGCAGCGAGTCCGACACCTCTTCGATGACCATGCCGACGATGAAATAGTTCGTCGACGAGTAGGTGACCTCGGTACTCGCAAGATCGCTCTCGCCGATTGCTGTGTTCACCGCTTCGAGCGGATCAGGCGTTTCGGTTTCATCGAAACCTTCGACCTGGCGGTAGTCGACCAAGCCGGTCGAGTGTGACAACAGACGCCGTAGCGTCAAGTTGTCGGTGACCGCAGCGTCAATGCCCTCGATAGCCGGCAACGGTCCGTCCAGGGTGAGGGAGCCTTCGTCGACGAGCTGCAAGGCGACAGCAGCGACCATCGTCTTGGTGAGACTCAACGCCTCGAACGTGTCGGTCGCCTCGAAGGACTCCTGCTGCCCGAACTCTTCGACGGGCCCGACACCCTCGTAGCTGCGTACGACGTGCTCGCCGTCAGCGTCGACGGTGACGGCGACCGCTTGTTGAACCCGGTTTCCGGTCACCCAGCCCTCGATGCCACCCGTCGAGGTGACATCTTCGGGTACCGGTCCTTCAGCGCCCGTCTCTGGGCGTGCCGAGGGTGCCGGCGGGGCGGTGAACGCATCGATCTTCGGGAACAGGGTCGGCTGCTGCACGAGGACGGCAGCCACGGCAACGATCGCGGCGACCGGCAGGAGCCGCAACCGGTGTTTGCCGCCGCGCGTTCCGAGCGACTCGAGGGGGCGCAACGCTACGACCGCAGCGACGAGCAACGGCACGAACACGATCATGAACAGCGCAACGTCTTGCGGGTTGGTGACTCCGCCGACGATCGCGAACGTGACGCACAGCACGGCGGTGTGCCACAGGTAGACGGTCATCGAGTTCGACGCCACCCACGACACGATCTGGTTCACACCCGGAATGTTGCCGATGCTGCGAATCTGTGATTCGAACAGGATGACCACGACCAGCCAGACAGCACCGACGAGGCCCATCATGACGTTCGAGTTGTTGACGACCCAGTCGGCTGGCGGCGCCATCCAGGCGACCGCTGCGGTGAGCACGAGGAGCACGACCAGGACTCGTTCACGGTGGGACGTCTGCACGAGTTCGTGGCGACGGTGATGGAACGCTGCGCCAGCAGCGAAGAATCCGCCGAACACGACGATGTCGCCGATGCCGCGCAACACCGATGTGGTGCGAACGGTGTCAGCCGACGAGATCAAGACGTCGATGCCGACGATCGACACAGCCCACAGCGCCGCCCACACGATGGGGCGCCCGCGTCGCGTGACGCGTACCGCAAGTGGTGTGATGAGCAGGACGATGATGAGCGCTCGAAGGAACCACAGCGGTGTCGACAGCCAGCCCTGCTCCCAGGGCAATGCCGCCGGCGCCTGGAACGGCACGATCCAGCTGATGACGTCGACGGTGTTGGTCCCCCAGATGGAACCACCGGTGGCGACGTGAACGGCGAGCAGTGACGCGGCGAGGAATGCCACATACGGTGGCAGCAGTCGACGCAACCGGTCCTTGACCACGGCGCCGGCAGTGCGTGAGCGCATCGACTTGGCGAACAGTGCCCCTGACACGTAGAACACCGCCGGCATCGCTGCGAACGCCCACGAGATCCACCAGTAGCCGAGCGCATGCCAGAACATGACCCGGACGATCGACAGTCCACGCACGACGTCGAGATAGTTGTCGCGCGAATCGACCTCGGCAGCAGCGACGGGCGTTACCGGACGTGGGGGGTTGGTGACGGTGAGCGCCGTCGGGATCGCGATCATGGCGAGCACGATGACGGGCGCCAGGTCGACGATGCTGAACCCCTGCGCAGCTCGGACACCGACGCCGACGATGGTCGTGATGAAGGCGAAGAACCCGATCGATGCGATCAGTTCGGGGATGCGGTCGGTGGCCTGGCGGCGGCCGCCGCCGGTATCGCCGGTCGGCACCCACTCCTGCTCGCGGTCGCTGAGATGGTCGCGCAGTGCGAACAGATGGGCGACCTGGGAGATCAGTCCGACACGCCTGGAGGCGGGCCCGTTCGACAGGTACAGCCACCGTGGCTGGATGACGAACTCGGTGAGCAACGCCGGCACCAGCAGCACCGTCGGGGCGATCGAGATCGCTTCGGGAATCTCGACGAGCGTCAGGATCGGCACGACGATCGCGATCAGTGGGCTGAGTCCACTGGTGACGTAGAAGATCCATCCGTCCCAGATCGACAGACGCTGCATGAAGGTGAGACGCAAGCGCTTGAACAGCGGTGTGCCGGCGAGCGCGAAGTTGCCCCGAGCCCACCGGTACTGCTGGGAGGCAAGGGCCCGGGTGTTGTCCGGGGCGCTGCCCGCTGCGAGCACGACCGGCAGGTAGGAGACGCGGTAGCCGGCGTCGATGACCTTCATCCCGGTGAACAGGTCTTCGGAATGCTCGAGCAGCGCCATGCCGCCACGTTCGTCGAGGGCGGCACGCCGGTAGACCGCGTTCGTGCCGACACAGATGGCGCCGCCGCGGCGGTCTCGAGCGCGTTGGACGATGCGGTAGAACTGCTCCTGCTGGCTTGCGGCGCCCGCTTCGACCCAGTTGGTGTCGTCGACACGGAAGTACTGCGGTGTCTGGACGATGCCGATGCTGTCGTCTTCGAAGTAGCCCAACGTGTGTGCGAGGAAGTCGACCCGTGCAGCGAAGTCGGCGTCCAGGATGATGATGAACTCGCCGCTGGTCTGGCTGTAGGCGTGATGGATGTTTCCGGCCTTCTTCATCCATCCGGCTTCAGGGCGGTGGATGTAGATGGCTCCGAGGTCGTCAGCGTGCGAGCGCACCGCGGCCGAGTTCTTGTCGTCGAGGACGTAGACGCGCACGTCACCGCCGTGTTCGATGTGGCGGGCGTGCCAGATGGTGTTGCGGATGACGTCAGGATCCTCGCCGCAGGTCGTGATGAACACGTCGACACTCGCGGTGCGGAGACGATGCCCGCGTCGGGTGCGCGATGCGTGGGCGGCCCGATCGAACGGCTTGACCTGGAACGACCAGATGATGCTGACGACGGCACCGGCGACCATCATCAGCGCGAACGGCATCAGCAGTTTCAACCAGTCGCCGCGCAGTGCCAGGAAGAACAGTGCGCTGCCGAGAAACGCCTTCGAGATCGCCGAGAACCGAAGGAATCCGCGTCCCGTCCCGAGCGTGTACGACCACAGTTCGGTGTCGTCGGGCGGCTGTGGTGTGGTGTGGGCGAAGACGTCGGTGCCGATCGTCGGCCGGGTGGTTTCGGTGAGGCTGGTCATGGCAGCGTCACCACGAACGCGAGGATTCCGGCGGGCACGGTGGCACCCGCGAATCGGACACCTGGGGCGGGCCGTCTGACGTTGTGCACCCCGAAGATCTCCGGATCGCGGTCGTCTGCAGCTGCGACGCCGGTGTCGTTGACCCGCATCGCCGGGTTGAACGTGAACAGTGCGGCAACGACGGCGACAGCGAAGAGAATCTCCGCGGCCGGATTCGTGACGATGTCGGCCCACCAAGTTGTGCGGTACTCCTCGAGCGGAGTCACGAGCCGGACGAGGTGATGGGCAGCCATGACGACGGCACAGCCGAGGAACAACCGTGTGAACGCGCCGAGGGTCATCCGCATCCGTGAGATCGCGAGCGTGCCGAGGACGACACAGATGACCCCGATCGTGGCGCGGTCGGTCATGGCTGAGTACAACCGCCACGGATGGTCACCCGCAGCGGCGACGTCGAGGCGGGAGAGCCGTTGGTAGATCCGTTCGGACGGGCCGGTCAGGGTGTCGTCGACGAACGCGTGCAGTGCGCTCGAGGTCGGCCCCCACGCGAGGACACTGAACGCCACGATCCTGCGGATGAGGAACAGTGATCGGTAGCCCCAGCAGGCGAGATACACACTGATGAGGCACAGGGTGGCGAGGACCCCCACTGCAACACCGCGGTGTTGCGGCACGAGCACGGCGTAACCGCCAACGGCGGCACACGCGACGAGCAATGCGTACGCGTGCCGTCTCGGAACGATCCGCATCGATTCGTCCGAGAGCGCGGGTAGCCAACGGACGACGGTGACGAAGACGGCTGCGAGGGCAATGACGCTGATGGCGGCGGAGTCGCTGTTGGCGTCGTCGAACCAGGTGGCGTGCACAGCGGCGAGTACGCAGATGGCGCCGACGACGGCGGTTCCAGTCACCGCCATGGCGGACGAGCGCATGGTGTCGGAGACTTCGGGCACGACAAGGATCGGCTTGGTTTGCATGGGGGCCTTTGCGGAGCGGGTTTTCGGCGGATGTTCCCGGCGGAACCGGGTTGTTCTCGGCCTGGCGACGGTGGGAACGTCATTCCTTGGCAGCCATCCCCGCCCGGGGATGCAATGAGCAACAGCAGCGACGACGCGGTCCGAGGTTCGGAATACGTCGAGAAGCGCTGTGCGTGTGCGGCAGTCGGCTTTGATCACCGAAATGCTGGTGTCGACCCGCGTGGTGACTCTGACACGGGCGGCGCGCTTGCGAGTACCCAGACTACGAGAAGCTAACCCGAGCGTGGTGTGCCATCAGTCGCATGGTGTCAAGCCGACGACACCCTCCGACGACACCCTCCGGCGGGACGTCTCGCGCCGCCGGGTTGTCGTGGTCGACCGCGAGACGACGAATCGCACGTCGCGCAACAAATGGTTGCGCGCGTGGATCGGCTGCGGTACTCTGATGTGCAACCGATGGTTGCGAAAGGCGTTGGCGATGGAGTATGGAACGGTCGAGCGAGAAATTCATATCGATGCAGCACCACAGGTCGTGTTCGATGTGGTGAGCAACCCTGCTCACGTGAGCCAATGGTGGCCGGACGAGGCGGAGTTCTCGCCGGTGCCCGGGGCGCCTGGTCGGATCGGATTCTCCCAAGGTCACGATGTGATGAGCTGGGAGCGCTTCACCGTCGTCGAGGCCGTACCGCACCGCTTGTTCTCCTTTCGGTGGACCCATCCTGAAGGTTCGGCTGCGGTGCCGGGCAACTCGTATCTCGTGACGTTCGAACTCGAATCAGCAGAGAACGGAACACGGTTGCGACTCATCGAGACAGGATTTCGTGAACGGGGATGGGACGAAGCCAAGGTGGCAGCCGAGCACGCATCTCACGTCAGCGGGTGGGACTTCTTCCTCCCACGGCTACCGCCATATGCCGTCAAGCTGGGAGCGGGATCATGAGTGTGTTGGTGGACGACGACTTGTGGTCGGCCATCGGTGACCCGACGAGACGACGCCTGCTCGATCTCCTGCTCAGCGAGGGAACCGGCACGGCGACCAGTCTCAGTGCCCGCCTCCCCGTGACCCGCCAGGCCGTGACGAAGCACCTCGTCGTGCTCGATCGAGTCGGGCTGGTGCAGGCCACCTCAACAGGTCGCGAACGGAACTTCCGGGTCGATCAGACCCAGCTGGCCAAAGCCGTCGCTCAGCTCGCCGGCGTCAGTAGCGCATGGGACGGTCGTCTTCGACGCATCAAGCGCATCGCCGAGTCCATCCAGCGTCAAGGTGCACCAGAGGGCCACGACGAGAAAGTGCGGACAGCGTGACGACGATGAACGATCTGCCCGACGTGGTCTCGCCCGACGAGTGGTTCGCGGCCCGACGCGAGTTGCTCGCCAAGGAGAAAGAACTGACCCGCGCTCGCGACCTGCTCAACGCCGCACGTCGACGACTGCCGATGGTTCGCATCGACAAGCAGTACATCTTCGACGGGCCCGACGGGCCGGCAAGCCTGGTCGATCTCTTCGAAGGTCGCCAGCAGCTGGTGATGCACCACTTCATGTTCGGCCCCGACTGGGATCAGCCATGCCCCAGCTGTTCATCGGCTGCCGACGGCATCGGCAACCTCCGCCAACTACACGTCCGGAACACCACGCTCGTCGCAATCTCGCACTCCCCGTACGAGAAACTTGCAGCCGTCCGCGAACGGATGGGTTGGACGTTCCCGTGGTACTCGTCGCACAGCAGCGACTTCAACTACGACTTCCACACCACACTCGACAACCGTGTCGCACCGGTGGTGCTCCACTTCCGCACCGAAGCCGACCTCGCCATCGCCGGAAACCCATGGACCGGTAGCTCGTGGACGGCGGACATGAACGGTACTGAAGTGCCCGGCATCAGCGCGTTCCTGCGTGTCGGCGACGACGTGTTCCACACTTACTCCACCTTCGGGCGCGGCATCGAAGAGTTCCACAACGGTTACCACTACCTGGACCTCACGGCCCTCGGACGTCAAGAGGAATGGGAAGAACCCACAGGCCGCGCCACCCCACTCGGCCTTCACGTCGGTGGTCCGGCGATGCGCCTCCCCGACGAGTACGAGACGTGACGATGGCACGGACACGGCTACACGAGCGGGCCGTCCTGAAGAACGAAGTCAAGCAGCGCTTCGAGTGGGCGGGGAAGCTTGTCGGTGTCGATCCGCTCCACGCACGGTCGGTGCCGGGGTGCATCCCGGCGGCCCTCGCAAGCGCCCACCGATGGCCGCCGACCACTCCGACGCGAGCGGAACCAGCACGTCGTGCAGTCTGCTCCGGCGGGTCAACGTTCGTCGAGCTTGGCGAGGTCGATGTTGTCGCGGAAGACGTTGTCCGGGTCGACGCGGCGCTTGACCGTCTGCAACCGTTCGAGGGTGGCCAGGGGGAAGGTCAGCCTCAGCCGTCGTGCGTCGAGCTGTGTCTCGAAGCTGGAGTAGGCACCGACGGCGTGACGCGCGACGGGTGCCCAGGCGTCGTCGAGGCTCGCGTCGTGCGATCCGAGTGCGATGACGGAGAAGTTCGCAGTCCGGCCGGCGTAGGCGGTGGCATCCACTGGGACGTCGGCGACCGCTCCGCCCGTTGAGCGGACACTGAGTGCCCCGATCGCCCCGGACTCCACCAGGCTGTTGATGGCACGCGAGATCGCAGGCGTGAAGTGCTCGACGAGCAGCGACCGCGACACCGGCTGGCCGTAGCCGTACTGCGGCCCAGCCGAGTGCAGCATCGCATCCTGGTAGCGCATGAGCTGCACGTGCTGGCCGAGCAACGGCGCAACGTCGGCGAGCGGCTGTAGGACCGAGATCACCTGGTCGCCGTCCGCAGAGTCGACCATCGCCATGACGAGGGCGACATGTGGACCGGGACCTGGCCCTCGTCCGCCCATCATCATGTTGGCCGTCAGGATGCGGGG
>JANNNB010000003.1:0-5908 GCA_031398325.1 Actinomycetes bacterium
GGAGACCTCGGCCGGCGCAAAGGTCGCCGTCGGTGCCGCAGCCGCCGCAGCTGCTGCCGGCGCGGCGGTGGTGTTCGGCGATGACATCGCCGCTGCGTTCGACGGTGAGGACGCCGCCGCGACGGATACCGGCACGCCCACCGACGTGAGCGCGGACGAGAGCATGGACGAGTTCGACACGGTCGCGCCCGCCGACCAGGATGCCGGCCCGGTCGGCGTCCCGCTCGACACCGCCGCCGACGCCGGGGGATTCGGCGCCGGAGGCGTCGACGGCGGGAGCGGTCCGGCGGCGTTCAGTGCACCTGCGCCGGCGCGGCCCGCCCAACGCCCCGACCGACCCCAGGCCGACCGAGACGGCGGCGGCAACGACGGCGGCGGCGGTGGTGGCGGCGGTGGTGGTGGCGGTGCCCGCCAAGCCCCGACCCAGCCCCGCCCACAGCGCGAGGCGGCCGAGCCGGCTCAGGCCCGAGCCACGGATGCCCCCGCTGCTTCGGCGGCCGCCACGAACCCGGCTGCCGCTCCCGCGCAGGCCGCTGCTCCAGCGCCCCCGCCCGCCGCACCATCCGACCCGGCCGTCGCCGGGCTCGCCGACGCCGGTGATGCCCGATTCGAGGCCGCCCG
Source organism: Actinomycetes bacterium (assembly GCA_031398325.1). GTDB lineage: Bacteria > Actinomycetota > Acidimicrobiia > Acidimicrobiales > Ilumatobacteraceae > Sva-07. Next base: position 622 of record JANNNB010000003.1, read on the forward strand.
TGCGACGCTGCTGGAGCGGCTCGAGAACTTCGAGGCGCCTCCCGGCACCTCGCCCGAAGATGCCGCCGTTCTCCAGCAGGAACTCGCCGACGCCGTCGCACGATTCCAGCCCCAGCCAGGCCAGAGCACCGAGGCCGCCCTCGCCGCCATGCGCGATGACTACGACCAGCGGGTCCAGGACTTCATCCAGGACCAGAAGATCGACGCCCTGGTCGACGAACTGGAACGCGACAACCAGGCCGAAGCGGCGGCAGCCGCTGCTGGTGAGCCGGCGCCCGGCACCCTGCTCGAGGACGACTTCGACGGGGCGGCCGAGCGGTTCGAGACCAGCTCCACACCGGCGACGGAGCAGACCGGCGATCCGGCGACCGGCGACACGGCGGCAACCGCCGAAACGGAGCCGACCATGGCCGAGCCGCCCGTGGAGGAGCCGTCGGACGACACGTCGACCCTCACCGATACGGTTGTCGGGCCACCCGACGGTCGCATCGCAACGGCGTTCGACATCGGCGACATCGGCGACGTCGCGCTTCGAAGCCCTGACCTGATCAGCGTCCGGCCCGACCTCGACGACGTCCGCGTCACGTCGTCGAGCGATCCTTCTGGCGGCGATGACGCCGTCATCAGCCCCGTGGTCGGCGGCCGCGCGGGCCTCGTCGCCGACCTCGGTGGCGCGATTCCGGCCGCAGCTGCAGCCGCCGCCGCGACGGGGTCGACCGAGTCGGCAATGAGCGCAGCGGACAGCGGCGAAGGTCTGCGGGCAGATCCGGATCGAGAAATCTTCGGCAAGCCCGTCGACGACCGCGACGTCGAGGCCGCCGACGGGCCGGCCGATGACGTCGAGACGGTCTCGGCGACCGTCGGCAGCGTGCACGTCACGCCGCCCCTGCCGATCGACGGGCCTCCGCCCGTGCTCGAGGGCGCCACCGTGATCACCGAGACGGCGGCTGCGTCCGACGACTTCGAGCTGACCTTGGACACGGAGTGGCGCGGTGACTCCGGGGTGCCGCCGGTACTCGGCGCCACACCACCGCCACCGGAGGGCGCCATCGCCCCTGCCGCCCAACTCGACGTCGACCTGATCGGCGACTCGGTGTACGCCAGCGTCGTCCAGTCGACGGCCGCCATCGACGTGCCTCCACCCGAAGCCATCCTCATCGGGCTCGACCAGCCATCACCCGCGGGCATCCTCATCGGCCTCGACCAACCGGGGGCTTCCTCCGTCGATCCTGCTGGGCTCCAGGTCCGGGCCGAACTCCCGGCGGACTTCGTGCCGCCCGTCATGGCCGAACCCGAAGCGTTCCTGGCCGACATTCCGATCGTCGAGGAGCAGGTCTCCGACTTCGGCCTCCAGGGCCTCGAGGAGGAGGGCAACCTGCCGGTCGCCCACGACGCCACCGACGACTTGACGGAAGGATGAGCCGACCGGAGCGGGCGCTCCCGCACGATGGAGCGTCAGAGGAAACGAAACGTGGCGACCATCGCCAGGACTTCGTTGATGTTGGTCTGCACGTCGTCGTCGCGCAACGTGGTGCCGATGATCTGGAAGAAGTCGACCACCTTGCCGCCCTCGGACACCGGCGCGAAGAACATCGCCTGGATCTGTGCGAGCGCCTGGCCCTCGGCGGTCAGATCGACACCGCGGATGTAGGCGACGGTCGAATCGAACCGGACGAGCCGCTCGCCCTGCGTGGTGGCATCGGGGTATGTCTTCAACAGTTTGGCCCAGGTGGTCTTGGCCGCCCGCTTGAAGTCGACCTCACGCGGCACCTTGTCGGTGCGAATGATCGCGTTCGTCCAGAAACCGTTGATCGCTCGAGGTCGGCGAACCACGCAGAGTGCGCTCGGCGCCTCGTCGACGATCCAACCCTCGGGTACGTCGAACAGGAACGATGGGATTCCCGGCAAGATCGCACTCGGATGCACCACCACACGACGGTTGGATTCCGTCAGGACCTCAGACATCGATTCCGCCGCTTCGGACATGACCAAATGATAGACCCATCGCGTTGGACGGATTCGACGAAGGCGGTGCGACCGGGAATGCTCCCGGTGACGCCATCCACGATGTTCCGTACGGTGGACCGCATGCGAACGACACCGCTGTGCGCACGCCGTACAGCCGGTACGAGTGAAGTGGAGTTGTAGCGATGGGACTTTTCGAAGACATCGGAAACTGGTTCGAACAGGCTGTCGAAGACGTCGGCGACGCGTTCGAGGACGCAGGCGAGTGGGTCGAGCAGGCTGCCGAAGACGTCGGTGAGTGGGTCGAGCAGGCCGCCCAGGACGTCGGCGAGGTCGTCGTCGACGTCGTCACCGGTATCGGCGAGGCAGCCGAGGACGTCGCCGAGTGGACGCTCAACGTGCTCGACGACACCGTCTTCGACACGGTCGACTTCCTGACCGGCGGTGTGATCGACGTCGACTACGACGACGGCCAGTTCAGCGCCGGCCTCGACATCGGCATCGCGGCGGTCGGCGTGAGCTTCGGCGAGCAAGGCTTCAGCGCCGGCTCCAGCTTCGATGTCGGGCTCGCCAGTGGTGAGATCAGCTACGACTCCGACGACGGCTTCGCGATGAGCGGCTCGATCGGCGCCGAGTGGCTGCCGCTGCCGTACGCGGAGGGTCACATGTCGTTCGGCAGCGACGGGACGATCTCCATCGGGGGCAGCATTCAAGGCACCTTGCCCCTGCCGTTCGGTGGCGAGATCGGTGGCGAGCTCAGCGGCGGGTTCGAGCGCAACGCCGACGGCAGCTGGGGTGCCACCGCCGACCTCGAATTCGACGCATCGAGCCGCCTGACCGGTGACCTCTCGATCGATGCGAGTGGCACGATCGGCCGTGACGCGGACGGCGACCTCTTCCGCGAGGGCGAGGCCGACGTCTTCATCGACCGCGACCGCGACGGCGTCGACGATCGCGACGACGACAACGAAGAGTTCGACGACCTGGTCGCCGGTGGCATGTTCGGGGGGAAGAGAGGCCAGGTCGACGCCGGCGATCTGGAGCGCTCCGCCGGGGCCGGCGAATCATCGGCCGCGCCAGCGGGCGACGGCGACGGCGATTCGGGCGCCATCATGGCGAACCTCGGCAAAGCAGCCGACAGCTACCGCGACATTCTCACGTCGACGTCGACGCTCGGTCTCGAGTCGGAGCCGACCCGACCTGCCGCCGGTACCGATGGAACCGACGATCTCGGCCTCGACCCCATCCTCGACTTCGTCAGTCCTCCGCCGGTCGGCCCGGGCGGACACCCCACGATGGACGCAGCGCCCGTCGACCCGTCCGTGCCGCCCGACGCGGCCGTTCCCGGTTACGAGTTCGGCGACGACAGGAGCGCATCGACCGCCGAGTTCGCAGGGGTGGACCCGCTCGCCGCTCCGCCGATCTCCGACCCGACGATCCCTGACCCCTCGGTCCCCGACCTGACGGCGCCCGAGCCGATCCCGGAGCCCGAGCCGTCCGACTTCGCCGTCGAGATCGAAGCGATCGACAACGTCGAAGCGTCGACCGACGACATGTGGGAGGACCTCGGCTGATGGCCGACGCCCCCGCCGGAGCCGACGCGGCAGTCCTCGACGCAGCCCGCCTGCTCCAACAACTCGAGCGCCCCGACCTCGCCGAGCGCGTCTCGGCGGCAGCGGCGCGTCTGCGGCGACCGTCAACCGTCGTGTGCGTGGTCGGCGAGTTCAAGCAGGGCAAGAGCTCGCTGGTCAACGCCCTGCTCGGGCAGAACGTGTGTCCGGTCGACGACGATCTCGCCACCTCCGCCATCACCCTCGTTCGGTGGGCCGAGGAGTCGGGCGCCGTGGTGCGACGGCGGGTTCCCAAGGCCGGCGCTGCTGCCCCGCCGGGCGGCACGGTCGCCGACGACCAACGCGGCGGCGAGATCGTCGTCGAGAACGTTCCGGTCGACGACCTTCACCAGTGGGTCAGCGAAGCCGGGAACCCCGGCAACCACAAAGCCGTCGATCGTGTGGAGATCACGACCAACAGTGCGCTGTTGAAGAACGGGCTCGTCATGGTCGACACGCCGGGCATGGGTGGCCTCGGCGCCGGCCACGCCGCGGCGACGCTCGGCTTCCTGCCCTTCGCCGACGGCCTGCTGTTCGTCAGCGATGCCTCCGCCGAGCTGACAGCCCCAGAGATCGCGTTCCTCCGACGCGCCAGCGAACTGTGCCCGACGGTGCTGTTCGCCCAGACCAAGATCGACCTGTACCCGCAATGGCAGCGCATCATGGACATCAACGCCGGACACCTCGCGAAGGCGGGGCTGAACGTGCCGATCGTCGGGGTGAGCAGCGCCCTGCGGATCGAAGCGCTGCGGCGCAAGGACCGCGAGCTCAACGACGCGAGCCGCGTTCCCGAACTCGTCCGACATCTCAGCAGCGACGTGGTCGAACCGGCACGGGCGAATGCAGTCGGTCGGTCGGTCGGAGAGGCGTCGGGCGCGCTCGCCCAGGTCGCCGCCGGGCTGCGTGCGGAAGCGGCCCTGCTCGCCGACCCCGACCAGGCAACGGCCGGACTCGCTGCTCTGGAGGAAGCCAAGTCCCGCCTCGATTTCCTGCGCGGGCCCGGTGCGAAATGGAGCGTGCTCGTCGGCGACCGGGTGGCCGACCTGTCGACCGAGGTGAACCACAAGTTCCGTGGTGCCTTCCGCCAGATCTCGAAGATGATGGACGAGCGCATCGAGGTCCTCACGAAGGGCAGCGAGTGGGACGAGCTCACCACGTACCTCCAGACCGTGGTCGCTGACGAGGTGACCAACACGTTCGTCGACCTCGAGACGGGACGAACGAGCATCCGGGCAGAGGTCGTCGAGCTGCTGCGCGACGAGCAGCTCGGGCTCGTTTCGAAGTCGCCCATCGCGGCCAAGATCGACGTGAGCGAGATCTGGCAGAGCAAGGCGCTCGATCCCAACGCGTCGACCGGCAAGAAGGCCTTCGGCACCGTGATCACCGGCGCCCGGGGCGCGCAGGGCGGCATCATGATGTTCGGGATGATGGGAACGTTCCTGCCCGCCGCCGCCGGCGTGCTGATCATGTCGAACCCTGTGCTGCTCGGCATCGGTGCCGCGTTCGGCGGGATGGGTCTCGCCGACGACCGCCGACGCAAGATCGCCGCCCGCCGTCTCGCCGCGCGCACCCAGGTGCGCACGTTCCTCGACGACATCAGCTTCGAGATGGGCAACGAAACGGCGAGCATGGTGCGCGAGATCCAACGGGAGTTACGCGACGATTTCAGCGAGCGCATCTCCGAACTGATGCGCACCTACACCGAGACGGCC
>JANNNB010000053.1:0-37797 GCA_031398325.1 Actinomycetes bacterium
AGATGACGCGGGAACTCGGCGGGCAGGTACGGATGGCGGCGTCGGTGCCCCCTCGGTCGGACCTCGAAGCGATCACCCGATGGCTCGCCGACGAGATCACCCGATTGGGTGTGCGCGTGCATCTCGGCACGCCGGTCGACCCCGACATGATCATCGAGGCGCAACCCGACGAGGTGATCATCGCCACGGGTTCGACGCCGCGCCGACCAGGGTTCCAGCTGTCGGCGCCGTCGGTGCCGATTCCGGGCGCGCACCTCCCCCACGTGTCGACGAGTTGGGAAGTGCTCGGCTTCGGCGGCAGAGCGACCATCGGTCGGCAGGCGGTGGTGGTCGACGACACCGGCACGTTCGAGACGATCTCGGTCGTCGACAAGCTGCTCGCCACCGGCGCGACGGTCACGGTGGTGAGTCGGCACGAACAACTCGGTGCGATGATCCCCTATCCACCCGCGACGGTCGAGGCGAGCCGGGAACGGCTCTTCGGAGCCGGCGTCGAGTTCGTCCCGTCGATGGCGATCCGGTCGATCGACGCAACCTCGATCACGGCGTTCGGGCTCGGCAACGCGCTCGAGCGCACCTTCGAGGCCGACACGGTGTGCATCGTCACCTACCACGAACCGAACGACGGGCTCGTCGATCACCTCACGGCGACATTCGACGAGCTGCCGTTCACCGTGACGACGATCGGCAACGCCGACGGAACCGACTCGATCCAGCAGGCGATCCACTCCGCAGCGCGAGCGACCCGCCACCTCTGACAGCGATCAGACGACCCTGCCGGCGAAGGCGGCGATGCGCCGATATGGGTCGGCATCGGCGGGTGCGGGCTGCTCGGGGCCGAACGCGTCACCGCGCATGTCGTCGACGGCAAGAATGCAGGGATGACGGCCTATTCCGGTACCGAGGAGTTCGAGGGCGCGACGTTCGTCAGGACGAGCTTTCGAAACGCAAGCCTGAGATCGTGTGACGTCAGCGGGGTGACGATGCGCAGCGTCGACGTCGACGGGCTCGACATCGACAGCCACGACCTGTTCTTCGGCAGCCTGATCGTCAACGGCGTCGACGTGGTGCCATTCGTGGAAGCGGAGCTCAACCGACGGTTCCCCGGCCGCGAGCTGCAGACGGCGCAGACGCCCGAGGGGCTACGCGACGCTTGGGTGGCGGTGCAGGCCGCGTGGGAGACGACGGTGACGAACACGCCACCGGAACTGATCGACGCCCACGTCGAGGACGAGTGGTCGCTGGCCCAGACCCTGCGTCACCTCGTACTGGCCACCGACGCCTGGCTCCGCGGCGGGATCATGCGGATGGAGCAGCCGTTCCACGAGATCGGCCTGATCTTCACGGGTGCGGCCGTCATGGGTTTCGACACGTCGATCTTCCGCACTGACGTGCCGGCGTTCGAGGACATCCTGGCGGTGCGCGCCGAGCGCCAGCAGCTGGTGACCGATTTCCTCGCAACTGCCACGCCGGAACTGCTCGCCGAGGAGCGCGACAACCCGTGGGGAGGCGAGGACTGGCATCCAACCGTCGGTGACTGCGTGCGCGTCATTCTGGAGGAGGAGTGGGCTCACCTTCGCTACGTCCGGCGAGATCTCTCCCTCCTGGGGTGAACGGAAGTAGTGCCTGAAGCCGGCGTCTGGCACTTCAGGCTGCATCATCGCTGCTACGAGTCGATCGTTCCTTCGATCAGGGTACGGGTGGTGCCCGCGACCCAGATCTGCCCGTCGCCGTCTTCGCTGACGTGGACGCGCCCGGCGCGGCCGAGGGCAGAACCCTGGCCGGCGACGTATGGCGACCGGAGGCGACCCGACCCGATGAGCCACTGGCCGAGGGAGGCGTTGAGACTGCCCGTGACCGGGTCTTCAGCGGGCAGACCGTCCTTGGGGAAGAACGCGCGCACCTCGACGTCAGTCTTCGCTCCCGGCGGCTCGGCACCGACGAGTCCGACGAGTCCGACCTTGAACGGCAGGCGGCTCGGATGCGCAGCTCGAACCGCGTCGGCGGATCGCAGCAGCAACGCCATCCAGCCAGGACCATTGTCGACCCACTGTGAATCCTCGACATCGGACGCGTCGATCTGCATGGCATCGATGACGTCGGCGACGAGATCGGGTTCGACCGGTCCACTGCGCACGAGCGGCGGCGCCGCGAACGCGAGACGATCGGGGTCGTCGCGAACGGTGATGAGGCCGGCGTCGCACTCCTGGATCGTCACGCCGGGACGCTGGGGGACCCCGCCGTTGGAACGCCAAGCCCAGCACGTGCCGAGCGTCGGGTGTCCGGCGAACGGCAGCTCCCCGAACGGAGTCCAGATCCGCACGCGGTAGTCGGCGCCTGGTGACGTCGGGGACAGGACGAATGTCGTCTCGGAGAGATTCGTCCACCGTGCGATCGTCGCCATTGTCTCGTCGTCGATTCCGTTCGCGTCGAGCACCACGGCCACGGGGTTGCCGAGGTACGGGGACTCGCCGAACACATCGACCTGGACGAAGCGTCGTGTCATCCCCCGATTGTGGACCGTGGGCGGTGTCGGGATGCGTGAGCCGTGACGGATGAGACTCGGATCGCTTCGACGAGCGGGTCGTCGAACACCTCAACTGAGCCGTTACCGGGGTCGCTCCACCGTCGTCGCTGTCGCATTCGCTCGGTGGCCCGACCCCAGGAAGGTCGACACGGCGCGTGCGGCATCGGCCGGGTCGTCCAACCAGGGCAGGTGGCCGGCATCGGTGACCATCTCGAGAGATGCGTCGCCGAGGAGTCCCACGATGGTCGTGGCAACCTCGACGCCGCCGAACGGATCGTCGGCCCCCCAGTAGAAGTACGTCGGGACCTCGACACGTCCCAGGAGGTCGTCGGAGAGCATCAAGGCGGGATGCATCTTTCCGGTCGGTGACACCAGTGATCCGATGGTGTGCAAGTCGTTGCGCATCGTCGGGGTGTCTCGTTGCAGCGACAGGTACCACTGCATGAAGTCGGCTGAGATGCCGCCGGCATCGATGGTCTTGCCGTGGCCGATCTGTCGCAGCATCGACAACGCAGCTCGCTCCGACGTCGGGAGCGACGTGATGAGCCGGCGCAGAGGCCCGATCGCTGCGGCACGCATGAATGGCGGCACGACCATGCCGGGTGCGCCGGCCGGGCAGGCCATCTGCACCATCCGGTCGAACCGCTCAGGGGCGATGGCGGCAGCGCGCAGCGCGAGGAAACCACCGAAGCTCGATGCGACGACGTGCGCCCGCTGGAGGCCCAGTGCGTCGAGAAGGTCGATGACGAACTCGTCGGCAAACGGTCCGAGGTTGCGCGCGGTGACCTCCAACGGTTCCGACAACCCGGTGCCGGGACGATCGACGATGATGGATCGGAATCCGGGCAGCTGTGCCGCGAGCGGAGCCCAAGTCGTACCTGCGCTCGGACCGCCGTGCACGTAGATCACCGGCTCGCCGTCTCCCAGCTCCTGGATGCGTACCCGAACTCCGAGCCGCGACAGTTCGACCCAACGTTGCGTGGGTCGCGACCCGAGGGACCGCCACAGGCGATTCTCGGCTTGCTGGTACGCGACTTCCTGGTCGCGATTCGTTGCGGCTCGGCGGGCTTGCCTGCGTGAAATGGTCATGAGAACTCCTCGTGATGTAGCGGAGTTCTGATCGTGCGGGTCGCGGCTTGCAAGGTGCTGGACGTCGACTGGACATCGTCGGGGCCGCCGTGGCGCACCAGGCGACACGGGTGTGCAAGCCGTTCGCAAGCAGATGTCGAGAGGCGCCCCGCACCGTGGAGGCATGAAAGCTCATCACGTTCTCCGGACCACCACCGTCGTACTGGCCATGACCGGGTCGCTCCTGACGGGCTGCAGCGAATCGACCGGCTCCGGGTCACCGTCGAGCACGATGGAGCCACCGTCGGCACCGGCGATGCCCGGCCTCAGGGTGGCCGACCTCGCCGAACTCGCACCGAAGGGTTCGGACGACATCCTGCCGGTCCTGTCGGAGGCCAGCCGTGCCGCAGCCGACGACCTGTTGACCCAGGTCGGCATCGTCGAACTGCTCCCCAGCGCGCCGGAGATGCTCGACGTCCTGGGTGCCCGGGTCACCGAGACCGCTGCCGCGCAGGTATCCGTCGGGTCGGCGGAGCCTGCCGGCTTTCGCCGACCGCCCGTCGCACACGGCGTCACCCGACACCCGTCCGCGTCACCGGCCGCCCTTTCGAATCGCGGCGCCGGCCTCGGGCTGACGGCGCTCGGTGCAGGGATCGCGACGTCGTTGTCGAGGGGTGCCGACGGCAATCCGGTCAACGACGACCAGACGATCAACTACGGAGAACCCGTCAACTTCGGAGACCGCGAGAACGGGACGCCAGCCGTCCAGATGAAGCTCGTCAATGGCACGATGGAGATGCGGATCCTGAACCGCGGTTCGGAGCCCGTCGATGGAGGCCAGATGTCCGTCGACCTCGACGTTCGTGGTGTGGTCGACGCGTGCCCATCCGCCGACGGGACCGTCACGGCCGCGCTGTCGGTCGACGTCCGGATCGAGGCGGTCGCCGGCGCGTCGACCGCGGGTGGTCGGTACTCGATGGAGCTCGACATCTCGGCATCGGTCGACGACGCCGCCAGTCTCACCGAGACCGTCGTCGACGTCTTCGGTTCGTCCAGCGACACGACCACGACGACGTCGGACGATGCCGGGACCGACATCGACGGGTGGTTCGTCGAGGGCGGATCACGGACGACCATCGCCGGACGCGTCGCCGATGGCCTGACGGTGACCGACGTGGAGGATGCACGGTTCACACGTTGGAGCGCGAACGCCGACGAAGCAGCCGCCAACAGGTTCCTCCTCCAACAGTCGTCGGCTGCGACGGCGGTCGCGGCGCTGACCATGGCCAGCGCCGAGGAGTTCTGGCGCGGAGGTGCCTGTGTCGACGTGCAGCTGCTGCCGGCCGGCGACCCAGCCGCCGTGCAGCCCGGCGACGAGGTTCTGATCGCGATCGAGGCGACGTCGGTCGTCGACGGTCAGCCGATCGACGCACCGGCAACCGCCGTCGCCACCGCAACCGGCGGGTCGGTCACCCCGCCCGACACCGCGCAGGAGCTTCCGGCGGACGTGATCTATGCCGTACCCGAGGATGGCTCCGACGGGGAGGTCACCGGCCGGGTCACGTCGCGGCGCGGGATCGGTGTCTCGACGTTGCCGTTCACGACGGTCGAGGCGTTCGTGGTCGACGGCCAGCTCGACGTGTTCCACGCCTCCGGTACGAAATGCGGCGGGGTCGAGGGCGCTTGGGAACTTGCGCTCACCGCCGACTTCCAGGGCTACCCGTTCACGGGCACGCTGCGCTTCGACCTCTCGCCTGCGGGAACGGGGACCTACACGCTGATCGGTTCCACGAGCGGCGGTGGCATCACGGTCGACCAGACCGGAACCGGAACCGTCGAGACCGTCGTCGCGTCCAACGGTCAGCAACTGATCTTCACCGGCAGCGCCTGGACCGGCGGGCCGAGCGGTGTCCGATCGATCGAGGCCGGCATCGTCGCTGACGCCGCGTGCTGAGGAATCCGGCTCGACACACGTCGGTTTCGGTCGTTGTCGGGATGGGCCTTCGCAGTTCCTTCGAACGACGCTGCGAGACTTCCGGCGACGAGCGCTCGCATAGTGTTCGGGGAACACCATGCGCTACGGAATCTGCGTTGCTTCACGACCCGAGGACATCGACTACGTCGTCGAGGCCGAGCGGCTCGGCTTCACCCACGCCTGGTTGGCCGACAGTCAGATGATCTGGAGCGACGTCTACGCGATGCTCGCGTTGGCTGCGGTCCGCACGTCGACGATCAACGTCGGCACCGGTGTGGCCGTCGCTGGAACGAGGCTTGCGCCGGTCACCGCGGCGGCGATCGGGACGATCAACCAACTCGCGCCCGGCCGTACCTTCTGCGGCATCGGAACCGGCAACACGGCGATGCGGATCATGGGACACAAGCCGCAACCCATCGCCGAGTTCGACGACTATCTCGGTGTTCTCACCTCCCTGCTTCGTGGCGACGAGGTGGACTACACGCTCGACGGTCGCACCGCGCCGATCAAGCACCTGATGCCCGACGACGGTTTCGTCCGGCACGATCCGGTTCCGCCTGTCTACGTGTCGGCGTTCGGTCCGCGTGCCCTCGGTCTCGCGGCCCGACACGGCAACGGCCTGATCACCTCGGTGCCGCCCGACCCGGCGGCGGTGCGGAGTGTGCGAAACACCATCACCGACGTTCGCGACGAACTCGGTTTGCCGGTCGACCGATCATCGTTCCCGATCGCCACGCTCACGACGATCACCGTGCTGGAGGCGGGTGAGGCCGTCGACTCCGATCGCGTGAAGCGGCAGGTCGGTGCCTTCGCGATCGCCGCTCTGCACTACTGCTACGAGCAGTTCACCCAGTTCGGGCGTCGACCGCCAGCGCACCTACGCGACATCTGGGAGGGGTACGTCTCCGAAGTCGAACAGACCCCGCCGGAGCGTCGCCACCTGCGGACGCACCTCGGACACAACTGCTGGGTGATCCCGGAGGAAGAGCGCTTCGTCACCAAGGAGCTGATCGAGCGCTCGTGCCTCGTCGGCACTGCCGACCAGTTGCGCGAGCGGGTCGCCGAACTCGACGACGCTGGGCTCGACCAGATCGTTCTGCTTCCACCGCTCGATGCCAAAGAAGCAGTGATCACCGATGTTGCCCGAGAATTGATCGCACGATGACGGTGGACGGTCTTCGTCACAAACCATCCGTCAGGTTGGCCAGGTGACCCGTGCCGGGTAGCCGCCGTCGGCGACGATCAGGTCGCACCAGGGGCCCAGCAGATCGAACAGCCGCTGGGCATCCGACCCGAGCGCCGCCACCAGGCGACCCTCCATCCGATCCGTCGCCTCGTCGATCTCCTCGCGCAGCCCTCGACCGGCGTCCGTCAACTCGTCTCCGTCGAGCAGACCCCGTGAGCGGAGCCGATCGCATGCAGCGTCGAGTTCGTCCTCGGTCCAGCCTCGTGAGCGCACCCACGACTTCAGCGGCTGATTGCGCCACGGGTCGGTGAGCACACCGATCTCGCACGCGTCGAGGTCGGCGCCGACCCACGCCGCGATGTGGCTGTCACCTCGGTGCTCGCGTACGAGGTCGGTCGCGCGCCAGAACGCACCCATCGGATCGTCGGGGTACCCGAGCGACAGCAACCCGGAGAACAGGGCGCGCCCCTCACCCGGAGCGGCATCGACCATTCGCTGCAACACCTCCGTTGCCCAACCCAGACCCTCGGGTTCGTCGCCGATGAATCGACGCAACGAGGCGACACCGCCGCGTTCGCGTGCGGCGAGCACTGTCGGTTGATCGGCGCGGCGCCAGCCGTCGGCGACCGCAGCGACCACCATCGGGCGCTTGAACACGCCGAACGCCGAAGCAACGAGGTGTCCGTCGACGTTCGGGCCGAGGCACGCCCCACGGCTCGTGAAGTAGGCGACCATGTCCGGGTAGTGCACCTTGCCGGACGACCGTGTCGATGGGTCGAACCCGATCGCGTGGTACGCGGCGTGGACCTCGGGGGCGAAGTAGATGTTGGCCGCGATCGGTTCGACGACATCCCAGATCCGGCGGGCAACGTTGGTCATGACCCGGCACCGTACCGATCGACACTGCGGAGCGCCGAGCCCTCCCGCCGACTTCGACATGGTCGCGCCCGTCGACCTGGAAGGCGTTGGAGACGGTTTGCAAGATGCGTGGCGAGACGCTGATGCCGCTCGAGCCACTCCTGCCGACGATCGTCGGCCCAACCGATCGCTAGACCGGCTCGACGTATTACAGTTTCATGTCGGAATGATGGCGGACGCGCTACAGTTCGACAACCCACCGACTGCGGGCGCGATCGGAATGTCATGCATCTCGCTGTCCCGCACATCTCCAGTCGACCCCTCCGACACAACCTCGGCGCTTTCGGCATGACCGCTGCACTGGGATTGTTCAGCGTGGGCGGTCTCGCCAACCGGTGTGCTCCTGCGCCCCCGCCGATCGTGCAGGTCGCCGATGTCCAGCAGCCGGTCGTCGACTCGGCGAACGCGTATCGGGCCCAATCGGGTGTCGGCGCGGTCGCTGTCGACCAACGCTTGACCAATGCCGCACAGAGCCACGCCAACGACATGGCTGCGCGATCCGTCATGACCCACACGGGCGCAGGCGGAACGAATCCCGGCCAACGGATCGACGCGGCTGGCTACGGCTGTACGACCTGGGCCGAGAACGTGGCCGCCGGCCAGACCAGTCCCAGCCAGGTGATCAACGCCTGGATCAACAGTTCTGGCCACCGGGCCAACATTCTCAACGCCAACATGGTCGACATCGGTGTGGCCGCCGCCGTGGGCGCGAACGGTGTCACCTACTGGGCCATGGTGCTGGCAGCCTGACGCCGCTGACACGTCGTGTGACATGGCGATGCACATCATCCAGGGCCTGCTCATCTCGCAGCGCATCGTCGACAACAGCGATGTCGCCGAGATCGACCTGGCACGCATGCTCGACATGACCGTCCGCGCGCTCGGTGCCGAAGGTATCGACCACGACCAGTGATCGGGGAGCAATCCCTCCTGCCAGGAGGCCCTGTCGCCGCTTGCCAGCAACTGTGTCTCGTGCCGCCGGTGACCTGGGCAATGATCGGCGGCATGGTGGAGATCGAAGTCGTGGTCGCGCACTCGGAACGTGTGACGTTGCGGGTCGGCGATGTGTTCCTGAAGATCGACACGGATCAAAGGCGCATCGACCGAGAGGTCGAGGTGATGGCGATGGCACCGATCCCGACTCCCGACGTCCTCTGGCGCCGGCCGCCGGTGCTCGCCCTCGCGGTAGTTCCAGGCGCGGCGCTCGGTGTGCTCGAAGAGCCTTCGCGTGCGTCCTCGGCGGCGTGGGTTGCGGCGGGTGCCGCCGTGCGAACGCTGCATGACGCTCCGCTGCCGTCATGGCCCAGCAGCCAATGCCAGCAGCAGCCCCTTCGCCGCGGTCGGGGCACGATCGAGTTTCCGCCCTTGCTGGACGCGGAGTGTGAATGGCTGATCGCCAACGATGTCGTGTCCGCCGACGTCGTCAGACGCAATCGCAAGATCGCAGAGGCGGCGCTGCGCCCATGGAGACCGGTGTTCATCCACGGTGACCTGCAGATCGTCCATGTCTTTGTCGACGGTGACCAGGTGAGCGGCGTCGTGGACTGGTCCGAGGGGGGCCACGGCGATGCGATGTACGACCTCGCCACACTGACGCTGGCGCACGAGGAGCACCTCGATGATGTCGTCACGGGCTATGGCGGCGACGTCGAGATCGACGTGATTCGGGCCTACTGGTCGTTGCGAAGTCTGATGGTGATCCGGTGGCTGGTAGAGCACGGCTACGGCGCTCCGGCGGCGTTCCCAGAGACCGCCGTGCTCAACGCCGTGTCAGCCCGCTCCTAGACGAGTTCATCTGCCTCGCTCGTCTCCCGCGTCTCAGGCGGTGTCGAACATGCCCATCACGTCGATGAGCATCGGACCGAGAATGACGTCTTGCATGACGGTCACGAATCCGGCGTCGACGTACCGGTCGGCACAGAATGCTGCGAGTTCGTACCGAAGCCTGAGCTGATCCAAAGCCTCTGCCGACGGGTTCGACGACATGTCGACGCGCCCGGACACCACCGATCGTCGAAACACGTCTCCGCGCAGGTGCACGGCACGATCGAAGCGTTCGGCGAGTGCCTGGGCGACGGTCGACTTACCGGCAGCCATGATTCCGGTGATCACGAACAACCGAGGTCCCGACTCCATCCATCGAGCTTGGCAGACCGCGCACCGACCGACAGCCGGCATTCTGGCGACCCGCGGATCTCGGACAAGTGGTTCACCCCCCGACCGTGACGCCTTCCGGTTTGCATCGGATTTGGAACCCGCCGCGGAACGGGTCGAGCGGATCCGCACACAACTCGGGAACGGGTCAGGTGGTCGGCTTCGCGTAGTCGGCGGAGAACCAGCGATCGGGACGGATCCGGATCCTGATCTCATCGGAGGCGGTGTCGCCATCGGCGTAACCCCGGCCCAACTCCTCTCCGAGATACCGGATCGCCATGGGAAGAACGGCCGCCTGAGCATCGTCGCCGAGTTCGTCGATCTCGACGGGACCCTCAACACTGACGTACTTGTAGGGCAGCTCCTCCTGCTGCGCGCACAGCGACGCACGACCGGCCGCTGCGGTGAGGCGCCCCTTCATCGACGAGGCGCTCGTGAGTACCTCCACGTCGCCGCCGGGTTCGTACGAGTACCAGACCGGCACCACCAGCGGTGGCCCGTCGGCACGTTCGATCCCGATCACCCCGACGTGCAGTCCGGCGAGGAACTCCTCGCGTTCTGATTCGGTCATCTTCTGGTCAGCCATGCGGCGCATCTTTCCAGACGGTCCCGCCATCCGACTTGATTCGCGTTTTCACCTCGCTGGGAGGACCGGTCAGGAGCACCAGCGTCGACACATCGATCACCTAGAAGATCGGTGTCGGTCGGTGCCACGATGTCGGCGTGGAGTTCGCATGGTTCGCCCCTTCCTGCGTTGGTGACTCGGCACAGCTGGGCATCGACGACCCGGGGCGCCGGGCGACGTACGCATACAACCGGAAAGTGGTGGCGGACGCCGAGGCGGCGGGCTTCGACAACATCCTCATTCCCAACTCCTACGTGCCGGGCATGGATCCGTGGACGTTGGCGTGTGCGCTCGCACCGGAATTGACGACGATCGGTCTCCTGCCTGCGGTCCGCGTCGGTGAGTTCGATCCGCCGATGTTCGCTCGTGCAGCGAAGAACCTGCAGCAGTTGCTCGATGGCCGCCTTACCGTCAACATCATCTCCAGCGAACGTGCGGGCGAGCGGATGGGAACGCTCGAGAGATACAAGCGGACGGCCGAGGCGATGGCCCTGCTCCGCTCGTTCTGGACCGACGAGCAGGTCGTTCACGACGGCGACTACTGGTCGTACGACCTGGGCACCGGTCCGACGCGCACCAGGACGCCGCCGGCGTTGTATTTCGGTGGCACCTCCGAGCCGGCACGTGAAGCGGCGGCTGAGCATGCGGATTGCTACCTGATGTGGATCGAGGGCACAGCGGCGATCGGCGCACTCGTGCGAGAGATGCGCGAGCGTGCCACGACCCACGGTCGCACGCTGCGCTTCGGGTTACGGACCCATGTGATCGTCCGTGAGACCCAGGACGAGGCACGTGCGGCGGCGGCCGACATCGTCAGCAATGTCGATCCGGTGATCGGCCAGCGACTGCGACAGTCCTCGCACGATCACCAATCCGAAGGGGTCCGTCGGCAGGACGCGTTGCGAGACGCTGCGGGCGACGATGGCTTCGTCGAACCCGCGCTGTGGACCGGGATCGGGGCGGCCCGTAGTGGTGTGGGTGCGGCGATCACCGGGAGCACCGACCAGGTCGTTGCGAAGCTGCGCGAGTACGCCGCGCTCGGGATCGACACGTTCATCCTGTCGGGCTACCCGCTCGACGACGAGGCCATCCGCGTCGGTCGAACCGTCCTCCCGCAATTCTGAGCCGAATCGACGTCGGCGGTCGGGTTCCTAGAATCCGGTGTCGTGAGTCGACGAGATCGCGTCGCAAGCTTCATCGACGCCCCGTTGGATCGCGCCTTCAACGCACTGGTCGATCGCACCGCGCTCGAGACCTGGCTCGCGCCCGATGGCATGACGGCGAAGTTCGACAGGTTCGATCCCGTTCCAGGTGGCTCCTACCGGCTGATCCTGACCTACACCGATCCCACGGTCACCGTTGCCAAGAGTTCGTCGGACTCCGACATCGTCGAAGCCCGATTCGTCGACATCGTCCAGAACGATCGGGTGGTCCAGGAGGTCGAGTTCGAGTCGGGCGACCCAGCCTTCGCCGGGAGGATGACGATGACATGGTCCGTGCAGGCGGCGGGCGACGGGACGCTGGTCGAGTTCATCGCAGACGATGTGCCCATTGGCATCTCAGCCGAGGACCATATGGCAGGAATGACCTCGTCATTGCAGAATCTCGCCCGCTACCTGGACACGTAGGTCTCGTCCAACGACGGTGCGCTCCGGGCGGTAGGTGACACCTCGCGTCAACACGTCCTGGACAGCAGTGCGCGGTCGTCAGCTCTCGTCGGCCGCCCTCATGAGGGCGGCGGTGTCTCTGGCGTCGAGTTTCGGAGAACGGTCGAGGCCGGCGATCGCTCCCGCTCGGTCGGCTGCCGCCTTGTTCTGGCTGAGCTTGCGCTTGGCCTCGATCGAGGTGATTCTCATTCGGACTCCGACGATTGCTCGCAGCTGCGCGTCGACGAAGTCGGACGGAGCGTCCGACACCGCCCACTGCTCGGGGCATTCCGAATCGTCGACTCGGGGTTCGTTGTGGTCGGTGAGAGCGGCGACGAGATCGGATTTCCACGACGCGTCGTCGTGGATCTCGATCGTGCCGTGGAGATGGATGACTTCGTAGTTCCAGGTCGGCCCGACACGCCCGTGCTCAGACTTCGACGGGTACCAACGCGGGGAGATGTACGCATCGGGGCCGGCGACGATCATCAGTGCCTCCAGCCCGTCAGCGTCCTTCCAGTGCTGATTCGCGCGAGCGAAGTGTGCTCGTAGTTCGGTCAGTTCGTCGTCGACGACGAACGGCAATGGTGTGGACTGGAGCGGGGGCTGTCCAGCCGCACTGCCGGTCACGAGATGTCCGAAAGAGATTCGGCGGAGCGCCCCGAGGATCTCCGTTGACGAGTCCACAGCGAACGCCGGCGTCGTGTACATCGGATCACGGTAGTCAGGTGCTCCGTCACGCTGAGGAAGGGATTCCTCGTCGACAGTTGGTGAGCCGGCCCGATCCGCCGCCGGCATTGTTGGCGTTCCCGTTTGGGGACCGGTGGACGTGCGGCGCCACGCTGCGACTCGCCGTCGGGACGTCCGACATCATGTGCATGATGAAACTCGGCTTGTTCGGTATCAACAACGGCGTGCTCGCCGACCCGGACTCGTCCGTTCGGGCTGCGCAGGCGGCCGAGGCAGTCGGGTTCGACTCGGTGTGGACCGGCGAGCCCGTGACGTCGACAGCATCATCCAGTTCGTCACCGATACGGCGGAGGCCCACCAGGAATGAGCTACGAGCGAGGTCGTTGAGAGCGAAGCGCCGTACACGTGGCGCTCCGATCGCCCGGTCGGGACGTAGCGCTTCGTCAGATTCGTGGCTCGGCGAGGAAGTGATATCCCGGAGGGGAGATCGCAGATGATCACGGCTACGGTCACCTCCATCCGTCATCGACCAAGGGGAAGTCATGGCCAAACGCTCGCAAGTCACCGATCTCCGGCCGTTCCCGTTCGGCACGGCCCGACAACTCGCCGCAGCCGTCCGCACCGGAAAGGTGTCGTCGCTGGAGCTGCTCGACGCCTACCTCGTGCGGGTCGAGAAGTTCAACCCCGAACTCAACGCGATCGTCGTCGACCGCGAGCGGGCTCGCGCCGACGCCAAGGCCGTCCACCGGGCGGCCGTCCCGGCGTGTGGTGGAACCCGGACCTGGCCAGTGCGTTGGCGGGATCAAGGCGCAGCGTGTTGGGTGATTGCCGCGACGATTTCGTCGATGAACCCGTCGGGCAGTTCGTGGCCGACACCGTCGAGGATGTGCAAGCGAGAGTCGGGGATCTGATCGTGGATCGCCTTCCCGTTCGCGGGGGGCACGATCGGATCCAGTTCTCCATGGATCACCAACGTCGGTGTCGTGACCTCGGGAAGACGTCCGGTCCAGTCGCGTGCTGTTTCGACGGTGGCGTGATTGAACGCAGTCTGCATCGTGTCCGCTCGATCGAGTTCGGCATCGATCCGTGCGATCGACGGTGCAGGGTCGAATGCGTCCGGGGTTCCGGCACTGAGTCGGGCGATTTCCAACAGGAAGCGGGCAACCGCGGCGCGGTCGGACCAATCGAGGTCGCTCATCGTGGCGAAGTGCCCCATGAAACGTTCGTCGATGCCGGGCAGTTCGGTTTCGGCGCCGCCGAGCGGTTCGCTGCCGATCAACGTCATCGACTGCACACGTTGAGGCAACGTCAGCGCCGTGATCTGTGCGATCAGCCCGCCGAGCGACATGCCGACCAGATGGGCCCGTTCGAACCCGTAGGCGTCCTGCACCGCCGTGAGGTCGCCGGCCATGTCCTCGACGGAGTACCCGGCGACTCCGGGAGCGTGGGATGTTGAGCGGCCGGTGTCGCGATGGTCGTAGCGCACGACCCGGAACCCGGCGTCGGCCAACTGTCGACACAGCGGCACTGGCCACCACAGCATCGAGGCGGTGGCTCCCATGATCAGGATCACACCTGGACCGTCCGTCGGTCCGAACGACTGCGTGGCGATCGTGACGTCACCGCTGCGCACGGCCAGTTCAGGGGCACCGTTCATGTACATCGACGCTACGGGCTGACGATCGCTCGACTTCGTCAGCTCGGATCCGGCGGTTGGGGCACTTCAGTAGGCCGCAGTGCAGGAGCGGAACGGGTCAGCTCGGCGGTGGCGGCGTGATCGGTTGGAGCGGTCGAACGAGCGCGGCCTCGCCGCATGCGTATGTCGGATCGGGATGCACTGTCGCCTGCACGACGGCGGTGCGCCTGACGGTGATCGCCGCCACGATCCCACCGGTCGCGGTCGCAATCGCGGCGATGCGCATTGCCGTGGCGTAGCCGTCGTCGATGCTTTGGGAGATCTGCTCGCCGACTCCGATCCCGGCGAGCGCCGGTAGCGCGGCGACGGCGATGAGTCCGGCAAATCGCGCAACGGCATTGTTGACACCCGATGCGACGCCGGCTTGTCGGTCGCTCACGCTTCCGAGCACGGCTGCGGTCAGCGGGGCGACCGTGATCGTCATCCCAGCTCCGAAGGTCACGACACCGGGCAGTACGCCGGTCAGGTACGAGTCTCCAGGCCCGAGTCGGCTGAGGATCAGAATTCCGGCACCGGCCACGACGGGGCCGACGGTCAACGGGATCTGCGCTCCGATCCGCTGACTGAGCGCACCGGTCCTGCTCGAGAACGCCGCCATGATGATGGTGAAGGGAACGAGCGCAGATCCGGCCTCCAGAGCGGAGTAGCCCATGGAGATCTGGAGGCGCAGCACGATGAGGAACATGGCGCCGCCGAGCCCGCAGTAGACCGCGAAGGTGGTCAGGTTGGTGCCACTGAACTGACGCGAGTGGAAGAGGCCCAGGGGCAGCATGGGATTGGCTCCGTAGTGCTCGACGAGCACGAAGCCGATGAAGGCGACCGCTCCGGCGACCGCCGCTACTGGTGCGAGGTCGCTGGTGTGTTCGATCGCTGCGTAGGACAGTGCGGCGAGTGCCGTGGTGATCAGCGCGGCGCCGGGGACGTCCAATGGTTCACGGGTTCCGGCTGATGTCTCGGGTACGTGGACGAGTGCGATCCAGACGGCAACTGCGGCGAGCGGGATGTTGATGAGGAACACGAGCCGCCAACTTGCCGAGTCGATGAGCCATCCGCCGATGAACGGTCCGATCGAACTCGTCACGCTGGCCAGACCGGACCAGGCACCGATCGCTCGCGCCCGATCATCGGGGTGGAACGTCGCAGCGATGATCGCCAGGCTCCCTGGGACGAGCAGCGCACCGCCGACCCCTTGCAGCGCGCGAGCTGCGCCGAGAGAGGCGGCGCTTGGCGCGATCGCACACAACGCTGAAGCGACCGCAAAGAGCACGAGACCGATCACGAACACCCGGCGACGGCCGAGTCGGTCGCCGAGGCTCCCGCCGAGCAAGAGCAGCGACGACAACGTGATCAGATAAGCGTTCACAACCCATTGCAGTCCGGTCAAGGACGTCCCGAAGTCGGCACCGATGGCGGGAAGCGCGACGTTGACGACGGTTCCGTCGAGGAACGCGATGCCGGACCCCAACACGGTTGCGCCGATGACCCACCGACCGGCGGCGCTGTCGAATCGGAGCGAGGGGGACGTCGCGTCAGTCATGTGTGCACTGGAGCTTGCCCGCTATTCGGCGGTCTCAATCTGCGTCGCTTGGATCGCTTCGCAGATGGCCTGATGATCAGTCGTAGTCGGAGAAGAGCGGGGCGCCAGGTTCCAGGTCGACTCGCGCGGCGTTGGCCGTGTAGCTGATTGCGTGATACCAGCCGACGAGCATGAACATGTCGAGTGCCTGCTCCTCGGACAGATGGACCCGGAGTCGCTGCCACAGGTCGTCGTCGATGTCTGCATTGTCGTGCAGGGCGTCGACGGCTTCGATCAGCACCCGGTCCCCCTCGTGGGTCCAGCACAGGTCGGTGGCGCTGCCGTGGGTGATCGATCTGATCTGGGCGTGGCCGAAGCCAACTCGTTCGGCGAAGAAGGCGACGTGAACGCCCCACTCGTACTCGCATCGACATCTCGCACAGGTGCGATCAATGACGATCTCTCGGTCTCTCATGGTGAGTGAGAGACGTTTGCTGAGCTCGTAGCCACCCCATGTGCCCATGGCCGTGGCCATCGGCAGGTTGCGCACGAACGTCCGGAACAGACCGATCGGTGGCACTCCCGGCGGCATCATCAGGCTGAGTCGGGCGGCGACGTCGCTGTCGTAGGGCGGCTGTACCGGTTCGATTCGACTCATGGCTCCCTCTCGGTTCGGTGTTTCTGAAACCGAAACACCTGCGCCAAGCTAGCGTTGCGGAATCAGAAACGACAACCATCAACTGTCGAGATCATCGCGATGACCGCTCGTCCCCGTTCCGTCCCGGGACGTTCCGTCCGAGGATCGACGACCGGCCGTCCACTCATGGCCGCAATGGACCTCCTCGGACGCCGCTGGACACTACGGGTGCTCTGGGAGCTCCGGGCGGGGCCAGTCGGGGCCCGTGCTCTGCTCGCCGCATGCGAGGGTCTTTCATCGAGCGTGCTGTACGAGCGACTGCGCGACCTGACCGACGCTTCACTCGTCGTTCAGAAGGACGGCGGCGAGTACGACCTCACCAAGCTCGGCCGAGAACTCGGCGACTCCCTCCAGCCCCTCGACGCCTGGGCCCGCCGATGGTCCGAAGCCGTGGACACCTGACCGAGGGCTGCTGGTCGGTGACTGATGGCGCGTCGCACGATCGCACTGATCGCCACCGAGAGCGCGTCAGCGGGGGGTGCCGTACTGGTCGAGTCGCTCGAGCAGAGGCAGGCGCCACTCGTCAGCGAGTACATCTTCGAGCGCGACGAGCGCCTCGGTGGTCGAACGATCGGTGACCGAGCGGTCGAGCATCGCGTCGTTGGCAGCTCGTACCGACAGCGCCGCAGGATGTCGCTCGATGACCGTGATCGGTCCCACGACGTCGACCACACCTTCTTCGAGAACCCGGAGATACCAACCGGTCCGACCTGTTGAACGCATCAGTCCGCCAACTGCTGCCCTGCCGCGATGCAGGGTCAGCTTCTGACATGGCCACCGTGGTTGAGCGACCTGCAGTACTGCCGTGCCCCACTGCCACACGTCGCCGATGCACACTTCGTTCTCCGTGGCGCCACGTGTGGCGAGGTTCTCCCCGAACGGTGCCGTCGCCGAGTCGGGCAGGTCGGGCTGGTCGAGGTCGATCGCCCACGCGGAGAGGTGCTCGGACGGGTAGGCGTACACGGCCTTGTCGACGCCGCCGTGCACGGTTCGGTCCGACTGGTCGTCGCCGTCGAGATTCAACTTGGTGAGAGCGAGGCGCTGGACGCTGACGGGCTCCTTGGCGATCGACGACATGATCGCCGACGCTGACGGTCCGAGCGGCTGCGGACCAGACACATTGACGCGGACAATGTCGATCAACACGCCCCGCACCGTAGCCACCACGACCTCGTCTCCGAACGTGCCGCTCACCCAGCGGCCGGGGGCGACCGGACTCACGCGGGTGGCGGTCCGAGCAGGTCCCATCTGTTGCCTGAAGGGTCGAGGAACACGGCAACACGGCCATAGGACTCGTCACGTGGCTCGGTGTCGAACTCGACCCCGTGCTCGAGCATCCGTCGTCGGGCTGCCTCGAAGTCATCCACACGAAGGAACAATCCGACTCGGCCTGCGTACTGGCGGCCGATCGCATCGACCTGCTCGTCGCCGTCGGCCTTCGCCAGGAGGAGCCCGGTCTGCGCCGCCGGCGGTCGCACCACTACCCAGCGCTTGGAGCGTCCGTCGCTGGTGGTCACCGGGGAGTCGTCGATGAGGTCGAACCCCAGGGCGTCGACGAAGAACCGAATGGCGACGTCGTGGTCGTCGACGATCAGCGCCGTGTGCTCGATGTGCGTCCGTCGACCGTACGTGGCGCGCGCGGCGCGCAGTCGGGAGCGCTCATCCATCAGCCGACGGTAGGTGGCAGTGCGATCGGCTCGCTCAGACGATGTCTCGCCAGCGGGTTATGCGTTGCGGTTTTGAGGAGGGGATGCGTTCGATTTCGCAGCGGGCCTCCATGTCGGTCTTGGTGTAGCGGACGTAGTTGGTGAGCCGGCCGTTCGGGAACAGATCGCTGTCGCCGAGCCGGTGCTGGATGGTGTCGACGACGTGTTGGAGCCGGACCGTGCCGTCGGGGTCGGCGTCGCCGTCGATGATGTCGAGGATCAGGTCATGGACCGCCTGGTATTGGGCGGCGTCCATGGTCCAGCCATCGAGCCCGCCGGGTCGGGTGGCGTTGAAGATCTCGACTCGTCCGGTGCGTCGACGAGTGTCGGCGTCGCGTGCCCAGGCCTCGTCGGGGACGGGCCCGCTGTGTGGGTCTCGTGACGGAGTCCTGCTGCTCATGCCGAAGCGAAGGCGACGCCCCGCCAACCGGCGTTCGGAGACAGTTCTCGGAGTGTTCGATGAGCGAAGCCTCTACATGTGGTGGATTCGCTCATCGCTGGCTGCTTGATCCCCGAGGTGCCATCTAGGGGGCACCTCGGCCCTCGACTCGTCAATCGGCGTCGCGCTCGGCTACGACCACTCGTTCCAGCGGATGAACTCCTCGGCGGGCGGACGCTTGGCCGGCTTGAAGTCGGTGCCGATGGTGTAGGCGACCGGGAACAGGCCGGCCTGGCTGTACCGCTCGTACGGGATACCGAGGAGTTCGGCGACGTCGCGCTCGTTCTGCAGGTGCAACGACGTCCACGCCGAGCCGATGCCGCGCTCGCGCAACGCCAGCATGAAACTCCACACCGCTGGCAGGATGCCGCCCCACCGAGACGCCTGACGCCAAGACGGTGTGCCTTCGTCCATCCGGTCGGCGAGCAACGGGATCACGTGCACCGGCACCTCGTGCAGATGCGCCGCCAGGTGCTGTGCCGACTGGTTCACCCGCTCGGCCTGTGAGCCGGCCGGGGGCGGTTCGGCGCCCGCGTACGCGGCGGCGAAGTTCGTGCGATAGATGTCAGCGATGGCGGCACGCTTGTCGGCGTCCTCGATGATCATCCACCGCCAACGCTGCGAGTTCGACCCCGTCGGCGACTGGTGGGCGATGTCGATGCACTCGATCAACACGTCACGCGGCACCGGCCTCGTGAGGTCCAGCCGCTTGCGGACCGATCGGGTGGTGGTGAGCACCTCGTCCGCGCTGAGACCCAGGTGCTCGCTCACGACGTCGCCTCGTCCTCGTGCGTTCCGGCCCGCTGCTGAGCCATCCAGTCCGCGGTGGCCTTGCCCATCTTCCCGCCGTCGTAGCCGATGCGTTGCGTCGGCTCGACCTCGAGCACCACGCGGCGCGGCGAGTCGAGGAAGCGGGCGAACAACGCCGCAGCCTCCGGGTCGTCGGGTCGAATGACTGCGGACAGCTCCGGGTAGAACCACTCGAGTGTCGGTCGGTCGTCGTGGATCGTGCACGTGCCCTTGTAGGTCACGGTCTTGTTGCGCGCCATCTTCGACCCGGTCGACGTGACCACGATGCAGACGCGCGGATCGCGACGGACCGCGCTGATCCGCGCCCGTTGGTTGGAGGCGGTCAACCAGAACTTCCCGTCGCGGAAGACGTACGACATGATCACGCCGACCGGCCACCCCTCCTTGTTCGACCAGATGAACGTGCACTCGTTCTGGGCGAGGAGCATCTCCTGCTCGACATCGTCGTCGAGGCCGTACACCGTGACGTCTTCGTAGTTCTCGGGGTGTTCGCTCATGGCCGCACCGTAGAACGAAACGAACGGACTGCTCGACGCGGACCCGTCGTGACCGTTCTCACGCCGGCTCGAATCGCAGCGGCAGTTCCTTCATCGGGAACAGGATGAACGACGGCTCGTGCACCGGAGACTCGAGGGGTCGAGCGAGTTCGATCGTGGACGTCCGGGCCAGCCACTGCGTGAACGCACTGTGCAACTCCTGGCGCGCCAGCGCGGCGCCGACACAGAAGTGTGGCCCGACCCCGAAGGCGAGGTGCTGCGGGCTGCGGGCGCGGTCGATGTCGAACACGTCCGCGTGCTCGAAGACCGACTCGTCACGGTTCGCGGCGGCGTAGCGGATCATCACCATCGCGCCCTCGGGGATGACCACGCCGTTCAGCTCGACGTCCTGGGTCGCCCGCCGCATGAGACCCTGCACGGGGCTCTCGAATCGCAACACCTCCTCGACGAAGCCGGGAATCAACGACGGGTCACGACGGACGCGATCCTGCACGTCCGGATAGCGGGTCAGGAGCCACATCCCGTGGTTGAGCGCACTCGTCGTGGTCTCGAAGCCGCCCGTCACGAGCTGGTGCATCAGGTTCTGGAGTTCGGCGACGGTGAGCGGCTCGGCGTCGGCTTCGTCCTCGTGGGCGTGAACGAGCGTGGAGATCAAGTCGTCACTCGGTTCGAGTCGGCGGCGTTCGAACTCGGCCGCCAGATGGTGCTGCGCCTCGAGTTCGATCTCCACCGTCTCCAACAGTTCCTGCTCGGACAGCGGTCGCATCGCCAAGGCCAACATCGCGTGGGCCCACCGGTTGAACCGGTGGATCTCCGATCGGTCGAGCCCCAGTTCCTCGGCGATGATGATCCCCGGCAGCGGCATCGCGAAGTCGAGGTTGAACTCGCACGTGCCGGCGTCGATCAGCCCGTCGATCAGCTCCGTGGTCACGTCGTCGATGTGGTCGGCCATCGCCTTGATGCGACGTGGGAGGAACGCCTTGGCCACCAGCTGGCGATACGCCGTGTGCACGGGCGGATCCGTCCGCTGCAGCGTCTCGACGTGACCCCAACCCCGCTCACGCAGGATCTGCTGGTAGCGGCGAGCGTTGTCGACCTGCAAACCCTTCCTGGTGCCGCCGCCGCGGCCGGCGCTCGAGAAGAGATCGGGATTGGTGAGCACGAAGCGCACGTCCTCGTAGCGCGTCACCATAACGCCGCCGATCTCGGGCATCGGGAAGACGGGACACCGCCGGTGCAGCTGCTGGTAGAAGTCCCACGGATCGTCCTGGACGACCGGGTCGAGCATCGTGTGGTCGACCGGACACTCCAGCGCGCCGATCCGTTCCTCGACGGTCAGTCCTGCACTCATCGGTGACGCACCTCCGTGCTCGGTTCGATTCCGGGTCGGTGTGACCCGTTCAGTTGTGACCCATCAGTAGGGCATGGTCCCGCCGTCGACGGGGAACATGCAACCGGTCATGTTCCTCGCGACGTCGGAGGCGAGCAGCACGGCAACGGCCGCCACTTCCTCGACGGTGTTCGGTCGCTTGATCGCCGACTCCGAACTGAACATCGCGATCAGATCGTCGTAGGTACCGACACCCATCGCGACCGCCGAGTCGGGCCCGGTCTCGCGAACGATGTCGGTCTCGATGATCCCCGGCAAGATCGCGTTCACCGTGATGCCGAGCGTGCCGACCTCACGCGCCGCGGACTTGACCAGCCCGTTCACCGCGTGCTTCGTCGCGGAGTAACCGGGGATGCCGGGCTTGCCGAGCTTGCCCTCGACCGACGAAGTGACGATGACCCGACCGGACTCGCGCGGGATCATGTGTTGCAGCGCGCGCCGCATGCCCCAGAACACATGGTTCAGGTTCCAGTCGACCTCGAGCGCCCACTCCTCGTCGGACATCTGGGCGACCGGGGCCGTCTGCAGCACCCCGCCCGAGTTCAGACAGCAGATGTCGAGCTGCCCATAGCGTTCGATCGTGAAGTCGATCAGGCCCTCGACCGCCTCCTGCTTGGAGGCATCGCCGGCGAAGAACGCGGCGTTGCCCCCGGCGCCCATCTCGTCGAGACACGCCTGACCCTTTGCTTCGTCGCGCCCGTTGACCACGACCTTGGCGCCTTCCGCGATGAACGCATCGGCCATTCCCCGGCCGATGCTGCGGGTCCCGCCCGTGATGCAGGCGACCTTTCCGTCGAGCTTTCCCATGTCTGGTTCCTTCCTTGAGCTTCGTCGTGGGGCTCCGGCTCAGTACGGAGCCGTGCCACCGTCGATCGAGATGAGCGAGCCGGTGATGCCGGCGCCGGCGTCGGATGCGAGCAGCGTCGCGACGGCGGCGACGTCTTCGACATCGTTGAGCCGCTTGATCGCCGATTCCTGGGCGAACATGTCGAGCAGCCCCTGGTAATCGAGACCCATCGACTCGGCGGCGGCAGGACCTTCCGCCATCATGATGTCGGTCTCGATGGCACCTGGACACAAGGCGTTCACCGTGATGCCGAGCGTGCCGACCTCGTGTGCCGCCGATTTGGTGAGCCCGTTGATCGCATGCTTGGCCGTGACGTAGATCGAGATCCCCGGCTTGCCGACCTTGCCCTCGAGCGAGCTCACGCTCAGCACGCGTCCGTACTGCTGCGGGATCATGTAGTGGAACGCCCGGCGCATCGTCCAGAACGTGTGCCAGAAGTTCCACACCAGCGAGTCCTGCATCGCTTCATCGGTGAGATCGACGATCGGCGCGTGCCCCGATGCGCCTCCCGCGTTGGCGACGAGGATGTCGATCCGTCCGAAGTGGTCGACCGTGCCGTCGACGATCGCCTCGCACGACTCGCGCTGTTTGACATCGCCGGCGATGAAATGGACCCGGTCGCCGGCGTCGAGCGCGGCGAGCGTCTGCGCGGCCTTGGCCGGGTCGCGGCCGTTGACCACGACCTTCGCCCCCTCGTCGAGGAATCCCCTCGCGATCCCGAGACCGATCCCTCGTGTCCCACCGGTAATGCAGGCAACGCGCCCGTCGAGCACTCCCATGACAACCCCCCTCGCTGTGTCGAGCCGGAACCGTACACGTTCAGAGGTCGGCGTCGACTCGATCGGGACCGAAACTTACTCCGAGTATCAGAGCGGCTTCAACAGGTTGCCGCGAAGCGCCATCTTGATCGACGTGACGGCGCGTTGGTGACGATCGGAGTCGTCGGACACCCCGTCGGTGAGGCCGATCAGGATGATCGACACGAACTCGACCATGAACGCGCGGTTCGTCGCGTCGATCTCGCCGCTGCCCACGCCGGTATCGATGAGGCGCTCGAAGAAGGCGCTGCGCCGTTCGGTGTGGTCGGCGAGCGACGTCGCGATCTCCGGGTGGCGGCGCATGTCCGCCCGCGTCACACCGATGAATGCAGCGATCGTCGGATCAGCCTCGTTCAGCTGATGAGCGACGTCGAGTACCGAATCGAACGCGTCGAGAAAGCGTTGTGCGCCGTCGACCGCCTCGTTGAACTTGCCGTACACGCGTTGCTGCACGTCGTCGTGCACGGCGAGGTACAGGTCGAGTTTGGACGGGTAGTAGTAGTAGAGCGCACCGGCCGTGATGCCGACCTGCGCGGCGAGATCGCGGTTCGTCGACGAGTCGTAGCCACCGCTCGCAAAGGCGGAGCGGGCGACGTCGAGGATGCGGCGTTTCGTCGCGGCGGAGTCGGCCTCACGCGGACGACCGAGTCTGCGACCTGCGCGCACCGTGTCGGCCATCGGTCAAGTATGACGCGGATCAGGAGTTCGGGGCGGTCCGTGGTCGGTACTGGTGCGTCCGCTGGGTGCGCCCGCCCGCAACGAGGATCAACTGACCGGTGACCCAGGACGCTGCGTCCGATGCCAGATAGAGCACGGCGCCGGCGATGTCGTCGGGCTCGCCCATCCGGCCGAGCGGGATCGTCGACGCGATCGCCTCGAGCTGACCCTCCGTACCGAGCACGTCGGCGAACGCCTCGGTCGCCACCGGCCCGGGAGCGACGGTGTTGACCCTGATGTCGGGCGCCAGTTCGAGCGCCAAGGTCTCGCTGAGGTTGTTCATCCCGGCTTTGGCCGCCGCATACGGTCCGGTGAACGGCGATCCCCGCATCCCGGCGCCCGAGCTGATGTTCACGATCGAGCCGCCCGGACCCATTCGCTTCGCCGCCGCCTTGCACCCCTGGAACGCCGACGTGAGATTCAGCTCGAGTTGCGACCGGAAGACGTCGTCGGGCGTGTCGATCAGCGTTCGGGTGGTCTTCTCGTCCGAGCCACCGACGTTGTTGACCCAGATGTCGAGCCGGCCGAAGCGTTCGATCGTCCGCTCCGCGACGCTCTCGGACAGATCGCGGATGTCGCCGGCGACGATCAAGAACGAACGACCTCGCTCCTCGACCCCCTGTGCCGTCACTTCGAGGTCGGGCAGGCGTCGAGCGTTCAGCACGAGGTCACAGCCGGCGTCGGCGAGCCCCCAGGCGATCGCCCGACCGATGCCCTGACCCGACCCGGTCACCACGGCCACGCGGCCGGTGAGATCAAAGCGATCCAGCAGATTCGATGTCATGGTCTGCTCCTTTCGACGTGTCGGCATGGTCGTCACTGGATGTGCCGCTCAGGCTGGGCGCTCGCGCGGCGTGAACTGGCCGGTGTTCGCCGTGATCCCGCCATCCACCGGAACGATGGCACCGTTCACGAACGACGCGTCGGCGGAGGTCAGGAACTCGATGACGGCGGCGATCTCGTCAGCGCGTCCCCATCGTTGGAGCGGAATCCGTCGACGCAGCTCCTCGTAAGCGTCGAGCGCTCGCAAGCGCTCGGTCATGGCGGTCTCCGTCGGTCCGGGGCACACGGCGTTGACCGTGATGCCGTCGGCACCGAGATCGACGGCAGCCGACCGCACCAGGTTGATCACCGCACCCTTGGCCGTGTTGTAGGCCCACATGTTCGGATCGCCGGCGATACCCGACGTGGA
This sequence comes from Actinomycetes bacterium, assembly GCA_031398325.1. GTDB lineage: Bacteria > Actinomycetota > Acidimicrobiia > Acidimicrobiales > Ilumatobacteraceae > Sva-07. Next base: position 25,115 of record JANNNB010000053.1, read on the forward strand.
CGCGGTGACGACGATGCGTCCGCCACCGCCGTCCCGCAACGTCGGGACGACGGATCGGATCCCGATCGCGACCGCACGGACGTTGACGTCGATCGAGCGATCGAACTCATCCATCGGCAGGTCGAGGAGACCGCCGCCCATCGACACGCCTGCGTTGAACACCGCCGCGTCGAGTCGGCCGAACGACTCGATCGCCGTCGACACCGCTTCGAGGTTGACGGCAACGGACGTCACGTCGCCGACGACGGCGCGGATCTGCCCCGCGAACTCGCTGCTGGCGGTCCACGCCAGCTCGTCGGCGGCCCGATCGACGGCCACCACCGAAACGTCGCGCGCGGCCAGCCGCTCCACCGTGGCGCGCCCGATCCCGGATGCTGCTCCCGTCACGATCGCCGCGCGCGTACTCATGAGTTCCCACCGTGCATCGCTCCACGGTAGAACGCGACATGCCCGACTGTCGATAGTGAACGACCATTCGGTTATGTTCTCCCGTCGAGAAGCACTGCGCACATCCAGCCCAGTTGTGCTCGTCAGTACGGCACGACCACGCGAACACAGGAGAGAGACCATGGACCTCGGACTCAACGGCAAGCGAGCACTCGTCACCGGCGCCACGAAAGGCATCGGACGCGCCATCGCGGAGACGCTGCTCGCCGAGGGGGCGTCGGTCGCGATCTGCGCCCGTGATGCCGACGGCGTCGCCGCGGCCGTCGAGGAGATGTCCGCCGCCGGCACCGTCATCGGCGCGTCGGTCGACGCGGCCGACAGCGACGCGCTCACCGCGTGGGTGCAGTCGTCGGCCAACGAGCTCGGCGGCATCGACATCTACGTCCACAACACATCGGGCAAGCCGGCCAAGACGCCGGAGGGATGGCTCAACAACTTCAACGTCGACCTGATGTCGTTGGTCCTCGGCGTCGGCGCTGCGACGGAAGCACTCGCGGACGGCGGCGGCTCGGTCATCAGCATCGGAACCACCGCGACCGCCGAGCACTTCGGGTCGGGCGCGGGCAGCTACAGCGCCTTCAAGTCCGCCGTCACCAACTGGACACTCGGCCAGGCCCAGGTGCTCGGCGCGAAGGGCATCCGCTGCAACGTCATCTCCCCCGGCCCGATCTTCATCGAGGGTGGTGACTGGAACATGATCAGGGACCACATGGCCGCCTTCTACGAGGCGACCGCCAAGGCCCATCCCGGCGGCGAACTCGGCACTGCGCAGGACGTCGCCGATGTTGCGGCGTTCCTGGCCAGCGACCGTGCCCGCCACGTGAACGGCGTCAACGTCACCGTCGACGGCGGTTTCCTGAAGCGCATCGACTTCTGAGACGGACATGAGCGAGCAGAGCCCCGGCAGTCGGATCGACGTCACCCTCGTCGCCGGCGGGATGTACCACGACATCGACTTCGCTCGGCTCCGACTGCTCGAGTTGCTCGGTGAACACGAGGAGTTCCGGGTCAGGGTCCAGCAGGACTACGAAGACGCCGACGCCATCGCAGCCGGGTCGATCCTGGTCAGTTACACGTGCAACGTGCGACCGAGCGTCGCGGCCCAGGAGCGAATCAGGCAATGGGTGATCGACGGCGGACGCTGGGTGGCGCTGCACGGTACGAACTCCGCGCTCGATGTCGGAACGCCCGAGGGCGTCGATTCGCCTCGTGTCTTCCCGCTCTGGGCCGACACCCTCGGGTCGCAGTTCGTCGCCCATCCGCCGATCGCCCCGTACCTCGTCGAGTTGTCGACGCCCGACCACTGGCTCGTGGCCGGTGTCGAACCGTTCGAGACCGACGACGAGCTCTACCTGTCCGAACATGCCGACCGTGATGCGCTGCTGCCGCTGCTGCACACCACCTGGTCCGGCACCGCCAGAGGGTTCGTCGAGTCCGACTGGACCACCGGTGACGACCAACACCTCGTGATGTACCTGCGCGAACTCGGCGCCGGTGCGGTCCTCTACAACACGTTGGGCCACTGCCGAGGGCACTACGACATGGTGCCCGTCGTCGCGTACTACCCGGTGATCGAGCGTGGCTCCTGGGAGCAACCTGCCTATGCGGAACTACTCCGTCGCTCATTCCGATGGGCGCGCGGGGCAACATGTTGACAATGCTCCCCCGCAATCGACGAACCTCTTCCCGATGACGGCAGGCCAGCAGCCGCAGGTTGCGCGGATCGGACGCCCCCCGAAGATCGACGAACACGGAACACCGACCCGTGAGCGGCTGCTGCGCGCTGCGGTCGACGCCTGTGTCGAGTTCGGCTACGACGGCGCCACATTGGCCGACATCGCACGACGCGCCGGCGTGTCGACACCGGCGATCTACAGCCACTTCTCGGGCAAGGCGGCCCTGTTGGTCGAGGCGAGTCGCCACGAACTCGCCGCCATCGCCACCACGCGGCTGCCAGGCGTGGCGGGCGTCCGTGAGATCGCGATGCACTGGCTGCACCCCGACTTCAGGCCGACCCGCATCCTCGTCGCGGAACTGCACTGCGCGGCGATCCGCCAGCCCGAGGTCGCGGAGTTGCTCCAGGTCTGGCAGCGGGAGAACGCCGAACGACTCGAGCGCCTCGCCGGGCTCACGCCGAATCAGGTGCGGATGTACTACCTCTTGCTCGTCGGGCTCTCCCACACCGACCAGATCAGCATGCTCGGCGTGTCGGAAGACGACGTCGAGCGTCAGGTCGACGCCCTGATCGAGGCCTGGTTCGCGACCAAGTGAGGCCCGACAAGTGCGGTCGGGGCCTCGATTCTCCGCCCGATGACGGCGCTGCTACTGTCGTTCCTTAACAATCATTCAGTTAGCAGGGGGACGAATGACCACCACTGTTGCCGTCGCTGATGGCATCTTCACGATCGACGGCGAGACGCCGACACTGCTCGGGAGTCGTTGCACGAACTGCGGGAACCACATGTTCCCCCGTCAGAGCGGCTGCCCGAAGTGCATGTTCAACACCCAGGAAGACGTGGAGCTGCCGACCCGCGGCACGCTCTGGACCTGGACGGTGCAGGCGTTCCCGCCGAAAGCACCTCCCTACCTCGGCCCGGTGGGAGACGATTTCGTGCCGTACGGCGTCGGCTACGTCGAACTCGATGGTCTGATCCGCGTCGAGGCGCGGTTGACCGAGTCGGATCCCGACAAGCTCGTCATCGGGATGGAGATGGAGCTCGTCCTCGATCGCCTCGGCGTCGACGACGACGGCAACGACGTCGTCACCTACGCATTCGCACCCGTCAGCACCACCACCAACGAGGGAACCCAATCATGAGCAACGTTGCGATCGTCGGGATCGGCATGCACGAGTTCGGCCGCAACGACGGCATCTCGGGCATGGACCAAGGAGTTGTGGCGGTACGTCGGGCGCTGGCCGACTGCGGCCAACAGTGGTCGGACATGCAGTTCGCGGTCGGCGGATCGATGGACGGCGGGGCCGCCGACACGATGGTCAGCCGCGTCGGCCTCACCGGCCTGCCCTTCACGAACGTCGTGAACGGGTGCGCCACGGGCGGCACGGCGCTCGCGCAAGCGGTGAACACGATCGAGTCCGGGGCGGCCGACATCGGCATGGCCATCGGCTTCGACAAGCACGAGCCTGGCGCCTTCCGCATCAAGGGGCCGCGTGGCAAAGACTGGTACGGCGGTTCGGGCCTCGCGCTCACCACCCAGTTCTTCGGGATGAAGATCACCCGCTACATGCACGAGTACGGCATCACCCAGGCATCGCTCGCCAAGGTCGCCGCGAAGGCATTCCGCAACGGCTCGCTCAACCCCATGGCGTGGCGACGCAAGCCACTGAGCGAACAGGAGGTCCTCGACTCGCTGATGCTGTCGTACCCGCTCACGCAGTACATGTTCTGCTCGCCGGGCGAAGGCGGCGTCGCCATGATCCTCTGCCGCGCCGACAAGGCGAAGCAGTACACCGATCGCCCGATCTACCTGCAGGCCGCGGCGGTGCGCACGCGCAAGTTCGGCTCGTTCGAGGTGCTCGCACCGTCGATCGCAGTCGAGCACGATCCGGGGCCCACGTCGGCGGCATCGAAGGCGGCCTTCGAGATGGCCGGCATCGGCCCGAAGGACATCGACGTCGCCCAGCTGCAGGACACCGAGGCCGGCGCGGAGATCATGCACATGGCCGAGAACGGGTTCTGCGAGCACGGCGAGCAGGAGCACATGCTGGCCAACGGCGAGACCGAGATCAACGGCCGCCTTCCGGTCAACACCGACGGTGGCTGTCTGGCCAACGGCGAGCCGATCGGTGCCTCCGGGCTCCGCCAGGTGTACGAGAATGTGCTGCAGCTTCGCGGTGATGCCGGCGAACGCCAAGTACCGAACGATCCGAAGGTCGCCTACACCCACGTGTACGGCGCCCCCGGCATCAGCGGCGTCACCATCCTCAGCCGCTGATCCGGCCCGATCCGCAGACAGGACACGCATGGAACTCTCGACCGAGGTGCTGCTTGACATGCACCGCCGAATGGTCCGCATCCGCCTCTTCGAGGAAGCGGCGGGCAAACTTGCCGAGGCGGCCAAGCTGCCCGGCTTCCTCCATCTCTACGTCGGCCAGGAGGCCGTCGCCGCGGGCGTGTGCACCACGCTCACCGACGACGATCAGATCACTTCGACCCACCGCGGGCACGGCCACCTGGTCGCGAAGGGTGGCCAGTTCAACGAGATGATGGCCGAGCTGATGGCCAAGTCGACCGGCTACTGCAAGGGCAAGGGCGGCTCGATGCACATCTCGAACCTCGACGTCGGCATGCTCGGTGCGAACGGCATCGTCGGGGCGGGGGCACCGATCGCAGTCGGCGCCGGCTTCACCAACAAGTACAAGGACAACGGCAACGTCGCCGTCGCCTTCTTCGGTGACGGCTCCACGAACATCGGCGCGTTCCACGAAGCGGCCAACATGGCCTGCGCGCTCAAGCTGCCGGTCGTGTTCATCTGCGAGAACAACGAGTACGGCGAGTTCACCGCCCGCGAAAAGACGATGGCGATCACCGACATCGTCGACCGCGCCGCCGGGTACGGCATGCCCGGCGTGATCGTCGACGGCATGGACGTGGTCGCCATCCACGAAGCGGCCAGCGAAGCGGTGGCCCGAGCCCGCCGCGGCGAAGGCCCCTCGCTGGTCGAGGCCAAGACCTACCGGTTCTTCAACCACCACGGGGTGCAGAACCTCGGGCTGAAGTACCGCACCGACGACGAGGTCGCCGAGTGGCGCGAACGGGATCCGATCTTCTCCTTCGAAGCGCGCCTGATCGAGCACGGCACGGCGTCACGCGACGACATCGACGCAGTGTGGGCCGAGTTGCGCGCCGACATCGAGACCGCGATCCAGTTCGCCGAGGACAGTCCGGTGCCCACACCCGATCAGCTGCTCATCGACGTGTACACGGTGATGGACGGCTCGCAGCTGATCGAGAAGGGGGTGCCGGCATGAGCCGCAAGCTCACCTACGGACAGGCGTTCAACGAGGCGGTCCGCCAGGAGATGGCGGCCAACGAGAACGTGTTCTGCGCGGGGGAGGACATCGGCGCGTTCGGCGGCGTGTTCGGCACGTACGCCGGGCTGCAGGCCGAGTTCGGAGAACGGCGCGTCGTCGACACGCCGATCAGCGAGCAGGCGATCATCGGCCTCGGGGTCGGTTCGGCGGTGACCGGGCTGCGGCCGATCGTCGACATCATGTTCATGGACTTCATCTGCGTGGCCTTCGACCAGATCGTCAACCAGGCGGCGAAGTTGAAGTACATGTTCGGCGGCGCGGCCACGATCCCGCTGACGATCAGCACCGGTGGCGGGGGCGGGTTGTCGGCGGCAGCTCAGCACAGCCAGTCGCTCGAGGCGCTCATCTGCCACATCCCCGGGCTCAAAGTGGTGCACCCGTCGAACCCGTACGACATGAAGGGGTTGATGACGTCCTGCATCCGCGAGGACAACCCCACCATCATGATCAAGCACAAGCGCCTGCTCGGCATGCAGGGCGAAGTGCCCGAAGAGGCGTACGCAATTCCGCTCGGCCAGGCCAACATCCTGCGGCCGGGAAATGACGTCACCGTCGTGGGGTGGGGCCGGATGGCCAACGAGGCGCTCGACGCCGCTGAGCGTCTGGCCGCCGACGGCATCGACGTCGAAGTGATCGACCCGCGCACTCTCCAGCCGCTCGACACGGCAACCATCGTCGAGTCGGTGCGCAAGACCAACCGGGTGATCGTCGTGCACGAGGCCGTCAGATTCGGCGGTCTCGGGGCCGAGGTGGCCGCGCAGATCCAGGAAGAGGCCTTCGACTACCTCGACGCGCCGGTCGGCCGCATCGCAGCGCCCTTCTCACCCGTTCCGTTCTCCCCGGTGCTCGAGCAGCACTACCTCCCCTCGACCACCGACATCGAAGCGGGGATCCGCGCCATCGTTGCTCGCGGAGCCTGATGTCGTGACCAGGTCTGCGCCGCAGGGATCGACCTGACCATGGCGAGTACGACGAGCGCTCGCAGCGCACGGCCCGGCGTGTCGTCCGTCGGCATCATCGTCAACCCCCATGCGGGCAAGGACATCCGACGCCTGACATCGGCATCGGGTCAGACATCCGACGCCGTGAAGATCGGGATCATGCGTCGCGTGGTCGCAGGTGCGCTCGAGACGGGCGCAGACCGTGTGCTCCTGAGCACCGACACCCACCATCTCGCCGAGCGGGCCGTTGCCGGCCTCGACGGGTACATCGAGTTCGTCGACTCGCCACTGACCGGATCCCACCTCGACACGAGCGCGGCGGCCGGGGAGATGTGGAAGGCACAAGTCGGCGCAGTAGTCGTTCTCGGCGGAGACGGCACCTGTCGCGACGTGGCCACGGGCTGGCCCGATGCACCGCTCATCGCGATCTCTACCGGGACCAACAACGTCTTTCCGTCGACCGTCGACGGCACGACCGCAGGCGTCGCCGCCGCGCTGGTGGCGACCGGCGCCGTGTCGGTGGAACTCGCCGGCCGACAGGCCAAGCGTGTCGCCCTCACCGTCGACGATCCGAAACGGCCGGGCCTGGTCCACGATCACGCGCTCGTCGAAGCGGCTCTGATCGACACGGTGTTCGTCGGCGCCCGGGCCGTCAGTGACCCTGCGACGATCCGTTGGGTCGTCGCCTGCATCGCCAACCCTGCGAGTACCGGCGTGGCCAGCATCGCCGGCCGGGTCCATCCGGTCGATCGAAACGAACCCGGTGGCGTGCTCATCGAGCTCGGCCCGGGGGGACGGCGGGTTCGTGTGCCGCTCGCCCCCGGCACCTTCGCCACGCTCGAGGTGGCGTCGGTGCAACCCCTCGCGCCGTCGGCCTCGATCCAGTTGCCCGGCGGTGGGGTTCTCGCATACGACGGCGAGCGGACCATGCCCGTGTCGGCCGATGCGACCATCACCGCCTCGATCGAGCAGTCCGGGCCCCGACTCCTCGATGTCGACATGACCCTCGCGATCGCCGCCCGCGATCGACGATTCGAGGCGCTCGACGGAACTTCACGACGAAAGGACATCCATGGCGACTGAGTTCATCATGCCCAAGCTCGGGCTCACGATGGAGGAGGGCACGATCACCGAGTGGTACGCCGCCGAGGGTGACACCGTGGCCGCAGGAACAGCTGTCCTGCGGATCGAGACCGACAAGACCGAGACCGACGTCGAGTCGGCCGGATCGGGACGACTGCATCGCCTCGGCGAGGTCGGCGAGACCTACGCGTGCGGCGAGCTGATCGGCTGGATCCTCGCCGACGGTGAGAGCGCGCCGGCGGCGGACGCTCCCGCTGCGCAGGCAACGCCGACGCCGGCGGGTGCACCAGCCGCCCGCCCGTCCCCGGACGCGACCGCCGCCAGCCGGTCGGGCCCAGCCGCGGCGGGAGGCCGCATCATCGCGTCACCGCTGGCCAAGCGCCTGGCCGGCGAACGCGGCATCGACCTGCGGACGGTCAGCGGCACGGGCCCCGGGGGCCGCATCGTGTCCGAGGACCTCGACGATGTCGTTCCCGCAGCGGCGCAACCGCTGCCGGTGCCCCCAACCGCGCGCTCGGCATCGTCCGGCACGACGGGCGTCGGCGTTCCGGCGACGGCAGCCGCCCGGCACCTCGCCGACCTCCTCGGAATCGACCTGTCCGTCGTGGCTCCGGACCCGGTCGAACGCTCGGTGACCAAGGATGCGGTCGCGCTCCATGTCCGCCAGATCCTCGACCGCGTGGCTCGTGCCGAGGTGGCGCCGACGTCAGCAGGCGCCGCCCAGACGGCACTTCCGGCAGCGATGCAGGAGCCGACATCGACGATCCGCCTGAGCGGGATGCGCGGCACGATCGCGCGCAGGATGCACGACTCGCTGGCGCAGATGGCGCAGTTGACCCTGTTCATGGACGCCGACGTCGACGCCGTGGTCGCCGACCGCGACCGGCGGAAGGCTGCTGGCCTCGCGCCGAGCTACACCGACTACGTGATCGCCGCAGCGGGTCGAGCCCTGGTCCGCCACCCGATCGTGAACTCCCAGATCACCGATGCCGGCGTGGCTCTGCTGCCGGCGGTGCACGTCGGTATGGCGGTGGCTCTCGACAACGGGCTCATCGTCCCCGTGATACGCGACACCGCTGGGCTCGATCTGCTCGCGCTGAGCGCCGAGTCGACACGTCTGGCCGAGGCAGCTCGCGCTGGTTCCCTGGAGCTTGCCGACCTCGAAGGCGGCACGTTCTCGGTGAGCACGCTCGGCATGTTCGGGGTCGACGGTTTCACGCCGGTCATCAACCCCCCGAACACGGCGATCCTCGGCGTCGGCCGACTGCGCGACGACGTCGTCCTCGACACCGACGGACGCGCCGGCACCACGAAACGCCTCACGCTGAGTCTCACGTGGGATCACCGCGCGTTCGACGGCGCCCCTGCGGCCGCGTTCTGCCGAACCATCGTGGAACTCCTGGCGGACCCGGCCTCACTCGACACGACAACACAGGACGGCTGACCGATGATCAACTTTGGCGACCTGTTCCACACGGGTATCCGTGTGCCCGACCTCGAGGCGGCGATGGCCGAACTCGGCGATGGCCTCGGCGTGACGTGGGCCGAGACCCGCGACAACCCGGCCCAGACGCTGTGGACGCCGACCGAGGGGCTCCACGAGGTCCACCTGCGTTACACCTATTCGGCCGAGGCTCCGCAACACCTCGAACTGCTCCAGGGCACCCCGGGTTCGTTCTGGGACGGTGACGATCGCACCGGGGCGCACCACCTCGGAGTGTGGGTCGACGACGTCACCGCCGAGACCGACTCCCTCGTCGAACTGGGATGGACGCTCGTCGGAGCGCAGCGGGACCCTGGAGACGGCGAGGGCTTCGGCGTGTTCACCTACGTCAAGCCACCGAGCGGTCTGATCGTCGAACTGGTCGACCGGACGGTGTTGCCCTTCTTCGAACAGTGGTGGTCCGCCGCGCTCACCTGAGTTGGTGCGCGGTGCCTGACCCCGCGCACCAACTCAGCCTTCGCGGATCTTGCGGTCCATGTTCTCGTGGTAGTGCGCGATCTTGCATTCGCGTTCGTTGAGGATGTGCTGGGTGTACCCGCTCGAACGCTTCGTCCGTTCGAGCTGGTCGTAGATCTCGATGTCCTCGCCGACGACGCGCTTGAGGCCTTCCCAATGCCGCATGGTCCGCTCGAGGTACGAGGCGTACTCCGGGTCGTCGGGGTCTCCCGGGTAGATCAGCTCCCAGCAGAGGAACCGGGTCCGGTCGACCTCGACCGGGATGGGGTTGAACACCTGGACGTGCTCCGGGTTGCAGTTGAAGACCGTGTTCGGGAACACCACGTAGTGGCAGATCGCCAAGCGGTGATGATCGGGGTCGACCATCAACTCGTCGAGGTGATCGGCTCGCGGCACGAAGCACATGTAGTTGTCGCCGACGATGTGGAACGACGAATTGCGGGCCGCCTTCGACCACTCGGGCCCGACCCCGTGGAGCTGCTTGGTGTGGTAGATCTCGTTGAAGCCATCGACGATCGCCTTGTAGCTCACCGGCACGTCCCACTCGAGCACGTCGAGCAGGATCATGTCCTCCATCCGGAACCGACCGAGATCGGCCGTGATCTCCTCGCCGATCGCGTCCATGAGCGGCTGGGCTGCCTCGGGACCGGCGAGGTTGATCCAGACCCAACCACCCCATTCGTCGGCGGCGACGGCCGGAGCGCGCACACCCTCGAGATGCGCCGGATCGAAGTCCTCGCGCTCGGGCACACCGACGACCACACCCTTCGTGTCGTACACCCAGCCGTGATACGGGCAGGTGAACCGACGCGCGCCGCACCCGGTGGACGCACCGACGATGGCAGGCCCACGGTGTTGGCAGACGTTGTGGAACGCCGCGACCGAACCGTCGGGTTGGCGGGTGACGATCACCGTCTCGCCGTGGCCCTCGAAGGTCAGCCAATCGCCCGGCTCGGCGACCTGCGCCGACCGGCCGGCGAGGATCCAGTGCTTGGCCAACACCCGTTGACGCTCCAGCTCGAAGCGATGTGGGTCGGTGTAGACGTCGCGATCCATCCGGCTCGGACCGTGATCGGGAACGAGCTGGACACCTGGTCCGAGGCGAACCGGTACGTCTCCCCGTGTCGGAACATGCACCATGCGTCGATCTCCCCTGGTCGCTGATTCGAACCTGATTTATAACAGCTGTGATATTCTGCGTCAATGCCGAAGGTGGTCGATGTCCAGCAGCGCCGGGCCGAGCTCGCCGCAGCGGTGGCGCGCGTCATCGCCCGGTCGGGGATCGAGGGTGCGTCGATGCGACAGGTCGCTGCGGAAGCCGGGTGGACCACCGGGACACTCGTGCACTACTTCACCGACAAGCGCGAGCTGCTGCGGTTCACACTCGGCGAATCGCTGGACCGGCGGCGAGCGCAGCGATCGGACCGTGAGGCGCTCTCGCCGCGCGACGCGATCCGTGAGACACTCACCAATGCGCTGCCCATCTCCGACGAGTCGCGTCTGCACTGGATCGTCACGATCGCATTCGCCGCACAAGCCCACAACGACCCGGCACTGGCCGCGATCCAGCGCGACGCGTACCGCGAGTTCCGGTCGTACCTCGCCGGGTTGCTGGTCGCCGACGATTCGACCCTCCACCATGATGCGGCCGTCGTCGAGGCCGAGCGGCTGATCGCCCTCGTCGACGGGGTCGCCCTGCAAGCGCTCTTCGATCCGGAGTCATGGCCGGCGGAACGGCAGCTGGGTTCGCTCGAGGCGGGCCTCCCCAGCGCGATCGGAGTGGTGGGATGAGGCCGCTTCCCATCCCGCGCGAACTCGCCGTCGACGACCTGGTGCTCAGCCACTTCAGTCTCGGCCGCGACCATCCCATCGAGGACCGCATCGAAGCCGCCGCGGCAGCCGGGTTCGCGGGCATCGGTCTCTACGTCGGGCAGTACCGGACGCTGCTCGAGTCGGGGATGAGCCCAGGGCGGCTCGCCGACCTGCTCGCCGCATCGAACCTCTGCCTCGCCGAGATCGAGGTGTTGGCCGGATGGGCGACACCTCGGCCATCGGACGCGTACTGGGAGATGGAGTCGGTCGTCTGGGACCTCGTCGACGGGTTCCAGAGCCGGTACGTCCAGGCGATCGGACCGTACGAGGGCACGTTGGCGGAAGCCTCCGAACACTTCCGCGCGCTGTGCGATCGCGCCGCAGACCACGGTGCAGTCGTCGGCATCGAGTTCCTCCCGTTCACCAACATCGTCGACGCCGCCGACGCCCTCGCGATCGTGGAGCGCGCCGGCCGACCGAACGGTGGGGTGTGTGTCGACATCTGGCATCACGCTCGCGGCGCGAACGATCTCGACCTCGTCCGCGCGATCCCGCCCGAGCTGATCACCGGCATACAGATGAGCGACGGACCTGCACTGCCGGCCCTCGACGACTACAAGGACGACTGCCTTCGCCATCGGGTGCCACCGGGCGAGGGTGACTTCGATGCGGCGACGTTCGTTTCAACGCTCATCGACATGGGGATCGCGCTGCCCTGGTCGCTGGAGGTCTGCAACGACGACGTGTGGGGACGACCCGCCGGCGACCACGTGCGCCGCGCCGCCGACGGCATGCGAACCGTACTCGCCGAAGCTCGACCCGACGCCACCGCCGACACGGCATCGCGCTCGTCGTGAGTCAGCCGGGTTCGTTCGGTTCGGCTGGCTCCGGACCGTCGATCGTGGCGCCGGGACTGTCCGGGTCCGAGGCCGGAGCCGCCGGGTTCGACATCACACGACAGCGTGTGGCGAAAGGCGGCGATGTCATGATGAGTCGATGTACGACGAGATCCTCTACGAGGTGAACGACCCGGTGGCCGTGATCACCCTGAACCGTCCTGACTCCCTCAACGCATGGACCGACACGATGGGCCGGGAGATCACCGACGCGGTGCAGCGAGCCGCGGCCGACAAGTCGGTCGTGGGCATCGTGGTGACAGGTGCCGGTCGCGCCTTCTGCGCTGGCGCCGACATGAACCTGCTCAGGGGCATCGCAGCCGGTGGTGACGGTGGTGGCGTTGCTGCGACGACGGAGCGTGCCGACACGCCGAAGGCGGAGCCCGCCGACGGTCCGGGCGGCGACTTCGCCGGACGATTCCCGTACCTGATGACCATCGACAAGCCGATCATCGCCGCGGTGAACGGCGCGGTCGCCGGGATGGCGTACC
>JANNNB010000137.1:0-8837 GCA_031398325.1 Actinomycetes bacterium
AGCGGGCAGCCGCGGTCGCCGGTCTGTTCTTGCCGTCCGCGGGTTCACGGCTGCGGGGTCATGGCCGGGCTCGTGTAGGGGGTCATGTCGATGCCCGGCCATCTTGCCGCGACGTCACGAAGTGTCTGCTCGTTCCAGTACTCGTGTCCGGGCGGTGGGAAGCCGAACAGGTCACGCTCCCGCGGGGTTGCATTGGCAAGCAGCGTGGTGAACGCCGGGCGGTTGGCGCGTCCGGGCCAGCTCATCTTGCCCATCCATGGGTTGCCGCGTGGGGCGTAGTCGGCGAGCAGCGCGAACCGGCTGCGCTCGGTGCCCGTCATCGCCGACCCGCGGTGCAGTACGTCGGTGGTGTAGAAGAAGATCGAACCGGCCGGTCCGGTGATCGCGATCTCTTGGTCGAACAGCTTCCCGTGTTCGAGGTCGTGAGGGATGAGCGCGATGTCGTCGCCGATGCTGCGCGGGATGACCTTGGTGGGCCCGTCGAGTTCGGTCACGTCCGACAGCAGGATGAACGTCGTCAGTTGCGGCCAGCGGTGGTCGCGGCGGGGAACGACCAGGCTGTGGTTGGCGAAATCGCGATGGTGGGCCTGGTCGTAGTCGACGGATCCGCTGTACTTGCCCCACAGCTCGATCTTGTAGAGGTCCAGGCTGGCCGTGCCACAGAACCGTTCGGCTGCGTTGACGAGGTCGGGATGGAACGCGGTCCTGGTGAGTGGCCAAGAATCGAACGGGCCGAGGCGCAACCCTGCGAATGGGTGCTTGACCAGATGGCGGTACTGCTCCGGGTCGGCGAAGTACTCATCGTGGTGTGGAAATTCCTCGAACAACCCGGCCCGGGCGGCGTCGAGTTCGTCGGTGGAGAGGAACCCCTCCACCACTGCGAATCCGTCGGTGCGGACGGTGTCGAGGATGTGGTCACCGATGTGCACGGGCATCTCCTTCGTGTGCGTGTTCGCGACAGCGGTGGGCCTCGGCGAGCGTGGCGAACGAGTCGGCGACCGGCCGGCGTCTGCGGGCGGTATCGAACAGGCCGACCTGGGTCACCGCGCCGGTCGGCCGGTAGAGGCCTGTCTGCCAGTCGTACTGGTCGCCGCGGCTGTACCAGCACAACCCTCGCACCGGTACGCCGTCGCCGCGTAACCCGTCGAGACCGTCGGTCAGCGCGTCGAGCCAAGAGATCTGGTCATCGACCGACAGGGACAGGTTCGAGGTCTCCGAGATCCACATCGGCTGGCTGTAGCGGTCATACCAGCGGCGGAGTTCGGTCATCCCGAGATCGACGCGTTCCCGAGTCGTCCACTCCGGATCGGCACCGTCGACGCACTGGATCGAGGTCGGGTAGAAGTCGTGACCGGCAATGACCTGATCCTGCACGGCGAGATCGCGAATGTGTGCCAGGACGGCGTCGTCGATCCCGGCGAGATATCCGGCCGCCGGTGCCACGGGGTCGAGTCCGAAGTGGAGGTCCCACACGAGCCAGCTGATGGCCTGGCGACGTTCGAGCTTGTCGGGCATCGAACCACCAGGGTCGACGTGCACATCGAAGCCCTCGGAACTGATCCACCAGCCATCCCGATCAGCGCGGATGCGTGCAATCGCTTCGAGGTTGGCGAGCACGATGTTGGTCAGCACTCGAGCGTGATCGGCGCTGCTGCAGAGCTGGTCGTTCCAGAGCCCCCATCGCGCTGTCATCGTGGCTGTGATGCCGGGTTCGTTCACCGGTGTGAACCACACCGGTTCGCGGTAGCGGTCGAGGAACGCGTCGACATAGCGACAGAAGGCGTCGATCCATGCCGGGTCGGCAAATGCCGGATGATGGTCGGGAAGCCCGAAGTGCAGCAGGTCGATCACAGGCACCAGCCCGGCGTCATTGCAGGCACCGATCGCTCGATCCCACAGTGCCCAGTCGTACACGCCGGGTTCGGGCTCGGCGATGCGCCACGGCATGCCGTAACGGACCACCTCGACACCGAGGTCGGCGATCGAACCCAGATCGTCGGCCATGTGGTCGTAGTGGCCGCTTTGCTCGTATTGGTCGTGGCGGAACGGCCGACCTTCCACGTCGACGATCGGGTCAGAGCCCTCCTCGCCGACCGACCAGACGAAATCGGGCCAATCTCGTGACTGCACCCGTTCAGGCTGCACGGGCCATCATTCGCACGGCGACCGGACTCGGTACGATCGCAAACCGCTCACGCAACTCGTCGAGTGGTTGATCGAGCATGGTTTCCCAGGGCTCAACCATCAAGTTGGCCGTCACCCGTCCGTACTGCCACCCGTCGCTGATCGCATCCATCGTCGGCACGATCATGCTCGGGCGATGGAACGTCATCTGTGTGGTCACGACCGACATCCACATCCCGAAATACGGGAACGGAAACTGGGCCAGGCTGAACGCTTGAAGCGCGATCTCTCCTCGCGGGCTCGCGTCGTACCCGGTGAGCACGTGCAAGAAGTCGTGCACCTGGAACCCACGCAGGATCGCGAATCGGAGTTCGGTCGGCATCCCGTCCAGCCGACCGCTGCCCTCCAACAACTCGTGGAACCGCCGGTAATCCGTAGCGATCGAGGCCGTGAGACCATTGCCGACGATCCAATCGTGGTACGCCAACCCAAGTGAACCCACGGCCATCTCCCGCAGCTGGGACAGGTCGACCGGCTCCGCAAACCAGCCGATCTCGATGAACTCCCTGAACCCTTCGTCGGCGAGTAATTGGTCGACGTACCCCGCAGACACTTCTGTGGGTGCATGGCTCAACCATTCGTTGAAGAGCTGGTGCACCGGCACCTTCTCGGGTGCGTTGAACGCGAGCAACAAACGGCCTCCGAACTCGGGGTCGATCATCCCGTCTCCTCTCGCTGACCTCACCTAGTACGACTTGGTAACGGTAGCGTTACCAAGACCGATTGTCCCGCTCGGTGCTCGCAATCCGGTCGGGTTCGCTTGACGTGTCACCCGCTGGTATGGGCTGTGACGTCATAGTGGGATGCGGATGGTGGCTGAGAACTTGGAGGTCGTGTACCGCGAGCATGCGGCCGAGCTGATCCGGTTCGCCACGATCCTGGTCGGCCCGGACGACGCGAGCGATGTCGTGACCGAGTCGATGGTTCGAGTGTTCGACGAGTCCTTTGATGTCCAGGGCATCGCGAACCTGCGTGCTTACCTGTTCAAGGCGGTGTATCGCCAGGCGATCGACCACCAGCGGTCGCGCTCTCGGCGTAAGCGACGCGAGGGCCGCTACGCGGACCGCAGCAGCGGAGGTGCGCCACGCGATGAGACCGCTGCGGTGGCAGCTCGCACCGCGTTGGCGAGGCTCAGCGAGCAGCAGCGGGGTGCGGTCTTCTTGACGTACTGGCTTGGCCTGTCGCCGTCCGAGATCGCCGTCGAGTTGGGAGTAAGCGAGGGCACGATCCGCAAGCAGTTGGCGAGAGCTCGCGCTCGGCTACGAGAGGAGTTGCGATGACGGACCCATCAGATGACGCAGAGATCGATGCGGCGCTCGAACGCCTGGTTTGCGACGCCGTGAGTGATGCACCCGAGGCCCCGCGGCCGCCCTTCGTGGCCAGGCGGCTCGAGGATCCGCCGCAGCGCCGCGGGCTCGTGGTTGCCGTGGCGGCCGTCGCGATTGTCATCGCCGGATTCGGTGCCGTACTCGTCGTGAACGGGGGCGACGACCCTGGCATCTCCCCGGTCGACACGTTGTCGGATCCGTCGCCGCCAGTGGTTCCGACGATTCCTGACTCGGAGGAAGCCCCATCGTCGTCGTCTGCTGTTCCACGAGCACCGGCAGTGACGCAGGTTCCGACCACGGCGGTGGCGCCGATCGTGCTCGATCGGCCGATCGTTGACCCGGAGCAGTGCGGGCCCGTGTATGCCCGTGAGGTCGAAATCGACGGCTTGACATTGTTTGCGCACGTCAGTCCTGACGCGGCGACTGTCCAAGTGATCGGCGACACCGATCTCGGAGCCACCGGTCCGTTCGCGATGGTGTTGCGCTACCCCGCCAACGCGATGCTCCCGCCAGCTTCTACAGAGTCGGTGGAGGTCAACGGACGCCAGTATCAGGTCCGGCTCTATGACAACGGCAACGGCGTCATGCAGTGGACTCTCGACGACGGCACCATTGGCTACGTCCGGTCACGAGGGCTCGACCGCGACGCGCTCACCGCGATCGCATCCGGCCTCACTGTCCGCCCTTCGGACGCAGCAGTTCCCGGCTTTGACTTTGCTGCACCCGACAACCGGACCGATCTCGATCTTCTCGCTGAGTCCCTCGACAGCGACGTGCACGGCCGAGTGGCCAGATCCGAGTGCCGGCAGCAGACCGGCGACACCACGTCCCATGTCCGGGTCAACACCCTGATCGGCGACTCAGTGCTCCAGTTCGCAGGCGTCATCGATCGACCACCACCTGACACAGTCGCCCGAGTCGATGACGCAATCGTTGTGATCGACGCCTCCGTCGAGCCTGCTCCCAGCGCCGATGACATCGTCAATGCCGACCAGACCACCTGGGCAGAACTACTGACTCGATCGGATCGACCAGAAATCGAGACTGGCCACGAAATCGCCATCGACGAGCCGTTCCCGGTCATGTTGCTCAGCCAGGACAACGACATCCCGGCAAGCACACTCACCCTGCGGCTCGTCGAACGCAACGGCGTAGTGGCTCTCGAGGTCGACACCGCTCAAGCAGTCCTGCATCCCGACGCAGCGCTTTGGGTCACCACGATCGAGGGACGTGGCGGGGGCAGATCGAGCGCAGCCGCCGGTGGAGTCCTCGGCTTCCGACTCGGCGACGCCCCGTTGACCGGAGAGGTAGTCGTCACGATCCAGACCGTGGATCTCACGGACACTCCAGTGCAGAGCATCCTTCCCGTTCGCCTACTCCCGACCTGAGCCCCGTGACGCATCCCGTTCGTTGGTGATGTGGGCTGTCAGGCTGGCGGTCACTTCGGAGTTCGAACGCCCCGTTCCGGACGGTGACTCGAGTAGCTGCGCCAACAGCTTCTCGGTCACTGGTCTCCTTCACGGGACGTGCCTGCGGGACGCCGTCCTCGGCTCCGTGTGGAATTGACCAGCTGGTAGGTTCCTGCTCCAGGGCACCGGGGGAACACGAGCCAGGGGAGATCGAGTGGCGACATCGATGGTGACGTCGGCTGTGGGCCGAGCAGATGGGGCCGCGGGCTGATGGAGGCCGCATTGCATGAGATGCTCGAGGCCCGGGCCATCGAGCAGCTGATGATCCGCTACATCGATCGCGTCGACGCCAACGATCCCGCCGAGGCAGCGGCGTGCTTCGCAGACGACGGCGAGTGGTTCTTCTCCCGTCGAGAAGTCGTCGGTGTCGGCACGATGGTGCCCGGTGATGCCGAGCGTGACCGTCCCCACCCTGGTCACCGGGGCCGGCTGCCCGTCGAGACGGAGCCCTGACGTGCGCTGGGGCGACACCGTCACCTACTGGGCGCGGTGGCAGGGGTCGGCGTGCATGGTGCGCTTCGGCGATCGCGATCTCACCTGGGCCGAGCTCGATGCCCGTGCGTCGTCGCTGGCCGCATCGCTCGCCGACCTCGGAGTCGGCCACGGTGATCGAGTCGGCATGCTCATGTCGAACCGCCCCGAGTTCCTCGAGGTGGTCGTGGCATGCGCCCGGCTGGGAGCGATCTGCGCTCCGTTCAACCTCCGCTTCACAGCGCCCGAGCTCGCCTTCGTCGTCGCCGATGCCGACTGCGTCGTGGTCGTCACGGAGTCGGCGCTCGGCGGCGGACTGCGCATCGTCGCCGCCGAACGGCCGGCGCTCGTCGTGCTCGACGTCGACGACCCGTCATGGGACGAGCGGGTCACGAGCGGCCGCCGCCCGGCACCGGTCGACGTGGCGGACGACGATCCGTTCTTCATCTGCTACACGTCCGGCACGACGGGCCAGCCGAAGGGAGCGGTGCTCACGCACCGCAGCTGGTTCTACGCGTCGATGGTGCGCGCGCTGCAAGGCGGCATCAACAAGAACGACCGCATCCTGTTGCCGTTCCCGCTCGCCTTCACGGGTGGGCTCGCGCTGGCCATGGTGGCCCTGTGGTCGGGAGCGACGCTCGTTCTCGAGCCGGCGTTCGAGCCCGGCCGGGCGCTGGAGCTCATCGAGGCAGAACGGATCACCGTGTTCATGGCGGTGCCGACCCTGTTCCAACTGATGGCGCAGCACCCAGCGTTCGCCGCCGCCGACATCTCGTCGATCCGGTGCGCCTCGTCGGGCGGAGCGACCGTCCCGGTCTCACTCCTCCAGACGTTCCTCGACCGTGGCATCCCGATGACGCAGACCTACTCGCTCACCGAGGTGAGCGCGTCGGGCATCACCCTGCCGTACCACGAGGCGTTCGAGCGGGTGGGCTCGTGCGGGGTGCCGGCGATGCACAGCGAGGCGAAGATCGTGGACGAGGTCGGCGTGGAGGTAGCGCCCGGCACGGTCGGCGAGATCGCCATCCGCGGCCCCGAGGTGATGGCCGGCTATTGGCGCAACCCGGAGGCGACGGCGGCTGCGCTGCGTGACGGGTGGTGCCATACGGGCGACCTCGGGCGGATGGATGACGACGGCTACTTCTACGTGGTGGACCGGGCGAAGGACATGCTGATCTCGGGCGGCTTGAACGTATACCCCGCTGAGATCGAACGGGAGCTGGCGGGGCTCGACGGCGTCGTCGAGCTGGCGGTGATCGGCGTGCCGGACGAGCGATGGGGCGAGACGCCTGCCGTCATCGCGGTCACCGACGGGCGAAGCCTCACCGGCGCGGACGTGATCGCCCGCTGCGAGGGTCGCCTCGCCGACTTCAAGTGGCCCCGCTACCTCGTCGTACGCGACTCGCCCCTGCCGCGCAACATGTCGAACAAGGTGCTGAAAGCGGAGCTGCGCGCGCAGTACGCCGACCTGCCCGAAACCGCTGTGCCGATTCGCTGACCACCGAGGGGACAGATCAGGTCGTGCGGGCAGCAGCCCGGACGCGAAGGAGCCCGGGCCTCGCGGCCCGGGCTCCTTCAGTTGTTCGTGTTCAGTTGTTCAGGTTGTTCGACTCAGTTACCGGCGTCGAAGTCAACGCCGAGGGCGTTGCCGATGTTGCCGTCGGAGCCATAAACGTTCTTGACCGTCGGTCCAACGCCCTTTTCGACCATCGCACGAAGGATCTTCGACGACTCGTTGAAGCCGATGACGATGATCGCGTCTGGGTCGGCGGCGACGATGGCGTCGACTTCGCTGTCGAACGACGTGGCGGCGGGGTCGTAGGACTGCTGGTAGACGACTTCGCCACCGGATTCGGTGATCGTCGCGGCAGCCGTTTCGGCCAGGCCGTTGCCGTAGGCATCGTTCAGGTTGAGGATGGCGACCGTCTGGTTGCCGTCGTTGACCACGAACTGGCCGAGCACGTCGCCCTGGTAGAGGTCCGGCGGGGCGGTACGGAAGTACAGACCCTTGTCGGCGTAGGTCGACAGTGCCTCCGAGGTGTTGGCCGGCGAGAACATCGTCACGCCAGCAGCGGTGATCTTGTCGATGACCGACAGGGTCACACCCGACGAAGCGGCACCGATGATCACGTCGACGTTCTCCGAGAGGAGGCGGTCAGCGGTCTGGTTGGCCTGGTCGGTCGTGGTGTCGCCGGAGTCGCCTTCGATGCCGACGACGTCGGCACCGAGAACGCCACCGTTCTCGTTGATCTCCTGGATCGCGAGGTCGAAACCAGCGAACTCAGGCGGTCCGAGGAACGCCAACGAACCCGTCTGCGGGAGCAGCGTGCCGAAGGTCAGGACGCCGTCGCCGGCGCGGTCACCTTCGACCGGGGTGTTCTCGACGTCGAGTTCCGGCGGGCCTTCGGCCGTGATGAACTCGGTCTGCTCGATGTCGATGCGGTTGTTGTTGCCCATCTTGAGCAGGCCGTAGCTGGCCACGATCGGCTCGCCGTTACCGGCGAACGTGAGCGGACCGGAGATGCCGTCATAGTCGATGTCGGTGCCGGCCTCGATGAGGGCGACACAGTCAGCGAACGTGGTGCACACTTCGCCATCGCGGGTGATGCCGTTGATGAGCTCAGCGTGTGCGATGCCATCGTCGCCGGCCTCGACCACCGCGAGAGCGGAGATCATGACAGCGTCGTAGGTCTCCGTGGCGTAGTTGAGGTCTTCGAGGGCCGGATCGATCTCGCACAGGCGAGCGATGAACTCCGGCGTGATCTCACCGAACGGAGTCGTTCCGGCGAAGCCTTCGAGATCACCGTCGACGACGTCGCTCGGGGCGTTGCCACATTCGGCTTCTTCCTCGGCGGGTGCTTCGGTGCCTTCAGGAGCTTCGGTGCCCTCAGGGGCCTCGGTGCCTTCCGGTGCTTCGGTGCCCTCGGGCGCCTCGGTGTCGGCTGGTGCTTCCGTGTCGGCAGGTGCCTCAGTGGCTGCTGGCGCGTCGGTGTCGCTGGATGCATCGTCATCGCTACCGCATGCTGCGGCCGCGAATGACAAGGCAACGAGCAGGACACCAGCGCGCATCACGCGTGATTTCTGCATAGTTGTGGGTTCTCCCCCTTGTTGGGGCACAGGCGGGATGCCTGCGCTCGTAAGGTGCCGCAAGTGTAGGCCTCGTTGACACGATGTGCCAGGCACTAACGTTTCCGCCGCGTGAACGCCCACGCCGTGCCGATGTGCCGTTGAACGGGAGATCCAAATGACCGAAGTGCTCTACGACGTGACCGACCACGTTGCCATTATCACCCTCAACGCCCCCGAGCGGATGAACACGATCTCGGGGATCATGCTGCACGACATCTCCATGCGGCTCCTCGAAGCCGATCGCGACCCTGACGTC
>JANNNB010000103.1:0-3995 GCA_031398325.1 Actinomycetes bacterium
ACTCGACGAGCTTCCTCAGCTCTTCAACGTCCTGCGCGGCGAGATGAGCCTGGTCGGCCCTCGGCCCCCGCTGCCGCTGGAGGTCGAGCGGTACGCCGACGACGCCTCCCGCCGCCTGCACGTCCGCCCCGGGATGACCGGGCTGTGGCAGGTGTCCGGTCGCTCCGACCTGACCTGGGAGGAAGCGATCCGCCTCGATCTCTACTACGTCGACAACTGGTCGATGCTCCAAGACATGAGCATCCTCAGCAAGACGGTCGCGGCGGTCTTCCGCCCCGACGGCGCCTACTGACCACTACCGACCCGCGCTGAGCCCCAACGAGCCCTGCTCCTCCTCGACGGGGGCGTAGGAGGCCCGGAAGTGGGCCTCCGGCACGATCCACTCCTCCGCGGTCTGCGGGTTGCGCAGCACCCACCCGTTCGCGGCGGCGGTCGCTGGACCCTCCGGGCTCACGACGACCTCCCCGGGCACCGCCCGGCGTGCCTGCACCAGCCCGACCTCCTGCTTGTAGAGCGTGAAGTGCGGAAGGTCCATGTCCTGGTCTTCCTTGGCGCTCGTGTAGTAGTAGAGGTTGAGCACCTTTCGGTACACATCGGGCGGGCAACGATTCGGTTCGCGTTGGCCGTGATTGGAGTGCTCGCTCGTCGAGAACACGACGAGCCGATTGAAGATCGGCAGCGCGCTTCCGACCGGACCCGTCATCTCGCGGTCCCAGAACTCGATTGCTCCCTGCCACTCAGGTTGCCAGTGGTCCGACAGATACAGCAGCGCGTTGACCCGGCGAAACGCCTGGAGCTTGTGGTGCCAGTTGAAGTCCGCGTGGATCTTGAGAAAGTCGCCCTCGCCGCTCATGTGAACGCCGCCACCGATGAAATAGGGATCGGGCAGGAGATTCTCGATGCCGGTCAGCGTTTCGAGGAACAGCACGAACTGACGGCTGTTCATCTCGCGGAGCATCTCGCGGAGTAGGGGTGGCACCTTGGTCTCGTCATGCTGGTACCGACGCCGATTGTTCTCGTTGTCCCGTTCGACCCAGTCGATCGCACCCGGAGCGGGAAAGGCGGCCGACAGATCGCGGGCCAGAGCGGGATCGAGGAAGTCGTCGAGAACGATGTGCGGGAACGCGGGCGCTGCTCGGTACTCCGCAGCTCGCTCGACGGCGAGTCTGGCGTACGCCGGATCGTCGAACACGCCGAGTGGGGACACGCCGCGTTCGATGGCTTCGTCGATCATGGTGTGTCCTTCCCGCTCAGACCACGTGTGGCAATCCAATGTACGGACGGCTGGTCGCGACTGTCAAGCGAAGCCGGACATGGCAAACTCCTCGTCGTGTCAGATGAGTCAGAGCGATGAGTGCGGCCGAAGGAATCACTACCTGCCGGGCTTGCGGCGCTCCAGAGATCCGTCCCGTGTTGTCGCTCGGCGACACGCCGATCGCCAACGCACTCGTCGATCCGGGTCGAGCTGCGCACCAGGACCCCGTGTTCCCCCTCGAGATCGTGGTGTGCGAGCGGTGCTCGTTGGTGCAACTCGGCTTCATCCTGCCCGCATCGATCATCTTCGATGCGGAGTATCCCTATTTCTCGTCGTTCTCCGACGCGCTTGGTCGCCACGCCGCTGCCCATGTGACACAGCTCATCGCCGATCGTCGTCTCGACGGCGAGTCGTTCGTGGTCGAGGTCGCAAGCAATGACGGATACCTCCTGCGGAATTTCGTGCCGGCGGGTGTTGCCGTTCTCGGCATCGACCCGGCCCCTGGTCCGGCCGCCGCAGCGACCTCCATCGGCGTGCCGACGATCGTGGAGTTCTTCGGACGCGACGTGGCGTCACGGGTTCTGGCCGAGCACGGCCCGGCCGACGTAATCATCGCCAACAATGTGATGGCCCACGTCCCCGATCTCGACGATTTCGTCGGGGGTATGGCGATGTTGCTCGCGGAGCATGGTGTGATCACCGTCGAGAATCCGTCGGTGGTCGACATGATCGATCACGTCGAATTCGACACCATCTATCACGAGCACTACAGCTACTTCTCGTGCTCTTCCGTCGAGGCGCTCATGACCCAGCACGGGCTCTTCCTCAACGATGTCGAGTACTTCCCTGACCTGCACGGCGGCACGCTGCGGTGGTACATCGGCAGGCACGACGACCGGACGTCCCGCTGCGATGCCCGGCTCCAGGCCGAGCGCGCAGCTGGCGTGACGTCATCGTCCTATTACGACGGCTTCGCCGAGCGCGTTCGAGCGTGTCAGGACGCACTCCGTGAGATGCTCGAGCAGATGCGCGCGAGTGGACGCCGCGTGGCTGCGTACGGGGCTGCCGCCAAGGGCGCCACCCTGCTCAACAGCACGGGGATCGGCACCGAATTGATCGGCTACGTCGTCGATCGCAACGTCCACAAGCAGGGAAAGCTGATGCCGGGTTGTCGACTCCCGATCCGGCCGGTCGAGTTCCTGATCGACGACCGGCCCGACGACCTGTTGCTGCTCTCGTGGAACTTCGCCGCCGAAATCGTCGAACAACAAGTCGAGTTCATCGATGGCGGCGGTCGCGTTCATGTCCCCGTACCCGAACCCCATCGCATCCGATGAGGTCGATCAGGCCGGCCGGAAGGCAGCGTCGAAGTCGATCTCGGCCATCGGCAGCGCGGCGGTGTCTCGATCCGACAGCAGTGGCGGCAGGATCGGCCAGTCCAGCACCAACGTCGGGTCGTCCCATGCGATCGCGATGTCCTCGCCCGCGACGTAGGACGCGGAATGCATGTAGCAGACGTCCGCCGACTCGGACACGACCTGGAAGCCGTGAGCAACGAACGGCGGCAGGTACAGGTGCCGATGATCGGCGTCGTCGAGGACGAATCGTTCCGACCGGCCGAACGACGACGACCATGGGCGCGTGTCGACGACGAAGTCGATCACGCAGCCGGTGGCGCAGCGAACGAGTTTCGATTCACCCGCTGATCCGCGCACGTGGAGTCCGCGCAGGACTCCTCGCCTCGAACGCGACTGGTTGTGCTGGACGAAGCGGCATTCCAGTCCGGCCTCTCGGAACGAGTCGAGGTCGAACGTGCGGGTGAAGAAGCCGCGAACGTCCGTGTGAACGGTCGGTTCGCACACCAGGACCCCGTCGATCGACGTCGACCGGACGATCGGGTGGGTCAACTGGACCAGACCTTCCAGGGTGCCGCGTCGTCGTCCCACAACGTGTTCAGCATGACCTTGTCGCGCATCGTGTCCATGCACTGCCAGAACCCGTCGTGGCAGTACGCCGAGAGCTCACCGTGCTCGGCGAGACTCTCGAGCGGCTCGCGCGCCCAGTCGACGTCCCCCGGAATGTGATCGAAGACGCCGGGCTCGAGCACGAAGAACCCCCCGTTGATCCATCCCTCCGACATCTGTGGCTTCTCCTGGAAGTCCGTCACGAGCGAGTCGGCGATGACGAGCTTGCCGAACCTGGCCGGCGGATGCACAGCAGTGACCGTTGCGAGCCTGCCCTGATCGCGGTGGAATGCGAGGAGTCGATGGAGGTCGACATCCGAGACACCGTCGCCGTAGGTCATGAGGAAGGTTTCGTCGCCGAGGAGGTGGCGAACTCGCTCCAGTCGTCCAGCGGTCTGCGTCGTCTGGCCGGTGTCGATCAGCGTGACGCTCCAGTCTTCCCGTGCAGTCTCCAGTTGCTCGATCGTGTGGGTCGCGAAGTCGATGCGCAGGTCGTCGGCCATCGCGAGCGTGTCGGCGAAGTACCGCTTGATGTACTCCCCCCGGTAGCCGAGGCAGATCACGAAGTCCCGCAGGCCGAAGTGGGCGTAGTACCGCATGATGTGCCACAGGATCGGGCGATGGCCGATCTCGATCATCGGCTTCGGCCGGGTCGCGGTTTCCTCACTGAGCCGGGTCCCGGCCCCGCCAGCCAGAATGACCACCTTCACAGCTGTGCCTCCCGATCCACGATCACGCAAGTCTAGCGACGCACCGTCAACGCTCGCCGGCCGCCG
>JANNNB010000228.1:0-2401 GCA_031398325.1 Actinomycetes bacterium
CCTGCGTTCCACGATGCGATCTGCGTCTGCCCGGAGGCAACGCTGCTTTGGACCGGGACGTAGTTGTTGCCGCTCGAGAAGCCAGCGTAGGCATTCATCACGTCTTGGGTGGTGTCAGAGCCGACCGCAACGAGTGCGCTGAACTGCTTCGGGTCGGCGCTTGCCGGCGAGCCGGTGAGGCCGAAGGTGAGGGTGGCTCCCACCGCAGCAGCAGCTGCGGCGATGAGCGCGAACTTCTTGTTCCTTGTGATCATGGCGAGGTGGCGGTCCCTTCGTAGGTGTTGGTTACCGGGACGTCCGCCCGGCCGTTGTCAACATCGCAGGCCCATCTGTCTCGGAGCTGGCCTTCGGGTGGACCTTGAGTGAATGGTGGAACTTCTCACCGAACTTTCACCTTCTGGTCGCCTGGGCGTTATCCGAACCGGCCGTTGACGTAGTCGTAGGTGCGCGAATCCTGCGGTGAGCCGAACATCGCCGATGTCGGACCGTGCTCGACGATGTAGCCCGGGGTGCCGTGTTCGGCGAGGAAGAACGCGCACTGGTTCGACACTCGAGCCGCCTGCTGCATGTTGTGGGTGACGATCACGATCGTCACCTCCGAGACGAGTTCGACCACTGTCTCTTCGATGCGACGGGTCGACGTGGGGTCGAGAGCCGAACAGGGTTCGTCCATCAGCAACACGCGCGGCCTGATGGCGAGCGCTCGGGCGATGCACAGGCGTTGCTGCAGACCACCCGACAATCCCCCGCCGGGCTGGCGGAGCCGGTCGCGCACTTCGAGCCACAGACCGGCCTTGGTCAGACATGTCTCCACGAGCTCGTCCTTCATCCCAGTCGACGCCTTGGTGCCGGTGAGGCGCAGGCTCGCCACGACGTTGTCGTAGATCGACATCGCCGGGAACGGATTGGGCTTCTGGAAGACCATCCCGATCTCGCGCCGTGCGTCGATCAGCTTTCGCGACGGGTCGTACACGTCATGTCCGTCGAGCATGACCTCACCGGCCATGGCCGCCGATGGGATCATCTCGTGCATCCGGTTGAGGATCCTCAGGAACGTCGACTTGCCGCACCCCGATGGGCCGATCAAGGCCGTGACCTCGCCGGCTTGCATCGTGAGCGAGACGCGGTCGAGCACCTGGTGCGACCCGAACCACGCAGAGATGTTCCGGGCATCGATACCGGCCAGCGCCTCCGACTCGGATGGTGGTGCGGTCGTTGCGATCTGGGTGGTGACGACCGCCGCTTGCTCCAGGACCGTGGTGGCCGTCTCCGACGGCTCGCTGTCGATCAGGATGGCGAGGGGCTCGGCGACCGCGATCACGAGCGGTTCGGGCGGCGGCCATGCCTCGGGTTCGTTGATGATCTCCGCGGGATCAGATGCAAACTCGGCCGCCGGTTCGAGAGGAAGCGAGGTCGCTCCGTCGACGGGCGCCTTCGGCTCGTTGGCGATCACCGTGCGCTGCTCGAGAATCTCGACTCCAGGCAATGCTGCGATCGCAGACCGGAACTCCTCGACTGACCCCGGAGGTACCTCGACACCGAAATCTGCGATCCCGGGGACGACGAAGATCGTCCACGTCGAGTCGGTGGCGTGGATCACCGCCTCCAGGTCGCTGACCATCCACGACCAGTCGAAATCGCCGTCGATCGCGCTGATCTGCTCGGGGGTGACGGTGACCGTGGCTGGGTGCAACGCCACGACGACGGCGTTGTGGTGAATCGCCTCACCGCTGAGCACCTGGACGACCGACGCGCCGGCGAAAGATCCAGGGTGTGGATTCGGCAGATGGCCGTTAAGAGGATTCACCCCGTCGGCTGAGCTCGACGGATCGAAGGGGGCGGTGCCCGAGAGTTCGCTACTCATGACATGTTGGGGAGCAGTCGGGCGACCTCGCCGGAGGCCGACAGTCCAACGAGGATCAGCGGGGGCAGGAAGACGATCCACGCTTGCGCCCTTCCCCAACGGTGCCACGCCCAGACCGCGCCGAGCGTCAGAGCGATCATCGCTTGGATCCACAGTGCGAGCGCCCACAAGGTGCTGGCATCGCCCGCCATCATCCTCTCGTTCGCGGGCAGCCCCGCAGCGGTGACGACTCGAGCGGCGCCGACGGCCGCTGTGCCCTCGAGTTCGGCATCGACGCGGAGGACTCCATCGGGGAGGAACGGGCTACCCGCAGCGGTGGCGAGGAGCAGCCGGCCGGCTCCGGGTTCAGGCAGAACGGGAGCAGGGTCGCCTTCGGCACGAACTCCGAGCACCCGGAAGACGAACTCTCCCTGGCCCGTCGTGACGCAGATCTCGTCGTCGGCTTCCAGTTCGCTGATCCTGTCGAACGGCCCACCGACGCCGGCACGCCGGCCGAGCTCGACGCTCGTTGCGATCTGGCCAGGCAGCGGAGTGTCG
>JANNNB010000244.1:0-3224 GCA_031398325.1 Actinomycetes bacterium
ATCGGCGCCGGCACCACCCGAGCGCTCGACGGCCCCAACATCGAAACGATCGTCGTTTTGGGTCAACCGGCCACGTTTACCGAGATCGAAGACGGCTACAAAGCCGAAATCAACCAGGCCTGCGGCACCTACACAGTCACCTCATCCGGCATCCCGCTCGACGACTTCAGGACATTCCTCGAAGGACTGCGGGAGTGATCAGCAAGGGTCGGTCACCGTCCCAACTCGAGCAATCCTCCACCGTTTCGTGGCACACCGCCTGAACGCCCACGGCGGCCGAGCTCGACCATGCGACGCACGGTGAGTCGAGGTCGTGCCGGCAATTGCTCTTCCGCCCGGGGTGAGCGGAGCTTGCAACCGGGAGCGCATCGGTGTCAGGCCGAACCATTGCCGTCACCTCAGAACGCGCAGGAAGCGCGTCCCCGCCGAGCCGACGGAGTGATGAAACGGGTCAGCTAGCTAGCGCAGATCTCGCCGAACTGTGTCCCCAGCAGGTTCTATGCTCAGGCGCCTTGACCCAGGATCCGATCGAACTCTCCGAACGTGAACGCCAGGTCGCAACGATTGGAGTGGTGGTCTTTGCGATTGGTGAAGTCGGCTTCCGGGTGCTCGACAACACGGCCGGGCTGCTCTGGCCGTCAGTCGCCTTGCTCGTTGTGTTCTTGGCGTTCACCGTAGGATTTGCTGCCTATATCGCTCGCAGCCGACAGCGGTCGTTCCGCTCGGTCTTGGCGATCGGCGTACCGGATCGGCTACGGCGCCACCCCAGTTGACCGTCAACGTGCGACCGCTCATATCTGCCGGTCGGCTCGCTTCGACCTCGCACGCCGACCGACTTCAACCATGCGGATTCGCCCCCGGGTTACGGTTCAGTCATGGCTTCTGCCCAGGTGCGTTTCGTCGGATGCCTGAGTTCGTGGAGGTACGCCTCTGCTCCTCCGAACGCGCAGCTCGGAATCGAGATCGGGCGGCTGACCTTCAGAAAGCTGTTCGGACCGCCAGTGGTGATCGAACAGGACCGGATTCGGACGATCAGCATTAGCGAAGGCATCGCGCTGACAAGATTGGAGATTCAGATCGACGTGCACGATCCGTATCAGAACTCGATCGTGTTCCGGATTCCGCGATGGCGAACCGGAAAGCTCGCGGCGGCACTCGACGCCACGGGCTTGTCGTCGGTAGGAAAGCCCGTTCAAATTCGTTCGACCGGCTGACCAACGAGCCATCCATAACTGGCGCTCAGCTCGGTCGCCACAGCTGGCTGGCGACGTTCAACCGCAGGACTGGACCGCCATGTCGGTCGCGGTGAGACACTCCTCGAGTTCGTCCCCGAGGACGGCTGTTCGAGCGCTAGACAAATCTCCGATTTCCGCGAGCCACATATCGTCGCCGCTTGCGATCAAGCGTGCGTTGATGAACGGCGCCTGGTCCGTCTCGGCCGCCGACGAACTGGCGGCGAGGATTCCTGCGGGTGGGCCTACGACGTGGTATCCGGCAATCAGGTCCGTGCCAAGCCACGTTCCGAAGACAACAACGTCCGCCACGCCATCACCCGTAGAGCCGGAGAGCTGTCTGGATGACTCGTGCGGCAGACCGAACGGCATCGCCGAGCCGGCGGTCGGAATTTGCTGACCGCGGTGTTCGAGTCGCGGATCGGCATAGAGAATCTGCGTCGGCGTAAACGAATGCCATGCAACGTCCTCGGGCTGCGTGTCGTTGGCGTTCGCCGTCGCACCCGGCGCAAGAGTTCCGACTGGCAGCATCGACGCGTCATCAATCGGGGTCGGTGACAGGGTGCCTCGCAGCACAATCGAAGAGGTCTCTAGGTAGTCGCTCAACGTGCACATGGGTTGGCCCTCGCCGTCAACGTTGGCCGAACAGTCCTCGTTCGAGGACGCGCCACCCCACACGGCGACGCCGATCACGACGGCGACGAACACAACACATCCGCCCGCCACGAACAGCGGCCATCGGCGTCGCGGCTCCACCGTCACCGGGCCACTCCCGTCGCTCATCTGACCTCCCCTAGGCAGACCACCAGGTGGTCCCCGAACCAGAACAGAACTATGGCTCAACAATGAGCGTCTGTCATGCCACCAGCGTTGAGCTGCAGACCACGCCGAACTGCCGCTCGGTACTGGCATTCGCCGTCCACTTCGGGCACTATGCGCTGTCAATGGGCCACGCCGACGACATCTGGAATCGTGCGTGCGCGGAGGCCGGGCAGCCCAAGACATTGACCGCTTCCGGCGATCGAGCACTGGCTGACATGGTGCTCACGCACAGTCTGGCGATGAACGGTGGACTGCTGCATGCCGTCCAGTCGTGCACCCCCGACGAAGTAGCGGCTGCGGTCCGTGGGTATCGCTTCTTCGGGTTGGAGTCCGCCGCCGCCGTGCTGGAGGATGTCGCACGGAGTTGGGCTGATGGGAGTCTCGATCTCGCCGACGAGGAGCAACTGGAGAACGAAGCGAACGAGCGCTACTACGCCGCCGTGCCGGATGACGAGGTTCTGATGGCCGCGTTCGTGGCCCGTGTTCAGGCCGAGCCGACTGCATTCGACACGATCCGGTGACACACGCCGATCTGCCGATCGGTACTGCTGCTTCTGCGAGCCAGCAACGCGTTCTTGCTTGAGCAACTGTCGACAAGTCGGAGCGGCGACAATACGGATCTGACCCACACCCCGAGCCGAGCCCAACCACGCCGACCGCAACCACCAGCCCGACCGCGCCGCCATCTACAACCGACTCTTCGACACATCCCCGCCGAGACCGGCTGATTTTGGAGAACCGGAATAACCCGATCACCTTGACAGATCACCGGGATAACCGCCTGAAGGAGTGGGGCCTCGATTACCGGAATAACCGGATTGCCCTTTGACGGATTACCGGTATAACTGCCGTACTACGCTGTGCCCAAGCTCCCGTAGATGCGCTCCACGGGATGCTGAGCGGCGCGACTGCACCGAGCCGGTGGTTGCCGACGAGAGTTTCACTTCGTTGAGGTCGATCGAGCGACGGTGCGTAGATCGTCTCCGAGGCGCCGAAGAAGGCTGCGTTGACGCATGACCTCCTCGAGCACCTCGACGATGACTTCGCGTTCAACACCGACTTTGCTCGCCGGTGGGGCCATCGCTGCCGAGCGGAGCAGCACGGTCAACTCGCTGTCGGGAATCGTCATCACCAATGATCGTAGACGAACATGTGTTCGAGTCAACTCAG
>JANNNB010000351.1:0-1987 GCA_031398325.1 Actinomycetes bacterium
ACCCTGGTGGGCCAGCACGCGTCCCCACATCCGGTACATCGCGTTGAAGCACGAGCCGGTCTGCATGCCGCCGCCGTGGAGGTACACGACACCGGGCAGGACCTCGTCGCTGTCTGGACGGATGAACTGCACCTTCACGACATTGCCGTCGGGCGACGACACGAACTGTCGGGTCTCGATGCGCAGACCGTCGAACGGCGCCACCTCCGCGGTGTCGAAGCGCGCGTAGAGGTCCTCGAGCTTGGCCGCCATCGCGACGGCCGACTCGGAATTGGAGATCTCGACCAGTCGCTCTCGACTGTCGATGTCGTTCAACCGCCGCGACGGGACGCTGCGCAGGGCCCGTTTGACGCGCGGGTCGAGCCGCGGATCGTTCTGCACGTCCGGCTGGGACGCTTCCTGCGCTTCGGTCGTCATCTCAGGCTCCTCACCCCTCGCTCGGAAGGTATCTCTCGCGTGAGTCGCGGCACCAACCGGGCTCGCCCATCGATGCGCCGCGACACGGCGCACAGCCGCGAAGCTCGGGGGTCCGACATGGCTCGTTCGGTGGAACCGCGGAGGGCATGATGAATCGGTGCCGCAGTCCCGAAGCATCCGTCCCCGTCGGTCCCAGATCATCTGGCTCGTCGTCATCGTCGCCGCCGGGTTGATCGTCGGCATCCTCGCGGGGCCGTGGTGGGGGGTCGGGGCAGCGGTGGTCATGCTGGCAATCAGCGAAGTGATCGAGCGTGTCCAGCGCTCGCGGGCCTGACTGCAGCGGACGACGGACCGAGTGCCATCACCCACGCCTGCCGCCCGCACGTCAGCGTTCGTCTGCAGACCGTCCGAGCGCGAGACTGACGGATCGCGACGTGTCCACCACAGGGTGGTCGTCACGCGACAGGAGGGGCCATGAACGACAGCGCGCACGCCGAACCGACGGGTGATTCCACGGGCTACACCGCCAGCTACGAGGACGTCTCGATGTTCACGCTCTCGGGTGACCGGGAGCAGACCCTGCTCGACAAGCAGACCGAGTGCACGTTCATGTGGACGACCCGAGACGGTGATCCGGTCGGCGTGATCATGAACTTCGTCTTCCACGACGGTGCGTTCTGGCTCACGTGCACCCGACGCCGCAAGCGCGTCGCCGCCGTCGAAGCGCGACCCCGGGTCGCCGTCGCCATCACGAGCCGTGGAACCGACATCGGGGTGAGTCAAGCGGTCACGTACAAGGGCGCCGCCGAGGTGCTCGACGACCCCGAGACGCTCGCCTGGTTCTACCCGGTGCTCGCGGCCAAGGTCCGGCCCGGCAACGAGGTGGCCCAGTCCGCGTTCGTCGCCCACCTCGACTCACCCGGACGCGTCGTGATCCGGATCGCTCCCGACGGACGCATCGGTTTCGACTCCGAGGCGATGTTCGCCAACTCCCCCGCCGGCACCACGAGCACGACGGTCTGACGCGACGGCTCACGAGAAGGACGAAACCCGACATGGACGACGAACTGATCGAGCGCATCAAGGCCGACATGCGCTACGAATTCGAGCGCACCGCTCCGCCGAACGGGTTCCCTGCGTTCCACGAGATCCCGACGGAGCGCCACACGGGCGACCTCTTCCGCCGCCTCGAGCAGGAGCACCTCTGGCCGAACACCTGGGTGATGGCCGGTCGCGTGGAAGACGTCGCCGAGCCCGGCGACTACTTCACCTTCGACGATCTCGGCGTGCCACTGCTGGTCGTCCGCGGCACCGACGACGAGATCCGCTGCTTCTACAACACGTGCCAACACCGGGGCGCCCCGGTCGTACGTGATCAGCATGGCTCCGCACGCCGCCTGCGCTGTCAGTACCACTCGTGGACGTACGAGGTCGACGGCGGCACCCTCGTGTCGGTCCCCGACGAACGCGACTTCGTCGACCTCGACCAGTCGCTGCGATGCCTGCCGCGAGCGAGTTGCGACACCTTCGCCGGGTTCGTGTTCGTCAACCGCGATCTCGACGCGCCGCC
>JANNNB010000272.1:0-5377 GCA_031398325.1 Actinomycetes bacterium
GGATGTGCATCGATGCCTCGATCATGAACAGGCTCGCGGTCGCGACGCCGATCGAGGTGTTGATGTAGTCGACGTGACCGGTGGCCTCGACGATCTGAGCGACCCGGACGGCGTCGTCGATCGTGGTGCCGTGCTCGATCAGCTCGTCGCCACAGATCCGGACGCCGAGCGCCATCCCACCGCCGATCGCGCGGCGGACTGCGGCGACGATCTCGACGAGGATCCGCGCTCGATTCTCCAGTGATCCGCCGTAGTCGTCGGTGCGCTTGTTCGTGGCGGGGGAGAGGAACCCGCGCACGATCGACGAGTGCGAACACTGCAACTCGATGCCGTCGAAGCCGCCCTCAGCGCAGTGCTCCGCGACGAGGGCGTACCCCGCGATGATCTCGTCGATCTCGGCGAGCGTGACCGCCTTTGGCACTTCGCGAAAGAGCGGATCAGCGACCGCAGACGGCGCCCACACCGGCAGTCGGGAGAACATCGACGATGCCTGCCCACCGTTGTGGTTGATCTGGGCGAAGATCGGCGTGCGATGGCGGTGCACTGCGTCGGTGATCGCCCGATATCCGGGGATCACGTCGCGGTGGAAGCCGTGGATGAGCTTCTCGTACGGCCAGTCGGTCGGATGGGTCGAATGCTCCTCGGTGATGATCAGCCCGGTGCCGCCAGCCGCTCGCGCGGCGTAGTACGCAGCATGCTGTTCGGTGGGCAGTCCGCCGCGGGCGTAGTTGGTGAGGTGCGCGGAGAACACGATCCGGTTCTTGACCTCGATCGGCCCGAGCCGCAGAGGAGTCCACAGGTACCGATATGCCATACCGCTCGTCACCGTACCGCCCGCTCTAGATTTGGGCCATGTCCGTGATCGCTCCCGGCAACGTCGCAGTGATCACGGGAGGTGCCTCCGGGATCGGACTCGCGCTCGCCGAACGATTCATCGAGGAAGGCATGCGTGTCGTCTTGGCCGACATCGACGCACCGAAGCTGCGTGACGTCGAAGCACGTCTCACCGAAGCCGGTGCCGACGTGGCGACGACGATCTGCGACACGACCTCTGAAGCAGCTGTCGCCGAACTCGCCGACTTCGCGTTGGAGCGGTACGGCGCCGCGCACGTGCTCTGCAACAACGCGGGCATCCTCGGCTTCGGCGACGCATGGCGTGACCCGATGGAGCTGTGGGAGCGGGTGATCGGCGTCAATCTCTACGGCGTCATCCACGGGATCCGCTCGTTCCTGCCGATCATGGAACAACAGGGTCTCGGCCACATCGTGAACACCGCGTCGATGGCCGGGCTGACGGCCCTGCCGGGTGCCGCTCCGTACAACGTGACCAAGCACGGCGTCGTCGCGCTCAGCGAAGGACTGTTCATCGAGCTCGCCGCGGCAGGGTCCCCGGTGAAGGTCAGTGCGTTGTGCCCGGGATTCGTGAAGACCGATCTCGCCGAGAAGGAGCCGCCGGCCGGCAGCGATCCCACCATTGCGTCGATGATCGGCGGCCTGTTGCGGACCGGCGTCAAGACGGGCATCCCCGCGTCCGACGTCGCCGACGCCGTGGTCGAAGCGATCGTGGCCGAACGCTTCTGGATCCTCACCCATACCGAGATGAACCACGCTCCGGTCGAGCGCATGGAGCGAGCCGAGGCCCAGATCAACCCGCCGCTGTTCGGCACGGCCTGAGGCGGGCCATGGGAACCTCGACCTCTTCGTTCGGCGTGAGCCGTCGCGAGTCGCACGACTCGACCGACTTCTACTCCCGCTTCGCTCCGCCCGAGATCAGCTCGGACGACGTCGTCGGCGAACCCGGTCAACTCGACGTGATCCACGTCGGCGATGCCCGCGACATGAGCGCGATCCCCGACGCGTCGGTCGCGCTCGTCGTCACGTCGCCGCCCTACTTCGCCGGCAAGCAGTACGAGACCGCCCTCGGTGAGGGGCACGTGCCGGCCGACTACATCGAGTACCTCACGATGTTGCGCGACGTACTCGCCGAGTGCGTCCGCTCGCTCGAACCGGGTGGGCGCATCGCGGTGAACGTGGCCAACCTGGGGCGTCGGCCGTACCGCAACCTGGCCGCCGACGTGACGACGATCCTGCAGGACGACCTGCGTCTGCTCCTGCGGGGCGAAGTGGTGTGGCAGAAGCAGCGCGGCGCCAGCGGTTCGTGCGCGTGGGGTTCGTACCAGTCCCCGGCGAACCCGGTGCTGCGCGACACGAGCGAGCGGGTGATCATCGCCAGCAAGGGCCGCTTCGACCGGGTCGGGCAGCCCGCCGGGCCCGCGACGATTCCGGGTGACGAGTTCATGGAAGCGACGCTCGACATCTGGGAGATCCAGGCCGAGAGCGCGACCCGTGTCGGCCATCCCGCACCGTTCCCGGTGGCGCTGGTCGAGCGGTGTCTGCACATGCTCACCTACGAGGGCGACATCGTGCTCGATCCGTTCATGGGGTCGGGAACCACCGCCGTGGCGGCCGTCAACACCGGTCGCCGCTACATCGGCTACGACACCGACGCCGGCTACGTCCGTCAGGCCCGCGAGCGTGTCGCCTCGTTGCCGGCGACGTCCATGCCCGACCGCCGCACGCTGAAGGAACAGGCCAGGGTGCTCCTCGACGCGGCGGGGTACACGGACGTGGTCGAGACCGCCAAGGTGTCACCGGGCGTGACGGTGAGCTTCTCGGCGGTCGGTCCTGACGGGGTGCGCCGGCTGTTCGAACTTGGCGGCGTGCACACACCGGCGCGACCCGGGCTGTCACGGATCGAAGCGATCTGGCGCACAATCGCCAAGGCGTCGATCGCCCGTCAGCTCGATCCGACGACCGACGTGGTCGTGGTGACGTCGGGACACGTCCGCGGCGGGCCGTTGGCCGTCGCGGCCGGTGACGGCGGCCCGATCAGGTTGATCGTCGACGTCACGGCTGCCGACGCTGTCGATGTGCTGCGTTCGATCCACCGCACCGATTGAACGATTCACCGATAGATCGGTCCTGTGAGTCCCGAAGCCGCTCCTGCGATCGGACGCGAACGCCCCGGCGACCGCCGTGCATTGCAGTCGGTTTCGGTCCAGTTCTTCGCCAACGGCGTCGTCTACGCGTCCTTCATCCCGCAACTCCCGGCGATCCGCGACCGGGTCGGGATCTCGATCGGCGCGCTCGGGGTCGTGCTCACCCTCGCCAGCATCTCGGGATTGATCGGTTCGCTGCTGACCGGCCGGGTGATCGCTCGGATCGGGACACGGCGGGTCGTGATCATCGGCACGATCATGTCGATCGGGTCGCTGCCCATCGTCGGCTTCGCCACGACACCCCTCATGCTGGTCGTCGGTCTCGTCGGGCTGCTGTTCTTCGACGTGTTCATCGATGTCGCCATGAACGTCCAGGGGTCGGTCCTCAGCTCCAGACGCCGTACGCCGGTGATGAACCGGCTGCACGGACTGTGGAGCCTCGGCGGGGTGGCCGGCGGTGTGATCACCGTGCTGGTCAACCGAGCCGACATCAGCGTCCAGGTACACCTCGCCGCGGTCACGGTGGCCCTCCTCGCGGTGTCGCTGTTCGTCGTGCCCGGCCTGCTGACGGTCGACGAGCCGCACGAACCGTACGAATCGGACGCGGCATCGCCCGTCGAGCCGGTCGGTGAAGGTCTGCGCGGCTCGGAGGTGATGCCGACCGACGAGGTCGAGGAGGCGATCCGGCAGCGGCGTTTCGGTCCGGCCGCTGTCGTGCTTGCGATCGGTGGTGCGACCGCAATGGTGCTCGAGGTCGGCAACGGCGACTGGGCCGCGTTCCGCCTCAGCGTCGACTTCGATTCGACCGCCGGCGTCGCCAGCGCGGCGTTCCTCCTGATGACGGTCGGTATGACGATCGGCCGGCTCGGTGGCGATTGGGTGCAGGTTCGGACGGGCTCGATGCGGCTGCGCCGGCTCGGGATCTCGATCGCCGGAATCGGGTCGGTGCTGGCCACGCTCGTGCCGGTCGAGGCGGTGTCGCTCCTCGGGTTCCTCGTCGCGGGTCTCGGCACGTCGGTGTTGTTCCCGCAGCTGTACGACCAGGCCGCCCGCCTGCCCGGACCTCCCGGCTCGGGCTTCGCGGCGATGCTCATCGGCCAGCGCTCGACAGGCATCGTTGCCCCGCTCGTGATCGGCACGCTGGCCAACACCGAGCTGTTCGACGTCGGCGACGCGATGGCGGTGCTGCTCATCCCCGCCGCCATCGTCGGCCTCGCCATCACCTACGTCACGATCAAACCGTCCCCTCCCGCTTCCTGAAATTGATCGAGTTGGTTGCGGTACCCGCAACGAACTCGATCAGATTCGGGAAGGTGGTGCGCGGATTGGAACATTGTGCGAAAAAGTTGGCCGGAGGTCTAGGCGCGGCGAAATCGGCGCTCTACAGTCGTCGTATGCGAGTCCACCTCGATGCCGAGAAGTGCCAGGGCCACAACCGCTGTTACGCGCTGGCACCCGAATTGTTCGACGTCGACGACTACGGCCAGGCGATCCTGCTCGTCCACGGCGATGTGCCGGCCGAACTCGAGGACAAGGGCCGACTCGCTGCCTCGAATTGCCCCGAGTACGCCATCACGATCACCGAGTGACCGGAACGGATTGAGTGAGATGACCGACACCCTCGACACCCCCGCCGACGCCGGCGCCGCAGCGCCGCAATACCTCCCGCCGGGCGACCGGCCCGAGGGCCACGAGTTCTGGGAGCGCACGCCCTACGACCCGGCCGACTACGGCCCCGTCACCGACTACGCGACCGACTTCGACCATGGCAGTGCCGAGTACAACTCGAAGGCACCGGAGGTTTGGAAGGAACTGCGCGAGAGCGGTTGCCCGGTCGCCCACTCCGACCGGTACGGCGGTATGTGGGTGCCACTCACGCACGACACGGTGCACGACGTCGCGTACGACACCGTGAACTTCAGCAGCCGCAGCGTCGTCATCAGCACGACCCGCCCCGGCGATCTCGCCCTGCCGGCCCCGATCGGTGGAGCACCGCCGATCACCAGCGATCCGCCGTTCCACAACGTCGCCCGCCGGCTGCTGCTCCCCCCGTTCGCGCCGAAGCAGATCGAGCCGTGGGAGGACGAGATTCGTCTGCTTTGCCACAAGCTGCTCGACGAGATGGGCGAGATCGTCCCCGGCGAGACCGTCATCGATGCCGCCGTCCAGTACGCCCAGCACATCCCGGTCAACGTGATCGGCCGCATGCTCGGGTTCCCGGCGGAG
Source organism: Actinomycetes bacterium (assembly GCA_031398325.1). Taxonomy (GTDB): domain Bacteria; phylum Actinomycetota; class Acidimicrobiia; order Acidimicrobiales; family Ilumatobacteraceae; genus Sva-07. The sequence goes on from JANNNB010000272.1 coordinate 5,226, forward strand.
GACGAAGAACTGTTCCGCGAGTTCGTCCACACGACGTTGGAGCGGATCAACGACGAGCCGGAGGAGCGGGCCAAGGCCTTCGAGCGCCTGGACAACTACATCCTCGCCCAGGTGCAGGACCACATCGACAACCCGCGTGACGATCTCACGGG
>JANNNB010000284.1:0-3807 GCA_031398325.1 Actinomycetes bacterium
AGCCAGCTGTCCACTCTTCCAATTCCCAACCACAAACAGAACAGAGGTATCCAGATCATGGACATGAAACTTGAAGTACTCGTCGTGCCGGTATCCGACGTCGACAAGGCCAAGGCCTTCTACGAGATGATGGGTTTCCGGCTCGACGCCGACTTCGTCATCGACGAGAAGTTCCGGGTCGTGCAAGTCACGCCGCCCGGCTCGGAATGCTCGATCATCTTCGGCAATGGGGTGACGACCGCGCTACCCGGATCACTTCAGGGGCTCCACCTCGTCGTGTTCGACATCGAGGAGGCCCGCACCGATCTCGCCCAACGCGGCGTCGAGATCAGCGAGGTTTTTCATGACGCCGGTGGCATCTTCCACCGCGCTGGCACCGACGGACGCGTCTCGGGCGCCGACCCCGACCGGAACGACTACGGGTCGTTCGCGTCGTTCAGCGACCCAGACGGCAACGGCTGGCTGCTGCAAGAAATCAAGGTGCGCGCACCCGGGCGGTGACGCCCGCACCCCGAAGAAGCGGTTCACACGCTGGCCCGACCTCGAGCCGGTTGACGATGCAAAGGAGACACCGATGACGATCACATTCGAATCTGCAAGCCACCTGGCCGACGCACTCACCCGCGCCGCCGCCGCACATGGTGTGCATGAGGCCGAGACCGGAGAGGCCGACCCGGACTGGCCGATCTGGTACTCGGCGTACATCGACCAGGAGCAGAACAACCAAGGCTCGAAGCCGGGCGAATCATGACCACCCATCAGATTCACATCAACCGGTGCCTGCAACTGGCCGACGAACCGGCGAGTGGTCACAATCGCTGGCACCCCGACATCGAGCCGCTGGTGGTCTGCAAACCCGGCGACGAGGTGGACTTGGAAACGCGTGACGCGTTCGACCGGCAATTCACCATCGACTCCACCGCCGTCGATGTCGGCAACGTCGACCTCAACCTCGTGCACCCGCTGACCGGCCCGGTGTACATCGAAGGGGCCGAACCTGGAGACCTGTTGGTCGTGGACATCGTGGAGGTCGCCCCCCAGCCCTTCGCGTACACGGCCCAGGTACCCGGGTTCGGTTTCCTCCGCGACGATTTTCCGGAACCGTTCCTCATCAAGTGGGAGATCGCTGACGGTCACGCCACGTCAGCCGATCTCCCCGGCGTGGTGATCCCTGGCGCGCCGTTCATGGGCATCATGGGCGTCGCCCCGTCCCATGAACTCCTGAAAGAGATCACGGCGCGTGAACAAGCGCTGCTCGACCGGCACGGCTATGTCCTGCCGCCCAACGCAGCGGGCGCCGTACCGACCACCCTCGGGATCGCCAGCGAGGCACTGCGAACGATCCCGCCCCGCGAGACCGGCGGAAACCTGGACATCAAGCAAACCTGCGCCGGGTCGCGGCTCTACATGCCGGTCTGGACCGAAGGAGCGCTGTTCTCCGCCGGTGACGCCCACTTCGCCCAAGGAGACTGCGAGGTCTGCGGCACCGCTATCGAGATGGGTGCGACATTCCGGGCCCGCTTCGATCTGCGCAAGGGTGTCGCGGCTGAGCGAGGAATCCGCGACCTGCAATTCGAACGCGACGGCTACGTCGTGTCACCCGAATTCCAGGCACCGCGCCGATTCTTCGCGACGACCGGCATCTCGGTCGACCGCGCTGGCATCAATCACAGCGAGAGCCTCACGGTCGCTGCCCGCAACGCATTGACGAACATGATCTCCCACCTCACTGCGGAGTACGGCTTCAGTGGGCAGCAGGCCTACGCGATCTGCAGCGTTGCGGTAGATCTCAAGGTGAGCGAGATGGCAGACGTCCCCAACTTCGTCGTGTCGGCTTTCCTGCCCCTCGACATCTTCGCTGACCGGCGGGGTCGGGTGAGCGAGCGATGAACGTCGCCGAACAACTCGTCGAGCTGCTCGTCCAGGCGGGGGTCGAGCGCGTCTACGGCGTGGTCGGTGACAGCCTCAACCCGATCGTCGACGCGATCCGCCGAAACCCTGGCATTCGCTGGGTTCACGTCCACAACGAAGAGGCCGGCGCGCTCGCCGCGTCGGCCGAAGCACAGATCACCGGAACGCTTGGGGTGTGCGCCGGGAGTTCGGGCCCCGGCAACACCCACCTGATCCAAGGCCTTTACGACGCAAACCGCTCCGGCGCTCCGGTCCTCGCCATCGCCTCGCACATCCCCACATCGCAGATCGGGATGGCCTACTTCCAAGAAACACGACCCGAGTCGCTTTTCATGGACGCAAGCATCTGGTGCCAAACCCTCACCGGCGCCGACCAGATGCCACGGATGCCACGAATCGCGATCCAAGAAGCGTTGGCGAACCAGGGCGTCTCGGTGCTCGTCGTACCCGGCAACGTTGCCGATCACGACGTCCAACACCCGACAGGATCGGGCAAGTTCTGCACCGATTTCGGTCGCGTCTCACCGCCACCGGCACGCCTCCACGAACTCGCCGACGCGATCAACGCAGCCGAGTCCGTGACCCTGTTCTGCGGCGCCGGCGTGCGCGGCAATCATCGCGAAGTCATGGCGTTCGCGGACGCCATCAAGGCGCCCGTCGGCCACACGCTGCGCGGCAAGGAATGGATCCAATACGACAACCCGTTCGACGTCGGCATGAGCGGGCTGCTCGGCTACGGAGCCTGCTACGACGCGATGCACAAAGCCGACCTGCTCATCATGCTCGGCACAGACTTCCCCTACGACTCGTTCCTGCCCGGCAAACACACCGCCCAGATCGACAGCAACGCCGCCCACCTCGGCCGGCGCACCGAGCTCGACATCGCCGTCCACGGCGACGTCGGCGAAACGCTTCGCCTCCTCATGGACTTGATCGAGCCCAAGCAATGCCGCCACTTCCTCGACGAAATGCTGCACCACCACGAACGGGCACTGACCCGAGTCGTCGACGCCTACACCGGCGACCTCGGCCAGCGCACACCGATTCATCCCGAATACGTCGCGGACATCCTCGACGAACTCGCCGACGACAACGCCATCTTCACCGTCGACACCGGGATGAACAATGTGTGGGCAGCCCGCTACCTCACACCCAACGGCCGCCGCCGAGTCATCGGATCATTCATCCACGGCACCATGGCCAACGCCCTCCCACACGCCATCGGCGCCGCACTCGCAGCCCCATCACGACAAGTCATTGCGATGTCCGGCGACGGCGGGCTATCGATGCTCCTCGGCGAACTCCTGACCGTTCGTCAACACCAGATCCCGCTGACCGTTGTTGTCTTCAACAACTCGTCACTCGGCATGGTCGAACTCGAGATGCTCGTCGAAGGATTCCCGTCGCACGGCACCGACATCGGCGACGTCAACTACGCACAGATCGCCTCAGCCGCCGGCCTCGACTCGATCCGCATCACCAAACCAACCGAGGTCCGCGAGGGGCTCGCACGAGCCCTTTCATCCGGCCGACCAACCTTGGTCGAGGTGATCACCGACGCCAACGCGTTGTCGCTACCGCCGCATGTGTCAACCCACCAGATCCGCGGCTTCGCAACGGGAGCAGCCAAAACGGTGCTCAGCGGCGGCGTCGGAAAGATGCTCGACATCGCACGATCCAACATCCGCAACATCAAAGCGCTCTAGAGAGGTACCCATGTCCGGAGTAGCCATCATCACCGAGGCCTGCCTCGACACGAAGGACAAGGCGTGCGTGGACGTATGCCCCGTGCAATGCATCTACGAGTTCGACCCGCAAAAGAACATTCTGTTCTCCCAGGTCGAAGCCGGCGACGGGCCCATCGAGAACCAACACACACCGAACCCGGACACCATC
>JANNNB010000287.1:0-5288 GCA_031398325.1 Actinomycetes bacterium
GGACCACGACCTTGATCGTGCCCGTCAGATCGCCGCCGAGATCGGCGACAGCACGAGCCATCCGACCGCCCTCATCGATGCGTCGGACACCGCCGCAGTAGAGGCGCTCGCCCGCCAGTACGACGTCGACCTCGTGATGAACGCAGTCGACCCACGTTTCGTGATGCCAGTGTTCCTGGGAACGCTCGCTGCTGGTGCTCATTACATGGACACGGCGGTCAGCTTGTCGGAGCCTCACCCGACCGACCCGTACAGCAAGCCGGGTCGCATGCTGGGTGACGAGCAGTTCGCGATGGATGCCGCTTGGCGCGACCGCGACCGACTCGCGCTCCTCGGCATGGGCATCAGTCCCGGCCTGGTGCAGGTGTTCGCTGCGCACGCGGCCAAACACCTCTTCGACGAGATCCACGACATCAACATCCGGGCGGGCGGCGACCTGCGGATCGAGGGCGTGCCGTTCGCGACGGTGTTCTCGATCTGGACCACGATCGAGGAATGCCTCAACCCTTCGGTGGTGTGGGAGAAGGAGCGCGGCTTCTTCACACTGCCGCCATTCTCCGAGCCGGAGCGCTTCATCTTCCCCGAGGGAGTCGGCCCGGTGGAGTGCGTCCATGTTGAGCATGAGGACGTGGTGATGATTCCCCGTGTCCTCGACGCTCGCCGCGTGACGTTCAAGTACGCGCTGGGGGAAGAGTTCATCGGTGCGCTCAAGGTGCTGCACGCCATCGGACTCGACCGCACTGATGCAATCGAGGTGGACGGCCAGCAGGTGATACCTCGAAACGTCGTGGCCGCCCTCGTTCCCGAGCCCGCAGAGCTCGGGGACAACATGACCGGCCGAGCGATCGTCGGTGTCCACGTGACCGGGCTCAAGGACGGTGAGCCGCGTGAAGTCTTCAGCTATCAGATGTGCGACGCCCAGGAGATCATGTCCCGCTACGGGGTACAGCCCGTCGGGTTCCAGGCCGGCTTCAACCCCGTTGTCGCAATGGAACTCATCGCCACAGGCCGCTGGAGCGGCAGCGGCGTCATGTCGGCAGAGTCCTTCGACCCCGACCCCTACCTCGCCATCCTCGACCGCGACGGAATCCATCACGCCACCATCGACATCGCGCCGGGTGGTGCATTCGCCTGAGCCGCTGGTTGGACGTTTGCGCTCGATAACGCTGCCACTAATCACGACCACCCGAGCGCGTGGTGCGCTGCATCGCGGCCCCGGTGCGGCGTCACGGAATACCGTCGCCTACCTGGCGGTCGGGGCGCCTCACTTGACCGCTGAGGAAGGGTTACGGAGCTCGAACTGCGGCTCATGCCGGACACCCTGTCCGTGGTGTGGTGTGCTCGGTCTCGCTTCATGGGTGGCCCGTGGTGTCCAGGCAGAGGAAGGTCGATCCGCCGATTGGGCCGTCAACCAGCCGCTCTTCGGTCGTGGCGCAGTTCTGGCTGCGAGGGATTTCCGCGACGACTTGGCCGTCGTTCGGTGAGTCGCAGGGCACGATTTCACTGATGTGTCCGCCCTGGACAATGACGCAGTCACCGGCCGTGACGGCGTCCACTCCGCCGATCGGAGTCTGGCTCGACGTCTCGGGAAGGAGGAAGAATGCGGCAGCGATGGCGCAGGCGAGCACGGCGCCGAGGAGGGCCACGATGGGGAGAATGCGGCTTGGCCCGGATGGTTCGTCGAGCTGCGTCGGCGGATTGTCGACGGCGGGCTTCACGTAGCGATCGTCGGCTCGGAGTTCGTCGAGCGACTGGTTGTACCGGCGTCTGCGATCCTGGTCGCCGAGCACATGCCACGCTTCGTTGAGGCGTTGCATTGAGCGTTCGTCGTCGGCGCGTTCTTCCGGTGTTCGGTCGCCTCGGAGGTCAGGGTGGAGCTGCCGCGCCCGAGTGCGATGGGCCGCTTGGAGCTCCGCGTCTGATGCGTCGCGAGCGACGCCGAGGGTGTCGTAGTGCGTCACAACATGCGACCCCTCATGCCGCTCCGAGTCTCGACGCATATCGTCCCGATTCCAGATCGTCTCGGTCCTCTTCGAGCGCCCTGGCGAGGGCAGGCGCGAGCGATCGCCGTAGTAGCGGCGCTGCCAGCTGGGTGAACCCGGGTCGAGTCGAGCACAACGTCGCGGTGACCTTGGCCCCATCGTCACCGTCGGAAACGACGTCGAAGGTGATCGAGCCGGGTGAGAACGGCCCGGAGACCAGCGTGTTGACCTGGTGACCCGGAACGGTCCTGTCGAGTTCGAAGTCCTGGTGGAGATGGAGCGGCCCGACGCGGGATACCTGGGAGTACGAGCACGACTGTGCGGTCTCCGACACCACGTGGAAGCTCACGCCCTTGTGATGGCCTGTGCGTTCGTGATAGCCGACATCGCCGAACTGTTCCTGCACCTCAGCAAGCGGGCGACGGATCGTGACCTGAGCAGAAACCTCAAACATGACACGACAATGCCAAGATGGCATGGATATGTCAAGTAGGTTCAGGCCGTGACTTCTCGATCGCCTGAGCGTGCCACCTCGACCATGCAGCGCAGCATCCGCGCCGAGAACGCTGAACGGACTCGCATCCGGATCCTCGACGCCGTCGTCGATCTGGTCGGATCCCGTGGAGACTGCGACTTCACGATGCCCGAAGTGGCCGCGGCGTCAGGGGTGTCTCTGCGGACGCTGTACCGATACTTCCCCTCGCGAGACCACATCGTGGACGCAGTCGCCGCGGTCGGCGATCGAGTCGCCGCGTCGAACCTGCCCGCCGCCGAGTTCGACCTGGTCGACCTCCAGGCGTGGCTCGAAGAGGCGTGGCGAGCGCTCCTCGACCAAGAGGCAATGATCCGCGCCCAACACACGAGCCCCGGCGGGGCGGCGATCCGACGCGCCCGCATCCCGTTCTTCCGCGAGGTCACCCGTTCCCTGCTGCTCCGCGAGATACCGGGACTCGACGATGAACGTGTCGATGACATCGTGGACACGACGCTGCTCGTCGTGTCCTCCTCGGCGCTCTTCGAGTTCCTCGATGTCCTCGAAATCCCCATCGAGCGCGCCGCCCGTCTCGCCGCCGAGACAGTCGAGCGAGCGGTCCGCGACGCCCACTGACAACAGCCGAGGCAGACTGTTCTTTCCAGTCCGCAACCTGACCTACCCCGACCGGCAAGGAGTCACGAGCAAGATGAAGACCGCCTTCTCGGTCACCACCCGCATCCGGGCAACGCCCGACCGTGTCTTCTGGTTCCTCGCGGATCCGTCGACGGCATCGGTCATCGATCCGGCGGTGGTGAGCTAATCTGGCAAGGTGGGGCCTACGCACTTGACGCGGCATTTGTGGTCGACGACCCCTCCGGCCTGAAACAGTATGTGCTGGTGTTGTAGTGGTCTGGTTTCTCCTCGCGCTCTTTTGTTTGGTGGCTGGTGGGTTGTCGCTCCGCAGTAGTCGGGCGTACCGCGATGGGAAGCATGATGCGAAGACGCGAGCGGTCACGGTCCGCTGGCTGAACCCGTGCTTCGTTGCCTCCCAACTCGTGAACGAGCTGAACGGCTGCGTCGAGGTCATCGACGAGGACTTCGAAGTGCATCATCTTCGCTTGGTGTCCGGACCGGTCGGGCCAGACCGGGGCCTCGTAGGTGTCCTCGGCCTGAATGTTCAGGCTGATGCCGCCCTCAGGATTGCGGAGCTGCAACCATCCACTGCCGTCGCGGGCAGTGATGTCCCAGCTGAACAGCCGCGAGTAGAACGCTCCGAGCTCTTCGGCGTCGGAGCAGTCGACGGTAAGCGTCGTCCAACCGATCGACGGCAACGCGGTCATGACGTCAGTCTCGCGCCGCCGGACTCCTCACCCGCTCAGCCGGGATTCCTGGGCGTGCGGACGCTCGTTCCGGCAGGCTTGCCGGGTGGGCCTGACAGAATGCGTCATGCCCTGGTGGCCCGAAGATGAGTGGCCTCGCATGTGGCGCGGTGACGAGTGCGCGATGTGTGACGACGCGCCCCAATTGCGGAACGAGCATGGCGACCTGATCACGGAGACCGAGTGGAGCTACGTGAGGCTGTGCCGGAACCAGACGCAGGCTGGCTATTCCGTTCGTGATCGCCAAGCGGCACGCTCCAGAACTGCATCACCTCAGCGTTGAAGAGCGCTGTGGGTTCTGGACGGATGTGTCCGTGCTCGGCGAGGCCGTCAGCTCGCTGTTCCGACCGGTGAAGTTGGCGAACCTGGCCATGGGCTTTCGGATGCCGCACTTCCATTGCCATGTGTATCCGCAGTACGAGCGCGATGATCCGTTTGGTCTACTCAACCCACAAGAAGGAAATGTCCGCCTCGACGACGCCGGTTGGGATGAGCGCCTTCGCTTGGTCCGAGAAGGCTTCGCTGCCCTGCAACCAACCTGAGGTGGAACGTCTCGTTGCGTTCTCGTCTATTCCGGCACCGTCGAGATCCGCACACTTCGGCACGCAGAAACCCGCTTCCTCCGACTGCATGACCGAACGGCTTCGGCCCAAGCAGCGCACCCGATATTCCCGTGGTTTCGGAGCGGTGGAGAGGATGAGGCGGGTTTGGGTCAGGGGAGGACGACGAGTTTGCCGGTGGCGTTTCCGGCTTGCATGTCGGCGTGTGCCGTGGCGATGTCGTCGAGGTGGTAGGTGCGGTGGATCGGCACGATGGCGTCGCCGGCTGCGACGGCGTCGAGGAATTCTTGCAGAACCTGGCTGGGGAGGTCGGTGGCGTCTCCGCCGTAGGCGGTGAGGCGGACGCCGCGTGGCAGGTAGTCGATCGGGTAGAAGTCGTGCACGGTCCACTGGTTGGACAGCATCCCGGTGAAGCACACGACCCCGTGAACCCGGGTCGCTCGCAATGTGTCCGGCAGGGTCGGGGTGCCGACGAGTTCGAGCGCAGTGTCGACGCCGCCCGGGACGATCGTGCGGGCTTGGTCGGCGATGTTGCCGTCGTCGACGAGGACGTGGTCGACCCCGATGTGGCGGAGGGCGTCGGCGCGGTCTGGGTTGCGGGTGGTGGACAGCACGGTCATGCCGAGTCGTTTGGCGAGTACGGCGGTCGCCATCCCGATCGACGATGTTCCGCCACGGATGAGGATGGACTGGCCGGTTCGGGCGTCGAGTCCGATGGTGAGTGAGCCGTGCGAGGTCTGGAGCATTTCTGGTACCGCTCCGAGGGTGGCATGAAGAAATCAATCGTTTTGAATTGACGGTCAATGACGGGTTCGCCGCAGATTTTCGCGCCGATTCGGAGATATATGTCGAAAAGTTTCGGGAGTTTTACGTCTTCGTTTGAATCTTCGCT
>JANNNB010000361.1:0-1744 GCA_031398325.1 Actinomycetes bacterium
TGATGTCGGCCTCACAGCAGAGTCGACGAACCTCGGAGATCGGGATGGGTGTGCCGTTGTAGGTCTCGCAGATGCTGTGCTCGTGCAACCCGGCGATCAGGCTGTCCATGTCGATGAGCACGCCGATCTCGGGGATGCGCAACTCAGGCAGCGCAGTCGGTGCTGATCCGTTGGTGTCGGCCCAGTCGTTGTGTTGGTGGTCGCAGCCGCATGAGCTCGACGTGCCGGCCGGTGGGTCGGTCTTCTGGTCGGTGGTGGTGTGGGTGCCGGCGTGATCGGAGGTGTCGGGTGTTTGGCTGGGTTGCTTCGAATTGCGGGTGGTGACGGCGCGGTCGATGCCGTTGAGGAATGAGTCGACCTGGAGTTGGTCCCAAGGGACGCCGGTGTTGGTGTCGGTCTTGCGGTGTCGGCGCAACAGGTCGGCCAGTGCCTTGCTGAGTTTGGCGCCGCGGACGGGGTCGAGTTCGATGTGGGTGTGGTGCATGCCGTCGTCGGTGTTGATCCATTGGCGGATCTTGGATGCGGCACGCTGCCGGGCGAGTTCTTCCATTTCCGTGTCGGCACCGGTGGCCCGATCGCGTTCGGCGGTCAGGAACCGCACCAGATCACGGCACCCCGCGGTGAACGCTTCGACAGGTTGACGTTGCGCAGCGGCGAGCAGGGCGTCTTGTTCGGCGATGAACGCCACCCTGATCTGCTCATCCAACCGGGCCAGCACCGCGGCGACGGCGTCGACGTGACTACCCGAGATCTGACCCGCTGCCAACGCGGCCTCGAACTGCGGCATCGCGTCACACGCGGGGACCCGTTTGTCGATGATCACCGCGTCACGAGTGGAGCGTTGCCCAGCATCTTCGAGCAGTGACCCGGCCGGCTCCGCAGCACCAGCAGCAGCCAACTCACGCGTCCGACGGGCGCACACCACATCGATCGAATCGAGCCACGACCGCACCTCACGTGAGCGGCGCACGATCGCGGCCACCTCGTCACGGTCAGCGACGTCAGGTTCGGCGGTGAGCAGCAACGCCACCGTTGCGCTCGCTCTCTCGGTGATCATCTAGCACTCCGATCGTTCAACGGGTGAAACTGATCGGGGAAGTCGGTACGAACGAATGTATCATCCTAACTCAGATAACGCAACACCAGTTCGCAGGATTCTGGGTGGCTATCTCGGCCAGCCGCGCGTCCGAGCCCGTCGCTGCTGGCGATTCCCGGCGGGTCGGAGATCGGAGCGATCGAGGCGGCGACTCTGACCTCGATGCACTTCGCACTCGCATGACGGCGGCGGAAGAATCTGGAGGAACGATCCCGAGGGCGGCGGCTCGCCGTAGAAGTTATGCCATGTGCCGAACCAGTCGCCACTGCGCAGATGGGCGTCGTCGACCGTCACGATCTCGACGCCGAGCGCGGCACGCTCATACTCATCGATCGCTCCGCAGTCCTCGATGGACTCGCATGCCCAGCGGATCAACGCCACCTGCGCCGACAGCTCCACGTCGACCATCGCCAACTCCGGATGGCCGTAGCTCTCGCGTAATCCGATCGTGTACGACCAGGGTCTCGGTTCGTCGACGAGCACGTGGTGCCATCCGTAGGCGCGGACGTCGAGATCGATCGCCTGCATGACCTGTTCGAAGGAGTAACCGTCACATTCCAAGCACATGTAGACAGCATGACGAAGGGCTCTGACATCGAACCGACGAGTCCGCCCGGCTCATGTGACTCATGCGCGCAGCCGTGATCA
>JANNNB010000380.1:0-1548 GCA_031398325.1 Actinomycetes bacterium
AGGGGAGCGCATACCGGGCGTTATCCGGGTGATCGGGTGCAACGCGAGCGCTCGGCAGCACACCAGGGTTCGTCGGACGAGGAGCCTCGCTCGACGGCTTGCGGCGACGCGCCATATCGGGCATTCGGCGCTACTTGAACCCCGTCCTTGACCCAGCCAGCATTGACCTCTTCCGTTCGCGATTATGTGCCGCCGCACTCGGGCCGTTACGAGCGGGCCGACCCTGCGAGCGCATAGGGTTATCGCTCGCAGTTATCGGGTGCCCTCTAGAGACCGACCGCCCGATCACGAGCGTGAGACTCCCCGATCAGTACGGCAGTTACTCCGGTGACTCGGCCGAGGCGGGTGGCGCTTCCGACTCGAATCGCTGAGCCATAGTTCTGTTCTGGTTTGCAGACGAGTGGTCTGCCAAGGGGGGTCCGATGGGCGATGGATTGACGTCGTGACGACCCAGCCGCCACGTGGACGGCTCTTGCCTGTGGTCGGTGTCTGTGTCGTGTTGGTTGCTTTCGTGATCGGTGTCGCCGTGTGGGGTGCCGCCTCTTCGGAGGACGCCTGTGCGGGAGACCGCCGGCCGCCGTCATCGCTCCTTGGGCCGACGGCCTACGGGGCGGGGCGGGGGCGGGGGTGCGCACCGACCACGTCGGCCGTGAACGGGTTCGTGATCGCTCCGGTGGCCAGGTCGACCCGCCGAAGTGCACCCGAGTCGCCGTCGACGAACACTACGCCGGTACCTTCGGCGTCGAACGTGGGCTCTGTGGCCGAGCCGCCTTGGCCGGCCAGGTTCGTCAGTCGACGGACATCGGAACCATCGGGACGAATGGTGAACAAGTCGGGCTCAGCGCCGTCCGACGTCGGCAGCGCCGAATAGACGACGACTTCACCGGCGGGGTTCCAGTCTCCCCACGACGCAAACAGGGTCGGGTCGGTGAGTGGCCGGATCGCAGTCGGGCCCGCGGCCAGGTTCACGACCGACAGGGTGACTTCAAGCGGTTCGTCCAAGAGCGACGTCCCCGCGCGGTGTGCCAACTCGAATGAGATCTCCGAGCCGTCGGGCGACCAGCGAGGACCCCCACAGAAGTCCTCGGGGGCGAAGGTCGCCAACGTCGTCTCAACTCCCGTCTCGACGTCGACGCCGATCAGTGAACCGATGTGGCCGTTTCCGGAGTCCGTCATCTTGCACGCAGCGATGGAACTGCCGTCGGGCGACCATGCCGGATCGTCGAGGAAGTCGCACGGGTTCTCGCAGTCATAGACCTTGCGCGCGCCGACACCATCGACACCGACCATCCAGAGGTCAGCTCGTCCGTCGGCCACGAGGTAACTGATCTGCTGGCCGTCGGGTGACCAATCAGGGTTGGTTTCGTCGACGCCTGAGTTCTCCGACGTCGGCGAGAACGACCCGATGCCGTCGACGCCGAGGACCACGATGGTGGCGTCCTGCTGGATAACCCAGGCCGCATCATCGGGGTCGAACGGTGCGTCCGCGGCGGAGGTCGCAGGTGCATCAACGATCGTTGCGGACGCCTCCGGTGGTGACGTCGTGGG
>JANNNB010000031.1:0-19754 GCA_031398325.1 Actinomycetes bacterium
GCGATGGGGTCGAGCGCCGAGCACGGTTCGTCCATGAGGATCACGTCGGGGCTGACCGCGACGCAGCGAGCGATGCACAGTCGTTGCTGCTGTCCGCCCGACAGGCCGAGGGCCGACGACTTGAGCCGGTCCTTCACTTCCTCCCACAACGCGGCACGCTTGAGCGACGACTCGACAATCTCGTCGAGCTCGGCTTTCTTCTTGATGCCGTTCAGTCGCGGCCCGAACGCAAGGTTGTCGTAGATCGACTTCGGGAACGGGTTCGGCTTCTGGAACACCATGCCGATGCGGCGACGTACCTCGACCGCATCGACGTTCGAACCGTACAGATCGACACCGTGGTACATGATCGTGCCGTCGACGCGGGCGGAGTCGATCAGGTCGTTCATCCGGTCGAAGCAGCGCAACACCGTCGACTTGCCGCAGCCGGACGGTCCGATGAATGCCGTGATCTCGTTCTTGCGGATGGTCAGGTTCACGTCGCGGACGGCGCGGAACGGGCCGTAGTACACGGCAAGGTCGGAGACCTCGAAGACCGCCTCGCCGAGGACGTCGGCAACCGGTGCAGGTTGCTCCTCGCCGCCGGTCATGTCCTCGCCCGGGGTGTGAATATGCAGCTCTTGACGCACGGCGTCCATGGGCTCACCACTTTCGTTCATATCGGTTCCGAAGCCAAACGGCGAAGCCGTTCATGAGCAGGACGAGCACCAGCAACACGACCGACGCTGCGGCGGTGATCGCCCTGAAGTCCTCGCCGGGTTGGCGAGCGAAGGAGTAGATCACGGCCGGCATCGCGGTGAACGAGCCGGTGAGCTGATCGAAGAAGCTCTGACTGCCGGTGACGAGCAGACCGGTGGCCGCGCCGACCAGGAGGATGGGCGCCGCCTCTCCCGCCGCTCGGGCCAAAGCAAGCACGGTTCCGGTCAAGATGCCGGGAGCGGCGGACGGCAGCACGTGGTGTCGCACCGTTTCCCACTCGGTCGCTCCGACACCGAGGGCACCCTCGCGAATGCTGCGCGGCACGGCCCGCAGCGCCTCTGATGCCGTGATGATCACGATGGGCAGAACAAGTGCCGCGAGGGTGAGCCCACCGGCGAACACGGTCTTGCCGCTGGTGACCCCGTCCAACGCTTTGACGAAGATGGCCAGACCGAGCAGGCCGTACACGATCGACGGAACACCGGCGAGGTTGCGCACGTTGATCCTGGTCCACTTCGCGAACCGCGACTTCGAGGAGTACTCCTCCAGGTACACGGCACAGGCGATCCCGAGAGGGAACGACACCACGGCGACGATGAGCATCAGGATCAGGGTGCCCTTGATCCCCTGCCACACACCGGCGACCGCAGCGTTCTGCGAGTTCAGCCCGGCGGTGAGGAAGTCGACCGGCCGTTCGGTCCAGACCGACCAACTGCGCCGGATCAGGTCGACGATCAACACGAGCAGGATCAACATCGAGAGCAGCAGGCAGAGCACCAATACCGCCTCGATGATCTTGGCACGAACGTTCGTCGAGCGGTTGGTGAGTCCCTCCGTGATGTTGCGGGCCGCACCACCGCCGACGCTTGCGGGCGTACTCATCGCCATGTCAGTAGACCTCTCGCACGCGGGCGACCAGACGATCGCTGGCGAAGTTGAGCAGGAACGTCATGAAGAAGAGCAACAGACCGACGAAGTAGAGACTCTGGAAGGCGAGGTCGTCGCCGGCCACCTGGTCGCTGCCGAAGCCGAGCGCCGCCATGGCTGCGGTCATCGTCTGCCCTGGTTCGAGCGGGGTGAGCCGAAACAGGCCACCGCCGACGGCACCGGCCGCGATGGCCACCACCATGGTTTCGCCGATCGCACGCGACATGCCGAGGATGAAGGCGGCCACGATGCCCGAGATGCCGGCCGGGACGACGACCCGGAAGCTCGTCTGATGGCGCTGGGCGCCGAGGCCGTAGGAGGCCTCACGCAACGCCATCGGAACCGCCCGCAGCGAGTCCTCTGCGACCGACGCGATGATCGGGATGGTGAGGATGCCGACACCGATGCCGGCGGCGAGGAGCGTGAAGGCACGGTTGGCCCCGCTGAACAGGTTCACCACGATGTTGGGGTTGATGAACGCGATGGCGAAGTACCCGATCACGACGCTCGGGATGCCGGCGAGCACTTCGATGATCGGCTTGCAGATGCTGCGGATCTTCGGTCGTGCGTACTCGGCGAGGTAGATCGCCGCTCCGAGCCCGAGCGGCACCGCGATAACCATCGCAATGCCCGTCACGATGAACGTGCCGACGACGAGGGTACCGATGTCGAAGATGCCGCGACGGGGGAACCAGCCGATGTCGAACAGCGAGCCGAGACCGTCGTCGGTGTCGGCCAGCTTGCGGAGGAAGTCCGCAGCGTCGACCACCAGGATCCCGATGATCAGCAGGGTGATGAGGAAGGTCGACAATGCCGCGAGCCGGAACACCCAGCGTGCACCAGAATCGCTTCGGCGGCGACCGGCGTTGGTGCGGAGAACGAGCGTGGTGGGAGGGATCGTGGTGGGTGCAGTCTTTACTGCCATGGAGTGCTCTCCAGCATGACGATGATGCTAGACGGGCGGCCGGGAGGGGGGACCCCGGCCGCCCGTCGAGACAGGTGAACGGAGTTGGTCAGCCCTCGCGGGTGCCGGTCTCCTGTGCTTCCCAGACGGCAATCTGGGCGGCGACTTCCTCATCGCTCAGCGACACGTAGGGAACCTGCCCTTCGTCAGCACCGACCAGGGTCGCAATGCCGTCGTTGATGTAGAAGTCGACGAACGGGGCGAGCGCAGGGTTCTCCGCCAGCGCAGGAACGCTCACGTAGATGAAGAGGTCACGAGCGATCGGATACTCACCGCTGGCGATGCTCTCGGGCGTGGGTTCGATGCAACCGGCACCGCCATCGACCTGGAGGGGCTTGATGACGTCGAGGTTCTCCTCGACGAAGGCGAAGCCGACCCAACCGAGTGATGTCGGGTTGGCCGAGATGCCTTCGATGATCACGTTGTCATTGGGGCTGGCGGTGTAGTCGGGGCGAACGTTGGCGTCTTCAACGCCCAGTTCTTCGCCGACAGATTCGATCACGATCTCGACGAAGCTGTCGAACGTACCGGACTCTTCGCCGGGGGCCGTGACGGTGAGGTCTGCGTCCGGGTACGGAGTGTTGGGGGCGCCGAGGTCGGTGACCGTGGCGGCGATCTCGTCAGCGGACGCCGACGCATCGGCCCAGTTGTTGATGCCGGTCGCATCCGGCCCGAGCAGGGCGTAGAGATCGACGAAGCTGAGGCACTCGACGGCGTCGTTCTGCGCCGAAGTGATGACCGACAGTCCGTCGATTGCGACCTTGAGTTCGACGAACTCGATGCCGGCGGCTTCGCAGGTGGCGATTTCCTCTTCGCTGATCGGACGGGACGCGTCGGAGATGTCCGTCTCGCCGGCGCAGAACTGGGCGAAGCCATCGCCCGTACCCGGCCCGTCGACGGTGATCGCGAGATCAGGGTTCATGTCGGAGAATGCGGCACCGACCGCGGCGGAGATGGGCTCGACGGTCGATGAGCCGGAGACAGCGATCGAACCGGACACCGTGCCGCCTTCGGCCATGGTGCCGTCGGTCTCGGCCATCGTGTCCTCGGTCTCGGCCATGGTCTCCTCAGTCTCGGCCATGGTGTCCTCGGTCTCGGCCGTGGTGCCTTCGGTCTCGGCGGTGGTGTCCTCGGAGCTGTCCTCGTCGCTGCCGCAGGCAGCGGCGACGAGGCTGAGGGCGATGACGCCGGCGAAAATTCGGCGCTTGGAAGTGTTCACGCGTTGGACTCCTTCAAGAGTTCGTTCGAGTTGTTCACGGATGCCGCGCGGAGTGGTTCCGTTCGACACGCGGCACCGTAGGGAAGCAAGGTGAACCGCTCCCCGGATCGACATGAACGAGAGGTGAACAGTCGCGGTACGCACGGCAAACTGTGGGTTCAGACCCCGGGATCGGTGTCAGACACGGCCGGCGAGCTGTTGTTCGACGGTCCAGCGGTACATCCGCTCCTGAGGGTGCGGTTCGAACGCGTCGAGCGGCCCGATCCGTTCCCAGCTGTCGTCGGACTGCAGTTCCCACGCCACGACGTCGTCGGCGAGGCCGAAGGCGAGGGCCTGGTCGAGCCACGCCGTGTGTCGGAGGTGCTGGATGGGCACCAACACCTCGACCCGGCGGATCAGGTTGCGCGGCATGAGGTCGGCGGAGCCGATGAGGTGCATGGCATCGGCCTGTGCCCCGGGCACACGCTGACCGTCGAAGACGTTGCCGTGTGAGAACCGGTAGATGCGGCTGTGCTCGAGGTACCGGCCGAGCACGCTGCGAACGCGAATGTTCTCGGACAGCCCGGCGACCCCGGCGCGCAGACAACACACGCCGCGCACGAGCAGGTCGACCCTCGTGCCCGCCTCGCTGGCTGCGTAGAGCGCATCGATGATCTCCTCGTCCGCGACGCCGTTGCACTTCAACGTGATCTGGCCGTCGGGACCGAACGACGCCTCGTGTTCGATCAGGTCCAACAGTTGCCGTCGCAGATCGCGCGGCGCGACCAACAGCGCCTGGTACTGATCGGTCCGGCTGTAGCCGGTGAGATGGTTGAACAGCTGTGCGGCGTCGGCGCCGATCGAATCGTCGCAGGTGAGGACGCCGAGGTCCTCGTAGATGCGCGCCGTCTTGGAGTTGTAATTCCCGGTGCCGATGTGGCAGTAGCGGCGCAGGCGATCGCCGTCGTCACGCACGATCAGCACCACCTTCGAGTGGGTCTTCAGGCCGACCATCCCGTACACGACGTGGACCCCGGCGCGCTCGAGGTGGCGTGCCCACTGCACGTTGGTCGCCTCGTCGAAACGGGCCTTGAGCTCGACAAGCACGGCGACCTGCACGCCGCGCTCTGCAGCCCGGATCAGGCTCCGGATGATGGCGCTGTCGCCCCCGGCGCGGTACAGCGTCATCTTGATCGACTGGACGCGCAGGTCGTCGGCCGCCTGCGAGATGAACGCCTCGACGCTCGCGCCGAAGCTCTCGTAGGGATGGTGCACCAGCAGGGCCCGATGTCGCACGACATCGAAGATCGGCCGGTTCGTCATCTCCGCAGCGGCGATGCGCCCCGGGATGACGGGAGGCCAGGGCTCGTCCTTGAGGTCGGCGCGTTCGAGATCGAGGAGCTCCCAGAGAAAACTGAGGTCGATCGGTGAACGGTGGAACGTGACGTCTTCCGGAGTGAGCTCGAGTTCGCGGACGAGCAGGCCGAGCAGATCGTCGCTCACGTCATACGCGACTTCGAGACGCACCGCCCGCTTGAACCGTCGCCGACGAAGCTCCATCTCGACCGCTTCGAGCAGGTCGTCGGCCTCTTCCTCCTCGAGCGTGAGGTCGGCGTTTCGGCTCACCCGGAACGGCGCCCATTCCTCGATGACCATCCCGACGAAGAGCCGATCGAGACGCGCCGCGATCAGTTGCTCGACGGGCAGGAATCGGCCCGGCGCGACGCGCACGAGGCGCGGAAAGACGTTGGGGACCTTGAGCCGTGCGAAGCGGCGATCGCCAGTTTCGGGGTCGGCGACGGTGACGGCCAGCGAGAGTGCGAGGTCGGAGATGTACGGGAACGGATGGCCGGGGTCGACCGCCAGTGGTGTGAGGACGGGGAACACACGCTCGTCGAAGAACTGGTCGAGCAACGCCCGCTCGGGCTCGGTGGTGCCGGCGTACGACACGATGTCGATGCCTTCGCTCCGCAGCGCAGGCACGAGTTCATCGAGAAAGGCGTGGTCGAGGCGCTCGACGAGTCCGGGAATGAGTTCACCGATCGCAGTCAGCTGCTGCATCGGCGTGCGCCCGTCGATCGACATCCGATCGATGCCGGCGACGATCTGGTCCTTCAGTGCGGCGACTCGGACCTGGAAGAACTCATCGAGGTTCGTCGACGTGATGGCGCAGAACTTGGCCCGCTCCAGCAGCGGGATGCCGGGCTCGGTGGCGAGCTGCAGGACACGCTCGTTGAACGCGACCCAGCTCAGCTCTCGGCTCAGGAACCGCTCGTCGGCCATCCTCGATCGCCCGACTGGTCGCAGCCGCTGGTCAGAACTCGTCGTCGGGACGACCGAGGTCCCACTCGATCGTGATCAGTTCGCGTTCGGCGTCGCGGACGATGCGCTCCTTGTTCCTGCGGAACTGCGGGTCGTCACGAGGCAGCAGCACGAGGCGGGCGAGCACCCGAGCGCGGAACTCGTCGAGAAGTTGGCGCTCTCCCCAGTCGCCGTAGACCTCCCAATGGGGCGCCACCGGGCCGTGGTAGACGATTCGAGCGTGCGCTCTCGGGGGCTGCGACTCGGCGACGTCGGTCATGGCGGGGACTCTACCGGCTGCTTCGTCGCGACCGTTGGACGCAAAGGCTGGACTCAATCTTACGAAACCGTTACAATCCAGCGTCAATATCACGACGACAACGAACTACACGTGTGTCGAATCTCGAAAAGCGGGAACCAGAAGGCCAGACGAAGCGTCAGACACCCGACAGTTGATGCAGGAGGACCCCCATGATCAAACGATCGAACCGTTCACGCAGTACACCCACCTCTCCGGCGGGCCCCGCCGCGGGCCAGGACGGCAGGAACGAGACCGGCACGCACGTGACCGGAACCAACGAGTACGGGCGGCCGATCGAGCTCTGCATCGTCGAGCCCGATCCTGACTCCCTCACGGCGTGGATGGCCGAGGGCAATTGCCGGCTCTATCCGCCGGCGGCGTTCTTCCCGAGCGACGGTGTGGGCGTCGATCGGGCACGCAAGATCTGCAAGGACTGTCCGGTGTTGTCTCGCTGCCTCGAGTACGCACTTGACGAGCGCATCGAGCACGGCGTTTGGGGCGGGTGCAGCGAACGTGAACGCCGCCGCATCCTGAAGCGCCGTCGAGACGACGCGGTGCACCTCGCGGCGATCAGCTGATCAGGCGGGCGGCGGCGGGTCGGAGTTGACCACGGGGGGCGGCGGGGTCGCAGCAGCGACCTGCGTGGCAGACGCCTCGGCCTGCGACTTGGCGCCGTCGGCTTCGCCGATGCCGTCCTTGAATTCCTTCTGCGCCTTGCCGAGGTTCTTGGCGAGCTTCGGCAACTGCGAGCCTCCGAAGAGCACCAGAACGATGACGAGGACGATGACCATCTCGCTGGATCCGAACATGCTGTCACGCTATCCCATCGCGAGCGACCTGTGGCCGCGGGCGGTCGTCCGCGCGGATTCAGGCACCGATGGTGCTGCGCGCGACCTGCGCACGCTGGCGCCGAATGCGCCGTCTCTCACGCTCCGACAGCCCGCCCCAGATTCCGAACTTCTCCCCGTTCTGGAGGGCGAATTCGAGACAGTCGTGGCGCACTTCGCAGCCGCGACACACTTCCTTGGCTTCGCGGGTGGATGCGCCACGTTCAGGGAAGAACAGATCGGGGTCGACGCCGAGGCAGTTGGCGTGATCGTGCCAATCGGGATCGGGTTCGACCGGCACTGCGCTGACCGTGATACTCGAGGTGGTGATGAACTGCATGATGGAGGACCTCCTGCCAGGCCCGGCTTCGTCTTTGTCGGGTAATCACCGTGCGACGGTCACCAGGTTCGGTGGCCGACAGCGCCGTAATTACAATGACGTCATTCTGCCATAGCACATGGTCTTTCGCAAGAGGTGCATTTTCGACAATCGCGCGGAGCGCGCGAGGGGCGTTTGACCGGCGACGTCAGCCGGCGCGGCGTGCGCTGCGGGCGAGGGCCCGCTTGCCCTCCATGAAGTCGACCAGCACATAGTCACCGAGGTTCTCCGGCGTGGTGAAGAACGCCCGTCCACGATTGATTTTCGTCATCTGCTCGATGAACGCGCGCAGGGAACCGTCGGCCCCGAGGCCGAAGGTGTTGATCCGGATCTGCTCCTTCGTGCAACGCACGACCTCACGGAGCGTGGCCTCGACCGTCTCGCGAACCGGCGGATAGTTGAAGAACGGATACCCGTCGGCCGTGATGTGGGCCGTTGGTTCACCGTCGGTGATCATGATGATCTGCTTCGTGCCGGATTCGCGGGCCAGCAGTTGGCGGGCAAGCATGAACCCGTGGTGCATGTTCGTGCCGTACACGAAGTCCCATGACACCTCGGGCAGTTGTGCGGCCGTGAGCACGCGAGCGGTCTCGGAGAACCCGACGATGCCCATGTAGTCACGGGGGAACTGCGACGTGATCAGGCTGTGCAACGCCATGGCGACCTTCTTGGCCGGCAGGAAGTTGTCGCGCATCGGCATCGACAACGACAGATCGAGCATCAACACCGTCGAGGACCGGGTGTGGTGCTCCGTGCGCTCGATCTCGAAATCGTCCGGTTCGAGCTGCACCGGGGTGCCACCACCGGATCGGCGCAGCGCATTGCGGATGGTGCGGTTCAGGTCGAGCTGGAACGGGTCGCCGTACTCGTAGGCCTTCGTGTCGTAGGTGCGCTCGTGGCCCTGACCCATCTGGCTGGTCTCGTGCTGGCCGATCTTGTCCTTGGCCAACTTCGAGAACAGATCGCGCAGGGCGTTCGAGCCGATCCGCCGCAACCCCTTCGGGGTCAGCTCGAGCCGGCCCTCCTTCTGCTCGATCAGGCCGGCCTCTTCCAGCATCTTGGTGAGCTCGGCGAGACGTTCGAGTGACTTCGCGGCGTCGTCACCCATGAGGTCGCGGACGCGGTCCATGTCGGCTTCGGCGAGCGCACCCGGGCTCGAGGCGTTGCGCAGCAGGTTCTCCAACTGGTCGAGGTCGCCGAGATCCTGCATCGCCTGCATGGCCTGGCCGAAGCCCATCGGGTCCTGGCCGTCGAAGTCGTAGCTCTGGTTCCAGTTCATCTGCGGGAACATCTGCTGGAGATTCCCGGAGAGCTGCTGCATCTGCCACTGCAGGTCCATGTCCTCGAGCAGCTGGTCCGACAGTTGCTGGAGCTGCGCCCGCTGCTCCGGCGACATCGAGTTCATCATCGCCTGCATGGCCGCCATCCGCCGGGCCATCTGCTCGAGCAACTCGTCGACGTTCTGCGGATTCTCCGGGAAGAAATCGCCGAACTTCTCCATGAACTCCTCGAAGCCCGGGTCGTCACCGCGCTGATGCTTCTCCAGCATCTCGTTCAGCGCCGCCATCATGTCCTTCATGCGGGCCATGTCTCCGGGCGTCATGTTCTGCATGGCGCCACTCATCTGGTCGACCATCTGCTGCATCAGTTGATCGCGCAGCTTGTCCATCAGCTGATCGAACCGCTGCTTGGCCTCGGCCGACTCGAAGTTGTACGCGTCGAGCTCGCGGACCTTGCCGGCGAGGTCGTCGGGCAACAGGTCGAGACGCATGTTGCGTTCCTCGGCCGCCGCCTGAGCGTTCTGGGCGCGACGTTCGTCCCCCGAGTTCTGTGCGTCGCGCCGAGCATTGTCGATCGCATGGCGTTCCTCGTCGACGATGTCGTCGAGTTCGGCCTTGATCTCGTCGTAGACGCCTCCGAGGTCGTGCTGGTCGAGTCGCGACTGGCGCTCCTGGCGGAGCTTGTCGAGCAGCTCACGCAACCCCTGCAGCTGTTCGCCGTTGCGGTCTCGCAGTCCATCCTGCATCATCCGACGCAGTGCAGCGTTCACGTCGCCGTGGTAGAGCAGCTCGTCGGTGAGGTCGTCGAACGCCGCGTCGGCATCGAATTCGAACCCCGTCTGGGTCCCGTCCCACCGCGAATAGGTGAACCGCGACGATCCAGTGCGGGGAACGTTCATGTGACAAAGGTAGTGCAACGATCAAGACTTCGACCCTCCGGGCCGAATAACATGCGTCTATGCGTGTCCCCCGCACGTTCGTGTTCGTCGATCTCTCCGGCTTCACGAACTACACCGCCGCCTTCGGTGACGACGCCGCCGGCCGACTCCTGAGTACCTTCCGCGCCATCGTGCGCGACACGGCGTCGGAACGAGGGGTGCGCATCGCCAAATGGCTGGGTGACGGGTGCATGGTCGTCTCGGTCCAGCAGCCCGATGCGTTGACGTTCGTGCTCGACCTCGAACAGCGAGCCGCCGACGTGTGTGCCCCGTTGACGGTGCGTGCCGGCATCGCGACCGGACATGCCCTGCTCTTCGAAGGCGACGATTACATCGGCTCGGCCGTCAACATGGCCGCACGGCTGTGTGACTACGCTCGCGGGGTCGAGGTGCTGATGCCGACCATGCACATCGAGCGCCTGCCCGAAGGTGTGCAGGCCCGCCCCTACGGCGAGATCGAGCTCCGCGGATTTCCGGGCCCGATCGACGTCGTCGAGCTGACCGGACATCCGGTTTCGGCCAGCGTCGACGCCGGCGACCTCTGGACCCGCACCCCGTTCATCTGACCCGACGTGTCAGGTGCGGCCGCGGTACGTGGCGCTGGCGCCGCTCGAATCCTTGTTGAGACGCTTGCTCAGGTGGAGGCCCTCGAGGACGAACTCGATCGCAGCACCGACGGCAGCGGGTGACTCGTCGCCACCGGTGAGCGCAGCGACCGGTGCACGGAGTGCCTCGACGTCCTCGACCAGTCGGGCGAGTTCCTCGCTGGTGACGCCTTCGCCGGTGTGCGCGACGGCACCCTCCTCGAACGCGTCGACAACAGCACGGGTGTGCTCCGGCGGCACGACCTCCTTGAAGACGGTGAGCACGGCGCCCTTGATCAGGTGCTCCATGATCGCCCCGTCGCGTCCCTCGTCGAGCGACTCGATCTCGATCTTGCCCATCGAGCTCGCGGCCAACGCATCGAGGTCGTCGACCCGGGCGACGATGGTCCGCTCCCCCGACCGCAGCCCACGTCGCAGCGCGTTCGCCGCGAGCGCCTCGTAGTTGCTGACGCTGAGACGGACGCTGACGCCGCTTCGCTGATTGACCTGGTTGCTCGCGCGAGCGAGGTGGCTGAACGTGGCCACGACCTTGGTGAGGTAGTCGGGCACGATCACCTTGACCGGGCCGGCCGCCGTCACGATGTCGAGCGCCACGGCCTCCTGGCGCATGATGTCGACCTCGGTCTGCACCTCGAGGGGGTAGTGCGTTCGGATCTGGCTGCCGAAGCGATCCTTGAGCGGGGTGATGATCCGACCGCGGTTCGTGTAGTCCTCGGGGTTGGCCGACGCCATGAGCATCACGTCGAGCGGAAGGCGGATCTTGTAGCCACGAATCTGGACGTCGCGCTCTTCGAGGACGTTGAGCATGCCCACCTGGATCCGCTCCGCGAGGTCGGGCAACTCGTTGATGGCGAAGATGCCGCGGTTCGTACGCGGCACGAGGCCGTAGTGAAGCGTCAGCTCGTCGGACAGGTATCGACCCTCCGCGACCTTGATCGGGTCGACCTCGCCGATCAGGTCGGCGATCGACGTGTCCGGCGTGGCCAGCTTCTCCCCGTACCGCTCACTGCGGTGCACCCAGCTGATCGGAGCGTCGTCGCCCAGTGCCGTGACGAGGTCACGGGCGTGCTTGGAGACCGGGTTGTACGGGTCGTCGTTGATCTCGCTGCCTGCGACGATCGGCATCCACTCGTCGAGCAGCCCGGTCAGCGAACGGATCATGCGGGTCTTGGCCTGGCCGCGCTCGCCGAGGAAGATCACGTCGTGACCGGCCAGCAGCGCGTTCTCGAGTTGCGGCATGACCGTGTTCTCGTACCCGGACACGCCTGCGAACAACGGCTCGCCTGCGGCGACCTTGGCGATGGCGTGCTCACGGACCTCTTGCTTGACCGGACGCGAAATCCAGCCGGAGGCACGGAGTTCGCCGATCGTTGCTGCGGACGGGGGGCCGGCGGTGTCGGACATGGGTCGAAACTACCGCGACAAACCCGAGGGCATAGGCTCGGGCGCAATGGAGCTGCCTGGCCCGTGGGTCGCCGCCGAGGCCGACGACGAGATTCGCCGCAACGGAATCGGGCTCGATGCTCGCGACGACGAGGACTGGACGCAGGTCTCGGTGCCCGGGCACTGGCAGAACACGCCGAAGTTCGCCACGAGCGACGGACCGATCATGTACCGCACCAGATTCACGGCCCCGACACCGTCGGATGGGAGACGGCGATGGGTCACCCTCGACGGGATCTTCTATCAGGGCGATGTCTGGCTCGACGGTGCGTACCTCGGCGATCCGGAGGGGTACTTCTTCCCCCACTCCTTCGACATCACCGACCTGAGCCGCTTCGACGAGGAGCACGTTCTCGCGGTGGAGGTCACCTGCAGCCCGCAACACGACCCCCGGTCGCGCCGCAACATCACCGGTGTATTTCAGCAATCGGAGTGGTTCGACCGCTCCTACAACCCGGGCGGGCTGTGGCGCCCGGTGCGGCTGTACGACACCGGACCGGTACGCGTCGACCGACTGCGCGTCCTGTGTCGCGACGCCGACGCCCGTCGCGCTCACCTGCGACTCACGGCCAGACTCGACAGCGACATCCAGCGCCCGGTCGTGATCCGCACGCTGATCGACGGCAGCCCGCATGCGGAGACGAACCACGTCATCGCGAGCGGTCAGAACGACCTCGAATGGAGCATCGATCTCACCGATCCGGCCCTGTGGTGGCCGCGCTCCCTCGGCGACCAGCCCCTCGCCATGGTGACCGTCGAGGTGCTGGTCGACGACGAGTTGAGCGACCGCCGCCAACGACGGACCGGGCTCCGGCAGGTGAGTTGGGACGACTGGGTCTGCTCGGTCAACGGTGAGCGGCTGTTCCTGAAGGGCGCCAATCTGCTGCCGACGAGCAGCGACTTCGCTGGCGCGAGGCCGGAGGCCATGCGCGACGACATCGAGTCGGCTGTCGACCTCGGCCTCGACGCGTTGCGCGTCCACGGCCACGTCGCCCACCGGCACACCTACGCGGCGGCCGACGAGCTCGGCATCCTGTTGCTGCAGGACTTCCCGCTCCAGTGGCGGTACGCCCGCTCGGTCCGTGGTCAAGCCGTGCAGCAGGCTCGCGCCCTCGTCGATGCCCTCGGACATCATCCGTCGATCGCATCGTGGTCTGCCCACGACGACCCCACCCTCTCGTCAGTACGCGTGCGACGCCGCACCGACGGAGAACCCCCGGCGTCACGGTCACGCCTTCGTTCCTTCGCCGCTCAACAGCTGCCGACGTGGAACAAGTCGGTGCTCGACCGGTGGGTGAAGCGATCGTTCGAGCGTCACGACCCGACCCGCACCACCGTCGCCCACTCGGGCGTCGTGCCACACCTGCCCCAACTGGACGGCACCGACAGCCACCTCTCCTTCGGGTGGAAGTACGGCGAGGCCGACGATCTCGCGGGTTTCGCCAGCCGCCTGCCCAGCATGGTGCGCTTCGTCAGCGAGTTCGGTGCCGACTCCGTTCCGTCGACGCATTCCTTCCTCGACGATGCGATCGCGGATCGGGTCGAGCTGAACGGTGAGTGGTCCGATCTCGACTGGGAGCGCATCGCGGACGCCAACGGCTACGACGCCGAGACGTTCGAACGGCTCTTCCCGCCGAGTTCGTTCGCCACGTTCGCCGAGTGGCGCCACACGACGCAGTACTACCAGTCGCATGTGCTCAAGGTGCAGATCGAGACGCTGCGAACGCTCAAGTACCGCCCGACCGGTGGCTTCTGCTTCTCCAGCCTGGCCGACCCCTCACCGCTCGTCTCGTCGAGCGTGCTCGATCACGAGCGGGTCCCGAAGGACGCGTACGAGATCGTGCGGGCTGCTTGTGCGCCCATCCTCGTCGTCGCCGCGCAGCCGCCCGATTGGGTGAACCCGGGCGACCGTCTCAGGCTCGACGTGCACCTCGTGAGTGACCTGCGCACGCCGATCGACTTCGCCGTCGTCGACGCCATCGCGAGTTGGGCCGGCGGCGAGCGGCGGTGGCGCTTCGGCGGCCCGATCCCCGCCGACGACGTGGTGAAGGTCGGCCAGATCGACCTCGTGGTCCCCGACACGCTCGGCGAACTCGCGATCGAGCTCGACATGGCCGCGCACCCACACCGGGCGGTCAACCGCTACACGACCGCCGTCACCGTCCCACCCGTCTGACGGCCAGATGCGGGAGGGTCAGATGCGGGAGGGTCAGATGCGGGAGAGGGACTTGCGGTTCTTGAACTTCGACTTCAGGTAGTCGGTGTTCATGGTTGCGATCGTGTCGATCGAGATCTCCTTCGGGCACGCGGCCTCACACTCGCCGTGGTTCGTGCACGAACCGAAGTACTCGTCCATCTTCTCGACCATTGCCTCGGTGCGCTTGAAGCGCTCGGCCTGCCCCTGCGGCAGCACGTGGAGGTGTACCAACTTGGCGGCCGTGAACAGGTTGGCCGCACCGTTCGGGCACGCCGCGACGCACGCGCCGCACCCGATGCACTCGGCGGCGTCCATCGACGCGTCGGCCACGGGCTTGGGGATCGGTATCAGGTTGGCGTCGGGGGCGCCGCCGGTGGGAGCGGTGATGAACCCGCCGACCTCGACGATGCGATCGAACGCGGCCCGGTCGACCATCAGGTCCTTGATGATCGGGAAGGCTGCGGCGCGCCACGGCTCGACGATGATCTCGTCGCCACTGCTGAACACCCGCATGTGCAGCTGGCACGTTGCCGTACCGCGCTGGGGTCCGTGAGCCTGGCCGTCGATCATGAGCGAGCACGTTCCACAGATGCCTTCACGGCAGTCGTGGTCGAAGACGATGGCGTCCTTGCCCTCTTCGCTGAGGCGCTCGTTGAGGATGTCGAGCAGTTCGAGGAACGACGCCTCGTCGCTGATCTCGGGGATCTGGTGCGATTCGAAGCGGCCCTGCTCGTCGGGGCCGTCCTGGCGCCAGATCTTCAGGGTCAGATTGGTGAGCGCGGTCACTTGTAGCTCCTCGTCGCGAGTTGAACGACCTCGTACTCCAGTTGTTCCTTGTGTTCGACCGGCGCCAATGGGTCACCGGTCCACTCCCAGGCGCTGACGTAGGCGAAGTCGTCGTCGTTGCGCAGGGCCTCGTTCTCGTCGGTCTGGTGCTCCGAGCGGAAATGACCGCCGCAGCTCTCCTCGCGGTTGAGGGCGTCACGACACATCAACATGCCGAGCTCGAAGAAGTCGTCGACGCGGCCCGCCTTCTCGAGCGTCTGGTTGACGTTCGTGTCGGTGCCGGTGACCTTGAGGTCCTTCTTGAACTCCTCGTGCAGCGCCGGGATCTCCGACAGCGCCTTCTCGAGGCCGTTGGCCGTGCGGTCCATGCCGCAGTAGTCCCAGATGATCTTGCCGAGTTCGCGATGGAAGTGGTCGGGACCGCGGGTGCCACCGATCGACATGTACGCCTTGAAGCGGTCGCGGGCCTCGGTCTCGACTGCTGCGAACGCCTCGTGCGTGGTGTCGGGGATCGGCTTGTTGAGCAACGGAGCGAGGTAGTTCGAGATGGTGTTCGGCAGCACGAAGTAGCCGTCGGACAGTCCCTGCATCAAGGCGGACGCCCCGAGACGGTTGGCACCGTGGTCGGAGAAGTTGGCCTCGCCGGCGCAGTACAGACCGGGGATGGTGGTCATCAACTCGTAATCGACCCACAGCCCACCCATCGTGTAGTGGCTGGCCGGGTAGATGCGCATCGGCATGTCGTAGGGGCTCTCGCCCGTGATGCGCTGATACATCTCGAACAGGTTGCCGTAGCGCTCCTCGATGACGTCCTTGCCGAGCCGGTTCATCGCCTCGGAGAAGTCGAGGTACACACCGTTCTTCAGCGGCCCGACACCGAGGCCGGCGTCGACCATGCGCTTGGCGGCTCGCGAGGACACGTCGCGCGGCGCCAGGTTGCCGAAACTCGGGTAGATCCGCTCGAGGTAGTAGTCGCGGTCGCCTTCGGGGATGTCGGCTGCGTTGCGGGTCTCGTCGGGACTCTTCGGGACCCAGATGCGTCCGTCGTTGCGCAACGACTCCGACATGAGGGTGAGCTTCGACTGGAAGTCGTCGGACTGCGGGATGCAGGTGGGGTGGATCTGGGTGTAGCACGGGTTGGCGAACGCCGCGCCACGACGGTGTGCCCGCCAGGCGGCGGTGACGTTGCAGTTCATGGCGTTGGTCGAGAGGTAGAACACGTTGCCGTACCCGCCGGTGGCGAGCACGACGGCGTGGGCCGAGTGCGAGCTGAACTCACCGGTCATGAGGTCGCGGGTGACGATGCCGGCGCAGCGGCCGTCGATGTTCACGACGTCGACCATCTCCATGCGGTTCCAGAGCTTGACGTTGCCGAGACCGATCTGGCGGGCGAGCTGCTGGTAGGCGCCGATCAGCAGCTGCTGGCCGGTCTGTCCCCGGGCGTAGAACGTGCGGCTGACCTGAGCGCCACCGAAGCTGCGGTTGTCGAGCAGGCCGCCGTACTCGCGGGCGAACGGCACGCCCTGGGCAACCATCTGGTCGATGATGTCGACCGACACCTGGGCGAGGCGGTAGACGTTGGCCTCACGGGCGCGGAAGTCGCCACCCTTGATCGTGTCGTAGAACAGCCGGTAGATGCTGTCGCCGTCGCCCTGGTAGTTCTTGGCGGCGTTGATGCCGCCCTGCGCGGCGATCGAGTGGGCCCGGCGGGGCGAATCGTGGAACGTGAACGCTTCGACCTGGTAGCCGAGCTCGGCCAACGTGGCGGCCGCCGATGCGCCGGCCAGGCCGGTGCCGACGACGATGACCTTGAACTTGCGCTTGTTGGCCGGGTTGACGAGCTTTTCGTGGGCGATGAAGTTCGACCACTTGTCCTCCATCGGCCCTTCGGGAATCTTCGAATCGAGTGTGAAACTCATGACCCTTCCTCCTCGACACAACAGGTGATGGCCTCCGGATCGAACTCGATGAGCCCGGCCTGGACGGCGATCGGGATCGAGACGTTGCCGACGACGACGATCGTGGCGAGCCCGGCAGCAAGGCCCTGACGCCACGAGTTGAACTTGGGATTGCTCAGGCCGAGCGACTGGAACAGCGACCATGTGCCGTGGAACAGGTGGATGCCGAGCGCGATGTTGGCGACGATGTAGAGGATCGCCACCGGTAGGCGAGACAGCGACGCGTCGAGGTTGCGGTACACCGCGCCACGAACGTAGTCGGGGTTCACCCATCCCCATGTGAGATCGGCGAGGTGCCAGAACAGGAACAGCAGCACGATGATTCCGGTCCAGCGCATCGTGCGGCTGGCGAAGCTGGCCACCTGATAGTCACGCGCCGTCTGGTACTTCACCGGGCGCGCCTTGCGGTTGAGCACCGTCAGCGAGTACGCCGCGTGGACGTGCAGGATCAGGGCGCCGATCAGGAGCAGACGAAAGCCCCAGAGGAAGTAGGTGCGGGGCAGGATCGGCACGAGGAGGTCACGGAGGAACTCGCCGTAGATGTCGATGTCGTAGGCCCGCTCGTCGCCCTCGACGATCACGCCGAGGTACACCTTCAGGTTGCCGACCATGTGGCCGACGACGAACAGGATTCCGATGATGCCGGTGACCGCCATCACGTACTTCTTGCCGACGGCGGTGGCGTAGAAGTCGAGCAGGAATGGTCGCCGCTTGCGCGGCGTGTTCGCCGTGCCCGATACCGGGCCTCGGCTCAACGTCTGTGCCATGGACTGAAGATATCTCGCGCCCTCGTTCGTGGACCCAATCGGCTCATCGCGATCTGAGATCTCCACTATGCCCGATTGGGATCGCCACGGCCCACGGACCATCATGGGCCCGTCCCGATCCGGGACCCCATCGATTTCGCCCAGGAGACAGGACCCCGTGGACGTCATTACCTATCTGGCTGCAGCATCAGCCATCGCCGCACTGTTGCTCGCGTACTACTTCTATCGACTCGTCGAGAAGGAGTCGCCCGGCGACGAGCGGATGGTCTATCTGATGACCGAGATCCAGAACGGCGCCAAAGCGTTCCTCAAGAAGGAGTACACCTGGGTCGCCGTCTTCGTTGTCGCGATGATGGTCCTCCTGGCCGTGGTGATCAACCCACTGGCCTCGATCACGTACTTGCTCGGCGCGGTGCTGTCGGCCGGCGCCGGCTACGTCGGCATGTCGGTGGCGACCATCGCCAACGCCCGCACCGCGGAAGCTGCCAAGTCAGGTCCGGGCAAGGCACTGCCGGTCGCGTTCCGGGGCGGGGCGGTGATGGGCTTCACGGTGGCTGGCTTCGCGCTGCTCGGCTTGGCCGTCACCTACATCGTGTTCATCCAAATGCTCGAGGTCGACGAGGCGTTCGAGATCTTCACCGCCTACGGCCTGGGCGCCTCGTCGATCGCGCTCTTCTCGCGTGTCGGCGGCGGCATCTACACCAAGGCTGCCGACGTCGGCGCCGACCTCGTCGGCAAGGTCGAAGCCGGGATCCCCGAAGACGACCCGCGCAACCCCGCCACGATCGCCGACAACGTGGGCGACAACGTCGGCGACGTCGCCGGCATGGGCGCCGACCTCTTCGAGTCGTATGCAGGCGCGATCATCGCCCCGGTCTCGTTGGCCGCGTTCGCGCTGGCGATCGGAGCCGAGCAGGCGGGCGACGACGGCGTCATCAACCTGCTCATGTTCCCGTTCCTGATCGCCTTCATCGGCATGGTGGCGTCGATCATCGGTTCGTTCTTCGTCAAGGGCGGCGACTCGACCGACAGCCATGCGCTCAGCAAAGCCCTCCACATGGGTACGAACGTGGCGATGGTCATCACGGCCGTCGGAGCCGTCGGAGCTGCCTACTGGATGTTCTCCGACAGCGACCTGTTTGACCAGCCCATCGGCCTCGCCATCTCCGTCATCGGCGGACTCATCGTCGGCTGGGGCCTCGGCAAGTGCGCCGAGTACTTCACATCCGACCAGTACGGACCGGTCAAGAAGATCGCCAACCAGTCCGAGACCGGTCCGGCCACCACGATCCTCGCCGGCATCAGCAGCGGCATGATCTCGGTGATGGCATCGGTCGTCCTGATCCTCATCGGTGTCGGTGTCGCCTACTGGGGTGGCCAGATGACGTTCGCCGCCGGCGGCGACGACTTCGGCGGCGTGTACGGAATCGCCGTCGCCGCCATCGGCATGCTCGCCACGACCGGTGTGGTCGTGTCGGTCGATGCCTACGGCCCGATCTCCGACAACGCCGGCGGCATCGCCGAGATGGCCGGGCTCGACCCGTCCGTGCGAGAGGTCACCGACGCACTCGACTCGCTCGGCAACACCACCGCCGCCATCGCCAAGGGTTTCGCCGTCGGTTCGGCCGCCCTCACCGCCCTGGCGCTGTTCAAGAGCTTCGAGTTCGCCATCATCGACGCCGACCCGACCGCAGCACTCAACCTGAACGTCGGCCAGGTCGAGGTGTTCATCGGGCTGTTCATCGGTGCCGGCCTGCCGTTCCTGTTCGCCGCCCTCACGATCGACGCCGTCGGTCGTGCGGCACAGAAGATGATCGAGGAAGTCCGCCGTCAGTTCCGGGAGATCCCGGGCCTTCGCGAAGGGCTGCCCGGCGTCGTGCCGGACTCGGCTCGCTGTGTCGAGATCTCGACCGAGGCCTCACTGCGCGAGATGATCCTGCCGGGCTCGCTCGCCATCGTGGTGCCGCTCATGGTCGGGTTCGTCAACGTCGATGCGCTCGGCGGTCTGCTCGCCGGCGCGCTCGTCACCGGCTTCGCGCTCGCCATCTTCATGGCCAACTCGGGCGGCGCGTGGGACAACGCCAAGAAGTACATCGAGGCCGGCGCCCATGGCGGCAAGGGTGGCGATCCGCACAAGGCGGCCGTCGTCGGTGACACCGTCGGCGACCCGTTCAAGGACACGTC
>JANNNB010000032.1:0-1548 GCA_031398325.1 Actinomycetes bacterium
GTACTGAGATGCCAAGATTCGCTTACGACGCGATCGACACGACCGGCACCGCCGTCGCGGGGGTCACCAAGGCCGACACGATCGGCGCAGCGCGGGCGATCCTCGTCGAACAGAACCTGTTCCCGACCAAGATCGAGGAACGCCGTGGGATGCTCGACTTCGAGCTCACCAAGGAGAAGGTCAAGAAGAAAGAGCTGATGCACTTCACGCGTCAGCTCGCCGTGTTCGTCAAGGCCGGCATCCCGATCACCGATGCGCTGGTCGTGATCGGTGACGAGACCGAGGACGTCGCCCTGCGGCGAGCGCTGAGCAACCTCGTCGACGATCTGCGAAACGGCGGCCTGTTCTCGGCTGCTGCAGCCGCGCACCCCGAGGTCTTCCCCGACTACTACGTCGGAATTCTGCAGGCCGCCGAACTGACCGGCCAGCTGGATACGTCGCTGGACAGCCTCGCCGGGTACCTCGAGCGCGAGATCGACACCCGCGCCAAAGTCGTGCAGGCACTCTCGTACCCGATGGTCGTCATGGTGATGGCGTTCGGGACCGTGTTGCTGCTCGCCGGCTACGTGCTCCCGCAGTTCAAGCCCTTGTTCGAAGAGCTGGGTGCCGACCTACCGCTGCCGACCCGGATGATGCTGTTCTTCTCCCGATTCTTCACCGACCTGTGGTTCATCTCGGCGATCTTCTTCCTGGTCGTGGGCGCTGTCTTGATGTTCATGTTCAAGCACCCGACGGGCAAGCTCTGGAATCAACGACTGGTCTTGAAGATCCCGATCATCAAGGGCATCGTGGACTATGCGATCCTCGAACGCTTCTGCCGCATCCTGTCGGCGATGGTCAAGGCCGGCGTGCCGTTGCCAGATGGTCTGAAGACCACAACGGACGCGTGCAGCAACATCGTCTACCGCGAGCGTCTCGAGGTTGCCCGTGAGCAGATGCTCGAAGGGCGGGGCTTCTCCGGTCCGCTGATCGAGACCGAGTTGTTCCCGGGAGCTGCCCGCCAGATGTTCAAGGTCGGCGAAGAGACCGGCACGCTCGACGAGCAGCTCGAGACGGCCAGCATGTACTTCGATCGCGAGCTCGAATCCCGCATCAAGAAGTTCACGACCATGTTCGAGCCGATCATGATCGTGTTCGTCGGTGTCGTCGTCGGTTTTGTGGCCATCGCTCTGGTGACGGCCATGTACGGCGTGCTCGGCGGCATGAAGGAATCGGCCTGACCCGCCCGGGTCAGCGAGCAAGAACGAGATCGACGAAATGCTGTCCGTAGAAGATCGCCATTACGGTGCCGAGCGCCAGGAAAGGTCCGAACGGCACCGCCGTACGGCGACCCGCCTTGTTGCCCGCCATCATGGCGACGCCTACGACGGCGCCGGCGATGAAGCCGAAGAACAGCCCGGGCAACACGATGCCCGGGTTCAACCAGCCGAGGTACATGCCGAGCAGGGGGGCAAGGCGGACGTCGCCTTCGCCCATCCCGCCTCTGCTGGCGACGTAGATCAACCACATGGCAGCGAGCGCGATGAGCGCGCCGAGCGCCATCATCCA
>JANNNB010000049.1:0-13197 GCA_031398325.1 Actinomycetes bacterium
GGGGAGTCGGTCGGCGAGCAGGTAGGAGTTGCTCGTCGGGACCATGCGATCGTTGTCGCCGTTGGCGACCAGCACCGGCTGGGTGATGCCGGCCAGCCGGTTGAGCTTGCTGGAATCGGGGACGCCCCAGGCAGTGAGGGCATCGAGTTGCCGGTCACGTGTCGTCAGGGTCGTGACGACGTCACGGTCGTCGGCACGGGTGAAGATTCGCTGTACGAACTCCCAACCCTTGGCGACGCTGGTGTCGCTGCGCTCGAAGAAGAGCGCGAGGAGGTCGTCGCCGCTCGGTTCGTCGGGGACGGCGTTCCCGAAGACATCATCGTTGAAGCCGTGGATCCGCTCCCCGCCCTGGGGGGCGGTACCCGCCAGGACGATGCGACGGACCAGGCGTGGTCGAATCAGTGCGAGCTCTTGTGCGACGTAGCCGCCGATCGAGAATCCGAACAGGTCGACGTGTTGCAGGCCGAGAGCATCGAGGAAGTGGAGGGCGTCGCTGGCCATGTCGGCGAACGTGGTGGGTACGGTGCCGGTCGATCCGGCAACGCCAGCGTTGTCGAAGAGGATGACTTCGCGTTGTTCCGCGATCGTGTCGACCAACGCGGGGTCCCAGTTGTCGAGATTGCCTCGGAAGTGTTGGAAGAACACCACGGGTGTCGTCTCGCCGTCGGTGCGACCGAATCTGCGGTAGGCGAATGTGACGCCGTTGGCGGCCTGGATGGTCTGGTTGGGTGCGGTGAGTTGGCTCATTTGGCCCTCCGAGGGTGTGGCGGCTGGTCATGTCGACCGGGCCGTTGCTTGAGGACCACAGTCGCGCTCGACCCCCCTGGTTCGCGCCCGTGGTGAGCCCTGGTCGGAGCCCTGGTGCGGGTTCGGTCACCGCCCTTCCACCAAAGAGTTAGGGTTCCGGAGCGCTCGGTTTCGAGTGTCCTTCAGAACGGTGGTGACAGTCGTGGACTTCCCTCGAGATGAAGGATCGATCACGGACGAGTTCGTTTCGGCGGCCATCGGCATGCCCGTGTCCGTCGTAAAGGTGACAGTGCTCGAGGGTGGTCAGCTGTCCGACACGTATCGCGTGCAGCTGCGACAACTCGACGACACGGTCGGGGCGCCGACTTCAATTGTGGTCAAGGTTCCGAGCTGGTCAGAGGATCGGCGCAGCCTTGCCATTGTCACCGATGCGTACGTCAAGGAGGTCAACTTCTATCGGCTCCTCGCCGACGAGGTTCCGATCGGCTCACCCAAGATCTACGACTGTCGGATGCACAACGACGACTTCGTGATTGTGATGGAAGACCTGTGTGCCCACTCGATTGTGTTCGACCAGGTCAACGATCCCCCCGACGAACAGTTCGCGCGCAAGATCGCGATGGAAGCGGCGAGGTTGCATGCCGCGTACTGGGAATCGGCAACGACCGAGCTCTCGTGGGTTGGTCAACCTGACGGTCGCTATGTGTTCGGCCTCGATGCTCTGTGCCGTTCGGCGCCGTCGAACCTGAAACGCTTTCTGGAACTCTGGCAAGAGATGTACGGGGTGGATCTCCTCGACGGGGAACCCGAGATAGCGGAGCTCACCTCGTTGCTGTGCGGGCCGCTGTGCATCGACATCCTCGAACGCATCTACGACACGTTGTCCACACGACCCAAGACGCTGCTCCACGGCGATATGCGCGCCGACAACGTCTTTCGACGGTTGCCGGATTCCGACGACGACGATGGTCCTGAGTTGACCTTCGTCGATTGGCAGATCGTGCACGCCGGCCCGCCCGGACCCGAATTCGCACAAGCCTGGATGCATTCGTTGGAGCCAGACGTACGCCGCAAGGATCTGGAAATTCTTGCGTCGTACCACGAGCGCCTGCTCGACCTGCACCCCGCGGCTGCCACTTACACGTATCCGATGCTGATCGAGGATTACACAATGGCTTACTGCTTCTGGTGGACATGCCTCATCACGTTGGGTGCAGGCAACCTGCCAAACTTCGATCAACCAGCGGGACAGCGGAACAAGCAGCTGTGGGGCAAGTGCATGACTCGTGCGTTCGCCGGAATGAAGGACCTGCACTGCTTGTCGCTCATTCAGGACATCGCGTCGGATCTCGCAATTGCCAGCGAGGGTGAGGAACTCCGTCAGCCAGCCGACTGTCCGCCGGTCAACGCAGCCTGAAGCTCCTTACGAGAGGTGACACCGAGTTTGGTGAACACTTTTCGCAAATGCCACTCCACTGTTCGCGCGCTGATGAACAGCTGACTGCCGATCTCCGGGTTCGTGAGACCTTCACTCGCAAGGCGCGCTATCTGTGCTTCCTGCGCAGTCAGATCGTCACGTCGTTCGATGCTTCGCTTTCGCACCTTCTCGCCGGTGGCCAGAAGTTCCCGTCTGGCCCGTTCGGCGAACAACTCGACGCCCATCGTGGACAACATCTCGTGTGCCGCCCGCAGCTGGAGGCGGGCATCGATGCGCCGGCCCCGCCGACGAAGCCACTCGCCGTAGGCGAGTTGCGCTCGAGCGAGATGCACGCGAACGGTGCTTCGCTCCAGCCGCTCGATTGCTTCGACGTACGCGATCTCTGCCACGTCGCCATCGGACGCGAGAGCACGGGCGTAGGCAAATGTGCCCAGCACCCAATCCGTCGGTGTCGCTTGCGAACGCTCCGACAGCCAGCCGACCGCGCTTTGCAGACGCTCTGTGTTGCCGCTGCGCGAAGCCGCCTCCACCAGCTCGGGTAGCACGGTCGGTCCGAAACCGAGCGGATCTCGTTGGAATAGCCGCCATGCCGCATCGCAAGCATCGTCGTACTGACCGAGTCCGTTGTAGAGCACCGCCATTGCATACGTCGCGAACATCAAGACGCGACCCCGCCCATTCTCTGCGACCTCCTTCAAGGACCGCTCGGTGGATCGAACCGTCGATTCGTCTCCGCCACACCACGCGTTCACCGCCAAGGCGCTGTATGCGGCGATGTGCATGTTGCCAATGGCCACACCGATGAGGCGGTCCTCCTCGATGACGACGGCCGCTTCGGTCAATTCACCCGCCAGCACGAGGGTGTTCCCAAGAAAGTTGAGCGCAAACTGCAGCTGTACGAGCTCTCCGGTTGCGCGGGCGAGTTGGACCTGACGAAGCGCGAGTTCGCGCCGGGCCTCGAAGTCCCACACCTCGAATGCGAGGAGTCCGCCGGCACGGTTACCTGCGAGCCAGAGCCAGTGGGCGCCCTCGTCCGAACGGAGCAGGGCACGAACTGCTTCCAGCGCTCGAACCATCGCCGGCGCGGCGGCGACGTATCCGTCGGTCACACGCATGGCCAGCGCCTCAATGACGACGTCGACAGCGTTGGACACGTCTGCGCTGGGCGGAGCGCCGCGGGCGGCCTCCGCAACAGCTTGGGCGCCGCTGACACCTTCGAAATCATCGGCCCACATCGACGCGCCGAGCGCCTCGAGGTATGTCTCGCGCGAAGCCCTGGCATCGAGCGTTTCGAGCCGGGATGCTGCGTCCAAGAGCAGGAGCGTTGCGTCGCCCGGTCGCCGTTGATCGAACGCGACCTGTCCGCGCAGACGCTCGACGTGAGCCTCGTGCAACGGGTCGCTTGGACCGTCGTCCACGGTGTCGAGCAGCTGTAGCGCGGCGTCGAGTGAGCCGATCTCGCGCATTACACGTGCGGCGGCCAATCCGCGCTGAGCGCGACGGACAGGGTCCGGTGTCAGCATTGTCGCCCGCTCGAGGAAGGCGGCCGCCGCGGCCAGGCCCCCTCGCGCCTGCGCCCGATCCGCCGAACGATCGAGTTCTATGGCGACCGCCTCATCGGGTCCGATTGCCGCGTGGGCGCCGTGCCATGCCCGCCGGTCTGGATCCCGCGTTGGATCGGTGCAATCCGCAAGTGCTTGGTGCACCCGCCGGCGCTCCTCAGGGAGTGCAGCACGGTAGACGGCCGACCGAACCAGAGGATGGCGAAACCAGACCCGCCCGTTGAACTCGATCAGTCCGGTGCTCTTCGCCTCAATTGCAGCGTCCGATGCGAGTCCGAGTAGTGCAGCGGCGCGCCACAGCAGCGGAACATCGCCGGTCGGATCTGCTGCGGCGATCAGCAGCAACGAGTTGGCATCGCCCGACAATGCTCGGAGTCGTTCGAGAAATCCTTGCTCGATTCGGCCCGCGAGCGGCACCACCAGGGGCAGCCCGAATCCTCCAGCGATGTCTGCGGGTGTCAATCCGAGCGGGAACTCGATGAGGGCCAGCGGGTTTCCGCCCGCCTCGCCCAGGATCCGACGGCGGACGGTGTCGTCGACGGTGCCTGTGATAGAGGTGTCGAGCAACGCGTTGGCATCTTTGTTGTTCAGGCTCGACACAACGAGCTGCCGAAGCCCGCCGAACTGGTCACCGCCTGCGGAGTCTCGAACGGCGATGACGATCGTGATGCGTTCGGCCAGCAGCCGGCGTGCGGCGAACGCGAGCAGCTGCGCGGACGTCGGGTCCAACCACTGGGCATCGTCGACCAAACAAAGCAATGGCTGCTCCTCTGCGACCTCGGCCAGAAGGCTGAGTAATGCCAACCCCACCAGGAACCGGTCCGGTGGCACCCCTACGCTCAATCCAAACGCGATGGACAGCGCGTCTTGCTGTGGTACGGGCAGCTTTTCCAACGCTCCCAGCATCGGCGCGCAGAGTTGATGCAATCCGGCGAATGCCAGCTCCATTTCGCTTTCGACTCCCGCGACACGCGCGACTCGGAAGCCCTGCGCCCTTGTCGAGATGTAGTCCAGCAGCGTCGATTTTCCGATTCCGGCCTCGCCGCGAACGACGAGAACCTGATGGTGACCGCCGTCGCGCACGACCCTCACCGCTCGATCCAGCTCGTCACACTCGACCGCGCGACCAAGCAAACCCGTACCCGGCGGCATCGCGCAACCATAGACGTGCGTTGGCGGGGTCATTCCCGGTTGCCGCGCCCGAGGGTCGAGACGTGGGACAACGCCGACATCAAGTGTTCGATCATCGCAGCCACGTTGACGTCTCAGTCTCATCCGGAGGATGAATCATGCGATCACGTTCCAGTCACGCCAGCACCTAGAGCGGGTGCTGCGACGCGCGGCCGAAGCGCATCACCAATACGAACAGCAGACGGGCGAACAAGACGCCGACTGGGCAGTGTGGTACTCGACGTTCATCGATCACGAACAGAACCGTCCACCGACCGGCCAGTGAGCATCGATCGCGGCGACGACAGCATGCCGCCAGGGCGAGGAGACGGCCGCTTCCAAATGAAGCCGTCGTACAACACGTGCATGCCACCAAGCGTGAGAATGACGACGGTGTACAGAGCTGCGTTGCCCCAGCGGTTCAGTAGCGACACGACGCCGAGCACGATGCCGACATAGACGATGAAGAACCCAGTCCGGCCGAGACGACGCAACGCAACGCCGATCGGTGCGCCGCCATCGATCTGAGCGTTCGGATACTTGTCCCCAACGCTTCGATGGACAATGACGAAGTATTCGACGGCATGCGCGCCCACGAAGCCGAGCAGCCCAGCTACCGGATCGATAAGAATTGTCACCAACAGCGCCGCCGTCGACGCAACGTATACACGCTTCGGAAAGCTGCCGCTCGCCCCGCGACGCGACTCACGACGCAACCACCAGACCGTCGTGACAATCGCAACGGCGGCAACGATCGGCACGAGCACGACGGCAACGGGCTGCAAGTCCAGGAGCACCTCGACGCCGCGACGGTTCTTGCCGCGCATCCCGGCACGTTCGACGTGCCGGCCCGACCCGCGGTCCGCTGCCACCAACACGAGAATGAGGCCCATCCATGCGAACAGCATCGACTTCTCGAGCCGTCCTTGATCCTCGCCCACCTTGCGCGCGTGGATGCGAATGATCCCGTAACGCTGCATCAACGTGTGCTCCACATTCCACAGGCCGGCAACGATCGCCAAAAGCGTGAGGCTGACGTGCTGGGCCGCTACGACGGCCCCGACCAAGAGGATCGGGCTCCACGTGAATAGTCGCTTGCGGAGGCGGAAGTTTCGGCCGTCTCCGTAGACCAACGCGAGCGTCAAGGGCTGATGGGCAAAGGAGATCAACAGCGTCAGAGACACGAACCAGATCAACCGTTCCGGATCTGAGCGAAACAACAGGCCGATCGCCACAAACGGAATCCAACAAAATGCGACGAGTCCGTCCGAGACAGCCCGGGCGAATCGTCGATCAGCGTTCCCCGATCGCTTGACCGCTACGGCCAACCCGGTGATCGACAAAGCCCCTGAGGACCTCGCATATTCGGATGGGCGAACCGGCCCGGAGAGTTTGACTTGTGTTTCGAACGACGGCACGGGTGCGGTCCCTTCTGGTTGTCATGCGTCGAACTGACGCTGACTCCAAAGGTCGCACCGGCATCGGCCATGTCGCACCAGTCGCCAGCCCTGGCCGACACACGTGTTTTTCAATCGCCTTTTGGAGGCCCACTGACTACGTGAACTGGACTGATGCGGTCCGCAACTCCTACGCGAGGTGATGCCAAACTTTCCGTAGATGTGCTCAGGTGCCATTCGACCGTGCGCTGGCTCAGGAAGAGCTGGCCTCCGATTTCGGAGTTGGTGAGGCCGTCGCGAGCAAGGCGCGCGATGTTTGCCTCCTGCGCCGTGAGGTCCGCCCATGTCTCATCAGTCCGCCTCCGGGCCGTCTCACCACTCGTGGCACGTCACGTCGGGCTCGCTCTGCAAATGCAGGTGCGCCGATGCTGGCAAAGATGTCGTGCGCGATGCGCAATTGTTCTCGCGCGTGTACGCGTCGTCCCTGGCGGCGTAGCCACTCGCCAGACAACAGATGGGCACGAGCGAGGTCAGGGCGTGCCCGCGCGATCGGCGGCTACACGGTCGCACCTGCTCGCGATCGGAACC
Source organism: Actinomycetes bacterium (assembly GCA_031398325.1). Lineage (GTDB taxonomy): Bacteria > Actinomycetota > Acidimicrobiia > Acidimicrobiales > Ilumatobacteraceae > Sva-07. The sequence continues at coordinate 6,903 of JANNNB010000049.1, forward strand.
ACCCTTTTCTACCGGCGAGACGTGAACTGACCATCCGCCCCGCAGTCGATGGAACGGACCCGAGCCCTGCGGGCTCGGGTCGTTCGGCGGGCCGGTCGCTGGCCGACGGATCGCACCGGTTCATCGTCTTCGCCAGGGTCCCCGACGCCGCGATCGTGGGGAGACCTGTGCACGTGCGCCCCTTGTTGCGTTCAGCCGTCGTTCAGGCGTCGGCGCGCGTTTCGCAACCGTTCGACCGATCCGCCGCCTCATCAAGCCGGAACGTCCGACGACCCACCCGTCAACGGCGAGCACGACGATGAGTATCAGGATCAGCACGAACAGCAAAACGATCATGTGATCGGCAGAGTCATCGTGCCGGGACCGACGCTTCTCGTGATGCTCGTCGTTGGCAAGACGGCCCGACGGCCCGACGTCGGGGTCGTCGGCAGCTCACCACCAGCGAAAGCCACAAAGACCGGTGAAGACGAGTTGCCCACTCTCGAGCTGCGCCGAAGCACGAGCCTTCATTGCACGTGTTGCCATGGGCTCGCTCACGACGAGGTTCACATCACCCGGCAACCAATCCGACGTCGGCATCACCGTTCCATCCCCGAGGCCCCGCCAACCGTCGCCGTGCATGTCGCCCTCGATCGCGATCTTGACGTGCACGAGACCGTTGACTTCGACCGTCAATCGCTCGCCCGCCATGCTCGGACCCTACCCGGCGGCCGAGGGAGCGACGTCGAGGCTGCCGGGCTGTGGTCTGGAACTGTCAGCGTCCACCCTTGTGGCACGTGGTTCGAACGCTTCGTGCCGGGTCGGCGCACCGGCGCACAGTCCGGACCGGTACACCTCGGCATCGCAGTCGTGGCCATCGGCTGCGAGCCGTGTGAGAACGGTAGCACCCATAGAGAGTCGGTCGGGTGGGCGCAGCTTCCGAACGTCGCGACGTTCTCATTCATGACCCAACTGAGGATTCGCCGCCACTCGGGCCCGCATCCGCAGCGAGGTTGGCGGCGCTCGTGATACGCGCGCCGCCTCCTCCGTTCATTCGGCCTGTGCCGGTCAGACAGATTTCTCCGAATGCGACGAACAGGTGGACGTGTCGCCCGCTCAGAACGAACGGACCATCATGGGGCGTCAACAACCCCCAGAGTGTGGCGTCGCGTGGTCCGATCCGAATTGCCCCGGTCCGTCCTCGTCCGTCGACCACGGAGTGCATTCCTGCCCAGTTCAGATCGCTTTGACGTCGAGCAGCTCGAGCGACCCCGACTGGTCTCGTCAACGTTCGACCGTCGCCTCGATTTCGTCGACCAAGTCGTCTGCCGTCGGCATCGAGGCGATCTCGTCCGCGACGAGCGCCGCTGCGTCACGGTTCGTCACGCCGTCGAGCAGCGTGCGCAGCGCGGAATCGATGTCGTCGGCGCTGCGGCTGTCCGGGCCGGCAAGCACGCCGCATCCGGCGTCACGGACTGCGACTCCGTTCTGCCATTGATCAGCGAACAGCGGCACGACCAACTGGGGCAGGTCAGCGAGCGTGAACATCCAAGGAGGGCGTGAAAAGGGCGTCCGAGAACCGAGCCTCGGACGGGACCAGCTCCCGAGGCCGTTCGGCTGGCGCTCGCCGGCGAGCAATCCCCGCCCAGTTCTCGGGTCAGCTCGTGATCGTGTCGATTTCTACTGCCCGAAGTGCATCGCGGATGACGCTGGTGACGGCTGCTGGTTCGCTGAGCGCGACGCAGTGTGATGCTTCGATCTCGGTGGTGGTTGCTGATGCGCGCTGCGCCATGAACCGTTGCGCGTCGGGATGGATTGCGTTGTCGGATGCGGTGGTCACGGCCCAGCTCGGTTGGTTTCGCCATGCTTCGACCCCTGTGAGGGGGGTTGAGAATGCTTCGATTGCGGCGGGTCGTTGGGAATTCGCCATGACTCGTGCGACGTTGTCGCTGAGATCGGCGCAGAAGACGTCGTGGAATGAGGCGGTGTCGATGGTGAACTCGGTGCCCGGTTCGGCGCCCTCGCTGTTGGCGTATGGTGCGAGGGCGGGAAAAGGGCGGACGGCGACATGATTCGAAGACGCGAGGCTCGAGCCTGCGTCGGATCACCCCAGGCGGTTAGGACCGCACCTTCGATCGCGAACGGTGACGGGCCGTTGCGGGGGAGTGAATATCGAGCACCGCACAAGGGCCGTCATGAGTGGGCCGTCGGATGATCGACGGTGGAATATCGGGCGTCGTTATCGAGCGCGCTCGGTCGGCGTGGGACGAGTTCGCGTGAGTTCTAGAGTCCGCCCAGATCGGGGTTCGGCTCGGTGTCCGACGGCGGATCAGGCAGTGAGAATCTCGACTGTGCATTGGATGCCAGGCGCTCGGGCGAGTCGCCCGTCGCCGGTTACGAGGGTGCAGTCCAGGCCTTCGGCCAGCCCGACATAGGTGGCGTCGTAAGGAGTGACGTTCGCGCGCAATTCGTAGGCGCGGACCATCAACGGGCCGGTTGGGAAGCGAACGATGGGGAGTGCTCGGAGATCCTCAATTGCAGAACGAAATCTTCGTGCCGTCAGACCACCGGCGAGCCATCGCTTCCGAAGGACGGACACGGTCTCGACATCGACGAGATCCGGCGCTGAGACACGGTCTGCGGCAGCGAGCCGCGCTCGTGCGACCCGTCCCGCGGCGCCGTCATCGCCGATGACGTTGGACAGCACCGATGCGTCGACGACGATCAACGACCGCTGCGCTCGTCGTCGAGATCATTCGCCGCGGCGCCGAATCCGACGCTGCCACCACGGCGTTGAGAGACTCGGGCGAGGACCTCATCCATTGTCGGGGTGAGCGCGAGCTTGGCCAGTTCGGCGGCGAGGTACTGCTGCAGCGACTGGCCTGCAGCGTCGGCTCGGCGCTGAAGGCTCGCGTGGACTTCGTCCGGAACATCTCGAACCAGAACGTTCGGCATGCTTGCATTCTGCTATCAACCAAGACCAGATGCAACCGCCCAAGACCCCACGTGTCAGGTATCGCCGCGTTGCAGGTACTACGGCTCAACGAGTTCGAGTACGGCAACATCTCGTTCGGTCAGTTCCTCGCCCGATGAGCCGTACCACCAGGCATGGCGTAGCCGACCCGGCTCGGGCACCGACACGACGACCTTCATCGGATACGGCGCCGGTCCGTCACCTTGTTCGAAGACGCCAGGCTCGGTCTCGCGAAGCACACTGATGCTTTCCCCATGGGTATGGGCGATCACCATGATGGTCGTGCCATCGTCAGCAGTTCCGATCACAGTGTGCTCGACGTGTCCGAGAACAGGTCCCGGTGCGAGACCGTTGAGTATCTCGTAGTCGAGACTCACACCTGCACGACCCGGCAAGGCCGTCACCACGATTCGGGCAGCTCCGACAAGATCGGTGCCCACGACGCGATCCGTGCCGATGTAGAGGCCCGGCCGATCAAGCAACTCATTCACGATCCCCATGGTTGCAAAGGGTAGTTCTGGCGAACGTCCCACGTGTCCGAGATCCACGGGTGCCACCGACTCCGGTTGAGAGCCTCCTCGACCTGCGCGAGCGTGAGGCGTTGACGATCGATGACCGCCTCAACCAGTCCATCGGTGGAAGTGAGTCCGTAGGCGTCGGCGAAGACCTCCGACGCACGCGGCGGTCCGGCACCTCGGCGAAGTGGCGAGTGGGGAGTGGCGAGATGGTCGGGCTCGGGACTTGGGCGATGCCGAGAATCGCCTCGTAGAAGGCGACCGCTTCAGGCTCACGATCGGGGGAAGCGCCAACGGGACATGATCGACACGGACGACGCGCAGTGCGATCATTGTAGGTCGCACCACAGGCGTACGATCTCGATGGAGGGGCACGCATGAGGGTCTGGATCGATCAGGACTGCTGCACGGGGGCGGGACTCTGCGTTGATCATTGCCCGGACGTGTTCGTCGTCCTCGATGACGGCATCGGCTACGTCCACGACGGTGGGCTCGTTTTCACCGACGCCGACCACCCGTCGATCCTGGTGCCACGTCGGCACGAGCAGGCGACGATCGACGCAGTCGAGCGTTGTCCCGGCGAGTGCATCTACCTCGAACCCAATGCTTCCCAGGCCGACACCATCGACGACTCCGACATCGTTGACGCCGAGATTGTCGACACCTGATGGCGGCAGTTTCGATGGCCGATTCCCGCCGGCGGAGCCGAGCGCTGACGCGGGAGCGCTCGGTGCACCAACTCTCTGCTATCTGATCGACTGGATGAAGAGCGCTCGGGCCTGTTCGTCAAAGCAACGATGCGTCGGCTGGACAGTCACACAGGCGCGACTCGTGTCCAGGCGACATGTCAGCCAGTAGTTCACGGCAGCACGCGTGCGGTACGCGCAGGCCAGCAGGACAATGAAGACGCCGATAACCACGACGCCACCGAGCGCACGAACCGCTCCGATCACCACGAACCCGAGTCCGAACATCGCCAGGGCCATCGCGAAGGTGTTGCGGTGGCTCCACGCGCGCCAGATCGATCCCGCGACAGGGAGAGCGACTGTTGTGGACGACCGACCCGGCCACAACCTCAGTAGCGTCGTAACTCCGGGAATGCCGAGGATCCATGATGGGCCAGCCCATTCGACTGCCTGGACTCGCACAGCGTTCTGCGTGGTGACTCCGGACAGGATGCACACATCGGGGAATCGACCTGCCTGCTGATCCGTGATCCGCAACACTGAAGTGGCCACCACAACCTCCTCGCGCCAATGATGCACGACCGAGCGCACCCACATCGACAGCGAACGACGACGCTGCTACGAGCTGACCCCCAACGGGCGGGGGTGACTCCTGCCGAGCTCTTCCGGCTGCAGACCGCTGGTGCGGGGGTCGCCGGTCATAACCAGCGACGAAAGCCGCAACGCCGACTCGTCGGTGATCACCGGGTCGTCGCGGCGGACGACCTCGACGGTGTGGACATTGGTGGTTTCGGCGTCGGCCACGGCGGCCTCCTTCGTGACCCAGCCTCCCCGAGGAGACGGGACCAACCACGCTCGCGCCGATCCAGAACGCTTCCGCCGACGCGCCTATCGGATGCCACCAGTTGGGCCGTAGCCGAGCGGTGCGTCGACGGCAGTCAGCGGGTTACGGCGCTCGGATTACGTGCCGTCGGCGATCGACGAAATCGGAGGTGTTCGGCGCGGTGGAGACTTGAGGTCGGTGCCGTTCATACGGGTTTGTTGAACGAGCGCGGCGTCGCTGGTGTTCAGCGACTGTTCGTAGCTGGCGAGGAGTGATCTGATCTGATCGTCGTGGTTGGTCATGTTTGTCCCGTTTCCCGTGTAGGTAGGTTCCACGGGACGGAACGGTGATGATCTAAGGTGCATTCCATGGAACGGACATCTGCCGGGAGACGTCGGGGTGGGCAAGATCTGGCGTCGATGTTCAGTGATCTGATCCGCCTCGAGACCGAACTGTGGGACCTGGTCGATGCCCGTTTGCGCCGTGAGCACAATCTGGCGTTGTCGTGGTTCGAGCCGATGCATGTGATCGGCTCCACACCGAGTTGTCGGGTGATCGACATTGCCGAGGCGTTGTCGATCACCATCGGGGGCACCAGCAAACTCGTCGACCGGATCGAGAACGCCGGCTGGTGCGAACGTTCACCCAACCCCGACGACGGTCGCTCATCGACGATCGAGCTGACCCGTGCCGGTCAACGACTGCTCACCGCGGCGCGACGCACGCTCACCGACGAGATCGGCACCCGGCTGAGTGAACCGTTGTCGACGGACGAGCTACAACGCTTCGCCGCAACCGCCCGCAAGCTACGCACCCACCTCCGCGATCAACGAAGGAGCGCCTGAGCATGGCAACGATCCCGGCCACCATGCGAGCCGTCGTCCTCGACGCCCCCGGCCCACCCGACGCACTCCGGGTCCGGGAAATTCCGGTTCCGAGACCGCAAGCGGGTGAGGTGCTGATCAAGGTCGAGGCATTCGGACTCAACCGCTCCGAACTCCACACCCGCCTCGGTCTCGCCGACGGCGTCACATTCCCCCGGGTCCTCGGCATCGAAGCCACCGGCACCGTCGCCGACTGCCCCACCGGCGACTACGCCACCGGGCAACAGGTCGCTGCGTTGATGGGTGGCATGGGACGCACCTTCGACGGCGGGTACGCCGAATACACCTGCGTCCCCATCCGACAAGTCGTGCCGTTCACGAGCAACCTCGACTGGGCCACCCTCGGAGCGGTACCAGAAATGCTCCAGACCTCGCACGGCTCACTCACCATCGGACTCGACGCCCGAACCGGCCAGTCCATCCTCATCCGTGGC
>JANNNB010000093.1:0-2477 GCA_031398325.1 Actinomycetes bacterium
CATGGAACGACGATGCCTCGCCGATGGCGCCGTCGATCAGGTCGGCCTTCACCGCGTCCGGATCGTCGAAGAACGAGATGTCCGCCTCGACCGACATCCATGCTTCATCAGGGATCGCCACATGGCTGAACTTCCCAAGGATCGATTGGCTGCCGATGACGAGGATGTTCGGATCGCCTGTGATTCGGCATGCCGATCGGAGTATGTGGGCCAACTGGGACCGCTTCACGACTTCGCGCGCCCGGTGGCGGAGATCACCTGGAGGCGGGTCGCGTCGTCGAGCAGTCCGGCGAACGGGTTGTTCTGCCGGAGTTCGCGAGCCGTGATGCTGTTCGATGTGAGCGTCACAAGGATCTCCTCTGCGGGCCCGTCGAGCAGGTCCTTCCAGCGTGTCAGCCATCGCCTTCCAGAGCCGCGCTGCGTCAACAGCATCGTGTCGATGTTGCGTCGGGCGAGGGCAATGGCTGCACTCGGGTCGGTGACGATCTTGCCGGCTATCGCGTATCCGAGCCAGAGGCTGCGCCGCTGGTCCCGAGTGAGCCGGATCGATCCTTGCTTGAGCATCTCCACGTCCGATCGGCGGACCCGGTAGTGCTTGCCTACCAGGGTGGAGGTGATGTCGCCGCGCTTGATCAGGTTGCCGACATGCTGGCGGGTACTGCCGAGAATTGCAGCGGCCTCGCCTGTGGTCAGCAGATCGTCTTGGCCGTCGACCTTGGTGATTATGCGGTCAGTCTCGGATGTCCTCATGCTGCAACTCTATTCATCAAACAGCAACAACAGCAACAGAGCTAGCGAATGTTGTCGTTGTTGCTGTTTGGGAACGATTCGCCTGCTGGGGACAACACCGAGTTCTACGCCCCCTGTTATGGACTCAACTCGCGCTCCATCCAGTCAGTTGCGAACGCGACAAACTCGCGGGCGTCAAGCAGTTCGGCAGTGCAACCTCCGACTGAACCAACGCTGGCACGCTCTTGATCCACGAAGTCGATGAGGATCTGGCTGAAGTAGTCGCCGGGTTCCCAGTCGGCAATCCCCTCGCTGTCGTCGAGGCTGGACACAATGATCTCACCGGCACCGGCCAACTCGTAGCGACGCTCGACTCGACGCTTCGCTGGAACCGCAGCGAGGTATTCGGCGTAGTGCGTGAGGGTCACGGTGTCGACATTGGCGCCCAGCCGAAGCACGGCGCCGCCCATCTCGCAGAGCCGTTCCAACGGCGAGCCGGGCCCGTAGTAGTCGTGACGGGGCTGCGGCTCAAGCAACTTTGCCGCGGCGGGGCCAACGGCAGCGAACCGACAGGCTGGATTGTCATTGACGACGACGCCAGGGTGAGTGCGAAACACCTCGGCGAGCACGCCGTTGTCGCTATCGGCCGGAGTCGACAATCGGTCGAAGGGTTCGGCGTCGCTGGCGGCAATCATCATCACCATCGTGCCGTCGGGTCCGAGCGCCGCCTGGACAGCCTCGATCACACCGGTCGCGCCATCATCAACCGGGCCAATCGCCCGCAGCGAGGCGTGCACCATTACGACTCGTCCGCGGACCTCACCCAGCGCCTCAAGATCTGCAGCGAGCTCAGCTGGAGTTGTCATCTTGTGGTCACCATCGACCAAGTATCGCCGCTTCTCGCAGCGCAGGCGATCGACAAGGAGGAACGGATCGGCCCTCGGACAGTCGTCGTGGTCACGTCAGCCGGCGGCGAGCTCAGCAGTGGCCAACTCGACTGCATCGCTGAGCGCCGTCTCGTGCGCATCGAACGATGAATCCGTCAAGTTCCCGACGAATGTGATGCTGAGCAGCGATCGGTCGACCTGGACCCACGAAGTGAACTGGTGGTACATCGAGATTCCGTCCCTGGCAACGTTGACGACCCACGCGACCTGCGAGTCGGCCTGCGGCGCAGGTGACGGAGCATCGACGATCTCCGCCGTGATTCCTTCCGCAGGGGGCGGCGCCGCCATAACCCTGCTCATCGTCACTTGACACGCTTGGCCGGCAGGTGATGTGACGACGGCCATCGCGCTTGCGGCCGCTTCCTTCGTCGGGAAGACGAGCACCCATTGATACGTGCCCCCGCCGGAGGCCGATGCCGCGGCTTCGGCAGGGTCGAGCGCAGCGACGACGTCCGCACACTCCGCAACCGACCTCATGATCTCGAACTCCACGAGCGCACCGAAGTCGCCGTTGGGGGGATTCAGCAAAAGAGCGCCGGCGAGCGTGGCATCGTCTCGCGGTGCCACCGTCGTTGTCGGTGCGATCGTCGTTGAGGTTGTCGTCGAGCTGGTGGTTGTGGCAGCGACGGTGTCGGCCACTGTCACCGTTGGTCCGTCGGCGGGTCCCGAGTCCGAGTCCTGGTTGCTCCTGATGAGCGCAACCGCGGTCAAGCCGACGATGACGATCACCGCGGCGGCGACTCCCATCAGCACTCGAGGGCCTCGGGGCCGGGATGGTGAGCTGCTGTTGTCCGTGGCCAC
>JANNNB010000113.1:0-1939 GCA_031398325.1 Actinomycetes bacterium
CCGATGGCTACTGTGGCCGCTGGTCGCAGTAGCGGGAGGTAGAGAGCACGATGTCAGAGAAGCCAGAGACGGTCGACTTGTCGAGCCCCGATCTCGCCGCCGAGAACCGCGCCGCCTTCGAGGATCTGTTCCCTGGTGTGATCGCTGACGGCGTTCTCGACGTCGGCCGCATGAGCGAGTTGCTCGACATCGAGCCAAGCGTCGTCCCCGACGGTCGCGAGCGGTTCGGACTTAGTTGGGCCGGCAAGAACGAGGCAATTCGTTCGCTGCTCACGCCGAGCCGGGCGACTCTCGTACCCGATTTCGAAAAGTCGGTCGAGTTTGACACCGCCGAGAACATCTTCATTGAGGGAGACAACCTCGAGGTCCTGAAGCTTCTCCAGAAGGCGTACAACGACAAAGTCAAGCTGATTTACATCGACCCGCCGTACAACACCGGCAAGGACTTCATCTACGTAGACGACTTCTCGGATGGTTTCCGCGCCTACTTGGAGTACACCGGGCAACTAGCAGGATGCGGAAAATCGCCGGTTGAGGGCTGATCGCAGTCCTCGCTGGTCGGTCACCTCGGCGAGCGGGTGGTCCTCGGACCGGTGGTCGGGTCTCGGTTGGTCCCGGTCGGGGCGCCGTGGGTCTGGCCGGGTCGGTCAGGCATGTTGGGCGTCGAGGGCGGTGATGCGGATCAGGTTGTAGACCGCGGCGTTGATCTTGAACCAGGCCCGGTTGCGTTGTCGGCCGTTGTAGCGGAGCTTGTGACCGCCGCCGATGGTCTTCATCCAGCCGAAGGGTTCCTCGACGCGTTTGCGTATTCGCTGCGACACGGTGTGGCCGGGATGTCGGGTGGTGCGCCCGTCAATCGCCGAGCGCCGGTTGCCGCTCACGTTCTGGGTGACGTGTGGGGTGAACCCGAGCTGACGGGTCTTGGCCACGAAGTCTTTGGTGTCGTAGTTCTTGTCACCGGCCACGGTGCGTCGCCGCTTGGTCTTGGGGAGACGGTCGAGCATCTCGAGCGCCGTATTGCGTTCGGCGTACCCGTCGGCGGTGGTGAGCTCGGCGTCGACGATCAACGCGGAACGGTGCTCGATCAACAGATGCCCCGAGTAGCACAGCGTCGCCGCGGTGTTGTTCGACTTGCGATACAAGCGTGCCTCCGGATCGGTCGTGGAAGCATGCGTGTCGTTCGATCGCTTCTCACCATGCCAGGCGACTTCGGTGTTGCGGCCCGCCGGCGGGTCCGACGGCGGACCGTCTTTGGGCTTGAACGACTTGTGCGACGCCCAGGCGTTGAGGAGGGTGCCGTCGACGGAGAAGTGATCCGAGGAGGTGTAGCGGCGCAGCTTGGCCTGGCGGACCACGGCGGCGAAGAACTCGTCAGCCACTTCGGCCTCAAGGAGTCGTTGCCGGTTCTTCGTGAACGTGGTCGCGTCGAAGGCCGGCTGATCGATGCGCATGTCCAAGAACCATTTGAACAGCAAGTCGTAGTTGAGTCGTTCGCAGAACGCGCGCTCGGAACGGATCGAGTACATCGCCATCAACACCGTCGACTTCAACAACGTCTCCGGTGGCACCGAGCGCCGGCCGCCGTTCGCGTACATCTCATCGAAGATCGGATCCAGCTCGGTCAGCACCGTGTCGACCACGACGCGGATCTTGCGGATCGGATGATCGGCCGGGATCAGATCCTCGGTGCTCACCGATGTCAACATCGCCAACTGCGGATCAGGGGTTCCACGCATGCCCCCATTCTTTTCGATCCGGGCGCCGAACGTGAGCACCTCAGCCGAATTTCAGCACCCTGCTAGCGGGCTCGACCCCGCCTGCGGGGCCGCTTCACGGGCGAACCGTCCTCGGTCCAACTCCCGCCGGCGGCGAACAGTTCGGGCGGCCGACCGCCCCGGCCTCCGGGCTCGGCGCGTCGTCCGGTCGGTTCGACGTAGCT
>JANNNB010000170.1:0-35854 GCA_031398325.1 Actinomycetes bacterium
AGACCTGGCCGAGGTGCGGGCGGTGATCGGCGCGATCGCCGTCAACGTGTTGATCCGTTCGGAGCTGGGGGAGTTCCTCGGGTTGTCGGCGATCGTCGGGGTCACGGTGTGTGCAGCGTTGTTCGTGATCGGCATACTGCGGCGGCCATCAGCGGTGCGCCGGCGGGCGTGGGTGGCGATGGGTGCGACCGGGGTGCTCGCGGTGGTCGCGGTCATCGGGGCGGTCGTGTCGGCGCTGTCGTCGCGAACCGACGTGACGGCCGGGAACTCTCGGGCCCGCGAAGGGATCGAAGCCCTCAACACCGGCGACTACGAAGGTGCCGCCCGGCTGTTCGACGAGTCCGGCGCAGCGTTCGGCCGAGCCGACAGCAGCCTGGCCGGCGTCCTCGCCGCACCGGCCTTGCTGATCCCCGTGGTGGCCCAGAACCTTTCGGCCGGTGCCGACCTGTCGGCCGGAGCCAGCTCGGCGATGACGACCGCCGCCGACGCGCTCCGCCAGATCGATCCGGCGAACCTGCGACTGGTCGATGGCGCGATCGACCTCGACGCCATCCGAGCCGTCGAGGACCCGCTCGTGCAGGTACAGGGAGCGATCGCCTCATTGCGCACGACCATCCAGGGCGTCGAATCGCCCTGGCTGATCGGGCGGCTGCAGTCGGAGCTGCTCGAGCTCGAGGACGAACTCGACGAGAACGAGCCCCGCCTCGAGACCGCCCTCGACGCAGTGCGGATCGCACCGCAGATCCTCGGCGCCGACGAACTGCGTCGGTACCTCGTGCTGTTCACCACACAGGCGGAATCGAGGGGCCTCGCCGGGTTCATCGGCAACTACGCCGAGATCACCATCAACGACGGCGCGGTCCTGATCACCGAATTCGGTCGCCGCTCCGACCTCGACGCCGCCGCGCTCGCCATCCAGGCCGCCTGCTCCGGTTGCTCCCAGGAAGTGCTCGTCCGTTACGGGCCGTTCGGGCTCACCACCGGCGCCGGCGGTGTCGCCGGCTCCGAAGTGTGGACCAACGTCACCCGACCCGCCCACTTCCCGTACGTCGGCGAGCTGACGCAGGCCCTCTACCCGCAGAGTGGCGGCCAACCCATCGACGGGGTCATCTCCCTCGACCCCTACGTCATCCAGGCGCTGATGCAGTACACCGGACCCATCGAGATCGACGAGCTCGGCGTCACGGTGTCGCCCGCAGCCGCCGCCGATTTCATCCTGCGCGAGCAGTACGTCATCGCCGGCGACGACGGCAACGAAGAACGGATCGACGGGCTCGAAACCCTCGGGCGGGCAGCGATCGACGGGCTGCTCGCCGGCGCGATGCCCGTACCCAGCGAGCTCGCCGCCGACATGAGCCCGCTCGTCGAGGAACACCGGCTGCTGTTCTGGACCGACGACCCCGCAGAACAGGAGTTCCTCGACACCATCGGGATGCTCGGGGCCATGCCGCCGCTCGTCGACGACACCGGGTTCGCCGTCTTCCTCGCCAACTCCGGACCGAACAAGATCGACGTGTTCGTCGAGCGTTCGGTCGTGACCGAGGTGGTCACCGCCGACGACGGCGCACGGCAACTGATCGCCGACGTCACGTTGACCAACAACGCACCCGCGTCGGGCCTCCCGCTGTACGTGATCGGCAACGCGTTCGACCTGTCCCCGGGCACGAGCCGCTCCTGGGTCACGTTCTACGGGCCGAAGGCCTTGCGCACGGTGACGCTCGACGGTGAGGAGGCCGGCGTGCTCGGCCTCCCCGAGGCGCAGTGGACCGCATTCACCACCAAAGTCCAGATCGCACCGGGGGAGACGGTCGCATACCACCTCGAATACGACCTGCCGCCCGCCACGGTTCTCGACGAGCCGCTGATCAGCGAGTGGATCCAGCCGACGGCACTTCGCGACACCTGATCCGTTCGAGCTCGTGTGTACGACACGACGTCCGCTCGCGCGAGGGGTGACCAAATGGGCACAGGTAGTGTCGATTGCGTCGACAAGAGTCGGACCGCACGCTATGGTTGGCCGGACTTGCCCCCGAAAGGACACGTATGAAGAAGCTCGCACTCGCCCTGGTTTCGATCTCCGCATTGGTGTTCGGCTTCGGCATGGTTGCAAACGCCCAGTACGTGCCCGCCGGTAGCGGCACCGTCACGCCGTCGTCACCGCCCCCGGGCACGCCGTTCACCGTCCGGGTCAACTGCACCGCGGGTGCCGGCAACGTCACATTCGTCTTCAACGGCGGCAGCTTCAGCTTCCCGTGCACCGCAGGCTCCGGCCTCGCCGGTTCGGTCGTCGGCTTCGTCGCCCAGACCCCCACCGGCACCTCGACGGCCACGCTGACCGCACCCACCACGCCCGGCACCTACCCCGGCACCGCCACCCAGGGCGGCACCCAGGTCGGTGCCTTCTCCGTGACGGTCCCCGGCCAGGCGGCAACCACCGTTCCGGCCAGCACCACCGCACCCGTGGTCACCACCCCCGGCAGCGGCCTACCGGCCACCGGCTCGGGCGGCATCAGCACCACGACCGGCATCGCCATCGGGCTGCTCGTCGTCGGTCTCGGACTGTTCGTCGTCGCCCAGGTGCGCCGCCGCCAGCCGCACCCCGCCTGACCAACTCGACCTTTCGGTTCCAACAGCGCGACCCGCCCGAGGGTGGCGCTGTTGTCGTTTTCGGCCTGAGCCCCGTGCGTTGCTGCGCCCGCAGTGGTTCTGAGCATCGTCAGTCCCGGAAACCGGGACTCACTGCGCTCAGAACCGCCAACCCGCCCGCCGACTACCGCAAACAGATGGCCGCCAAGATCCAAGCCATGAGCCCCAACCACGACCAGCCCAACGCCGCCGGCGAGTCCAATCAGGCCGCCTGACGCTCCGAGCGCTTCGACGTTCGACCGGGTTGATGCCGCCGGCTACTGAGCGCCGCTGCGGAACAGCACGACCGAGAACGTGCGCACGACGATCTTCAGGTCGTGGAGCAGTGACCAGTTGTCGACGTAGAAGAGGTCGAGCCGCTGGTACTGGTCGAAGTCCGAGTCGGAGCGCCCGGAGACCTGCCACAGCCCGGTGATGCCGGGCAGGACGGTGAGCCGTTCCTGGAGGGCCTCGGACCACTGCGCGGCCTCGTCCGGGAGCGCCGGGCGGGGCCCGACGATGCTCATTTCGCCGCGCAGCACGTTCCACAACTGGGGGAGTTCGTCGATCGAGCTCTTGCGGAGGAAGCGGCCGACCCGGGTGATGCGGGGGTCGTTGCGCATCTTGAACAGCGGGCCGCCGACTTCGTTCTGATCGAGCAGATCGTCCCGCATCGCCTCGGCATCGACGACCATCGTCCGGAGCTTCAGGATCCGGAAGGGTTGGCCGTTGCGACCGACACGAACCTGTGAGAACAACACCGGCCCACGCGACTCGAGCTTGATCGCAATCGCCGCGACGGCAACGATCGGCGCGGTCAGGAACAACACGACGGCAGCGACCGTGACGTCGAACAAGCGCTTGAAGAAGAGACGGGTTCGAGTCGGGTGCGTGGGCTCCACGTAGATCATGAGCTGTCCGTCGAGCGCCTGCGGACGTGCACGCGACAGGTCGATGTCGCGAAGCGTGGACGACAACGTGACGTGCAACCCTTCCTTGGCCAATGTGCGCGTCAAACGATTCACCGTCTCGGACTCGAGTGAGGCGACCGACAGGATCACGCCGCTGGCGCCGGTGGCGCGAGCCACCGAGAGCGTCTGGTCGACCGATCCGAGCACTGCGATCTGGCTACGTGCGCCGATTTCCGCGTCGCCGGTGAACCCGACGACGCAGTACCCGAGATCGGGGCGGCGCACCGTCGTGTCGTACAGCGCGACCGCGTCGGCGCCGGTGCCGACGATCACGACACGGCGGCAGATCCGGCCCTGTGCGCGCAACTTGTGGAACGTACGCCGGGCCATCGAACGCGACACGAGCAGCGAACCGGTCACGAAGGCGAAGAGCAGTATCACGTTGGTGCGCGAGAGCCCCTCGTAGCCGATCACGAATGCCAGCGCGATGGTCAGCCCGAGGCCGAGTGCGATCGACGCGAAGATCCGGCGAGCCTCCTCGACCTGGTTCACCACGGCGCGAGCGGTGAAGAGACGCATCGTGGACATGGTGATCAGCCAGATCGGAACCAGTGCGACGTAGAACGCGAACGATTCGACGGCGCCGTTGACGGTGTCCGGCCAGAACCGCTGCTGCGTGAGGGCAGCAAGCGTGACACCGACGACGATGGCGAGCAGGTCGGAAAGGATCAAGCCGGCACGCAATCGATTCGGCGAGATCTCCGGTCCGTGGTCGTGTGCCGAGCCCGAGACTCGCTGCACCTCGTCAGCGCGTTCACCCTTGCGCGACAGGCCCGCCAGACTCCGCCGCTCCGGGGCCCTTCTCAGCTCCATGTGTATCTCCGCCATGATCTTGCGCCCGCTCTCGTGTCATCGCCCCGACTGACGCCGCTACGCCGGGGCGTACTTCGAGGATTCTGATTCTAAGTTCGTCACCACTCAACGTGAAGTCGAACAGCGTGTTGTTTGACTCAAGATCTCCGGCGATTCCTCCTGATACATACGATTTCCGATGTGTCATAAGGCCTGGCAGGCAGGCCAATCGTTCAATTCGCTCCCTCAGGGCACTCACCCAGAGTGGTCGAACGACTGCGGTGTGAGATTCGTCCTCGACGGCGCCGACGGGAATTCGTGGTCCATCACGTTTCTTCGCTGTGCCATGAGGTATTAATCATCCGAGTGGTCGTCCTCCTGAGCGTCACAGTTGCCTGGTTCCTCATTGGAGCGGTCGTCGTCGCGGTGTTCAACCTCGCGAAGTGGATGGTTCGAACGTGGTCCTCAGATCGTCCTGCGACGGCGAGCACCATGGCGGAGACCGCCGCAACGAACTCGGCTGACGGTCGTCGGATCAACCCGACGTCGACCGCACGTGGCCCAGCGGGACTTCCCGCTCCACTCGCGTCGGCGCGGGTGACTCGAACCTGACGCCCGGGTTCTCGGACTGATCCGATCGCGTGCGGCGTAGGTGTCGCCGCGGCATCCCTGGCCGGTCGGGTGAACCTGTCGCGTCAGGCGCTCGGAGCCGGGCGGCGGCGCAGGCGGGCGACGACGAACAGACCGACGCCGACGGCGAGCAGGACCATACCGATCGCAGACGTGGTGCCCAGGCCACTCGAGCCGGTGGTGGGGATGTTGCCCCCGGCGATCGTCGTGGTCGGCGCGGAAGGCTCCGTGGTCGTCGTGGTCGTCGCGCCGACCGTCAGCACCTCGAGCGTGGCGGAGAGGGTCACGACCCCGGTGAGCGGCGGGCACGTCGGCGGCTGGGCCTGAGCCCGGAAGCCACTCGGCTCGGCCGCAGCGTCCTCGCCGATCGTGACGCCGCGCAGTTCGGCGGTGATGGGCGCGGGGCCAGGGTCGGTGGGGGCCGACAGGGTCGCGGACGCCTGCAACGTGACCGGGTTGCACGTGGTGGCCGTCCGCTGCGATCCGAGCAGGAACGTGACCGGTTCGTTCGCCCGACAGTTGGTGACGATGGCGGCGAACGTGAAACCCGCCGGCCCGGTCGAGGGGTCGACGATCAGCGTCGGCAGCGTGCATGGCGGGTACTGGGCGTGGGCTTGGCCGGCGGTGCACATCACGACGAGGCCGGCGATCGCCGCGAACAATCGCCGCTTTCTCAGCATTGGGCGTCCCGACGTGGCCGACATGATCGTTCGAGACGTTACCAGTTGGCGATGTCCCGAAGGCTTGGCGTCGCAGGCGCGGATGCACTGCGTGGCGGTCCCGTGACGCCACGTGATAGCCATGTCACACGGGGCGAACCTGCTGCTAGGTTCTCCCGGCTGCCGTGATCCTCGGCGGCGGAAGCGGTAGCCGAAGTGGCGAAGGAATGGTGTGGATCGTCGAACACTCTTGAGTCGAATCGCGGCCGGTGGGGCGGTGGCTGCCGGGGCGAGCGTCGTCTCCTCCAGTCCAGCTTTCGCGGCCGTCGGGACGTGCTGCAGCGGCGCGGCCTCCTACACGATGATCGGGCAGTGCCGAGAGATGACGGAGGCGACGGCCGGCTGCGTCATCGAGTTCACCAACACGGTGAGCGTGTGCCGGACGCTCCCGAACCGAACGATGTGGTTGGCACGAACGAGCGGCAACCAGTACCGGCCGTACTTCGACGAGGTCGGCGTCCTGACCGTCACGTCGCCGACGAACGTGGTGCGTGTGCAGAACCTCATCGGCTGGCAGAACGACTGCCGCGTGACGAACCCGACCTTCCCCGATCTCACCGGGTACGGCGACGGCAACGGCTCGCCCTGCGGCGGTGCGAACACGGCGCTGGGGCCGACCAACATCACCAACATGTTCGGGTCGGAGTGCGGCATCTTCAGCGTGCGTCTCGAGGTCCGCAACAGCTTCACGCCGTACGGCTACTCGACCTGCTACGTGATCCCCGGCTGACGCGATCCGGCCCGGTCCGAACTCTCCCGCCGTACCTGCGCAGGAACGGTCGTGCGAACGGCCGGCCACCACTCCGGGACGCACCAGAACACGAGCAGGAGCGGCAGGACCAATGATCGCTGACGCACGAGCAGGCCGAGGTTGCCGAAGCTGGCGAAGGCCACCCCCCACGTGCCGACGCACAGCAGCGCGAACACGAGATACGGGGTGCGCAGCAGGAGGAACGGCACGTTGACGAAGCGACGCCAGCTGATCACGGCGAGCGCCACGAGTGCAGTCATCTCGATCGCCGGGAGGAACTCGTTGAGCGTGTTCGCCTCGGGGAGCAGCGGGCGGGTGAGTGTGCGCGTTGCCGCGTACGGCCAGTCCCAGGGTCCGCTGATCGCGATCGGCTCGTACACCGAACCGCCCTGCCCGGTCTGTTCCCCGACCCGGTCGAAGATCGACGAGAACCGGTCGGTGACCGCCTCCTGCTGCTCGTTCACCTGATCGACGGGGTTCAGATAGTTGAGGGTGATGCTGGCGACGACGGCGAACCCGACCCCGGCGACGGCGAGGAGCACCAGGACACCGAGCCTCGACCGTCGTTGCTCGGTCGAGTCGCGCTGCTCCACGAGCTCCATTCCGAACTTGACGAACAGCCCGATCACGAGCGCACCGGCCCAGATGGCGGCAAAGTGCGGTCGGACCCGCGCAGCCGGGATCAGCCCGGCGAGCACGAAGACGACCGCCGTCGAGCGCCGGCCGCGATCGGCGAGAAGGAGCGCAGCGCCGTACGTGGCGACGCCGAGGGACAGCCCGACCACCGCTTCCTTGCCGATGCTCGATCCCCAGTAGGCGATGCTCGGCAGGAAGAACACGAGGCACGCGTAGCGACGGGTGGCGAACTTCGGGATCGCGATTGCGGCGGCCTTGATCGCGAACACCAGGCCCCAGTAGCTGAACCACGTGAACACGAGGAAGCCGGCGAGTCGGCTCGACCCGATGACGGTGTAGACGAGCCCGGTCAGCTGCTCGAGGAAATCGGTGTCCGTCCCGGTCGGCAGCACCGAGACCGGGCTCGCGACACCGGAGCGCACGTCGGCGGCCAGCAGTCGGCCGGCCTCGTGGTACTTGCCTGCGTCGGCGCTGCCGCCGTACGAGTCGAAGCGAACGATGTAGCCGAGGATCGCACCGCCGAACTTGGCGCCCAGCCCGAGCCAGGCGATGGGGACGAGCCGGGCGAGTCGGCCATCGAACGCGATCGGGATCAGCGGGATCGACGCGACAACGAGGACCGGGGCGACGATGAACACGCCCCAGATGTCGTAGCTGAGGGCGGTCATCGCCCATCCGGTGACCAGCAGGTAGATCGCCGCACCGGCGATCAACAGCCGGTCGCGGCCGGTCACGCCGAGACGGGCCGATCCGTCGGCTCCGCCGGTTCCGTCGGATCGCCGGCAACTGCGGTGTCCGGCGCGTGGGCGCCGTTTCCGTTGCTGCTGCCGTTGGTGGCCGCGGACCCGTAGACGGCGGTGCCGTCGACTGGCACGGGTTTCGGTGCCGTGCCCGTCGTCCGGTCGGCGACCTTCTTGCGGCGGAAGCGGCTCTGGGGCTTGGCGGGTTGGTAGTAGTAGTACGCCGAGTCCTCGCTGCTGCCGCCGACGATCGCGAGCAGGACGTCGCCGGTCGAGAGCGTGCGGATCATGTCGATGGTGCGCTTCGCCGACGAGATCGAGGTGTGGCCGAGCCGGACGACGACGAGCACCGTGTCGGCGACGGGGACGAACTCCAGCACCTCGGCGGTGGCGCCGACGGGGGAGGTGTCGACGATGATCGAGTCGGCGACGTTGACCAGCCGGCGCAGGAGCTTGCCGGTCGAGCGGGCGAGATCGCTCGGGCTCTGGCCTTCCATGCCGGCGAGGTCGAGGAGGACGAGGTCCTTGTCGTCGGTCGGCAGGATCGCCATCTGCAGCGGCCCGGTCTCGAGTGACTTGAGCGACTCGGTGCTCGGCGTCGGTTCGTACCCGACGAGGCGCTTGCTGAGCGCAGGACGGCGGAAGTCGGAGTTGACCGCCACGGTGCGGTCGCCGGCTTCGACGAATGCGGCTGCGAGGTTGGCCGACACCGACGTCTTGCCATCGCCCTGGCCGGGTGACACGACGACGATGACGGCGGCCTCCTTGCGGTCGCGATCCTGTTCGCCGTCGATGAACGAGATGACGCTGCGCATCGTGCGATAGGAGTCGGACAGCGGGTCGTGCCGGTCGGGCTGGACGGCGAGCTTGCTGACGTCGTGCTTGTGCGCATCCGGGACGATGGCGCTGGCCTTGAGCCCGAGGATCGACTCGGCCTGCTCGCGGTTGCGGATCTTGCGGTCGGAGCGGGCGAGGAGCATGGCGAGACCGATCCCGACGGCGAGGCCGGCCATCGCTCCCAACATCGCTCGGCCGACGCGAGAACGGGGTGCGCTCAGGCCCTGCTCGGTGATCGCCACCGGTTGTGCGCGCTGCAGGGTGGTGAGCACCAGCTGGCCGTTGTCGGCCTGGAGGATGTTGTACTGCTCGAACGCGACGCTGTACTGACGGGCGAGGGCGTCGAGCTGGGCCTGGGCCACCTGATCGTCCGGGTCACGCTGGGCGATCGCCTGTGCCTCCTCGACCTGTGCTTCGAGCTCGTCGAGCCGGGTGAGGTTCGATGCGAGGCGATCTTCGCGGAGCATGTCCTGGCGCTCGGCGAGGTAGCTGATGAGCTCGTCGCCGATGGCGTTCGCCGCAGTCTCAGCGGCCTCGGCGGTGGTCTGGGTGCTGCTGACGAGCAGGGAGCCGGTCTGCTGGTCGGCGGTGACGGTGACCTGCGACGCGAGCTCGGCCCCCGAGCCGGGGTAGTCGATCGCCTCGGCGGCACGTTCGGGCACCTCGCCGGTCGTCGCGAAGAGCTGCATCTGGTTGAACGCCAACGGGTCGGTGTAGACGCTCCCGTTCTCCGACGACGTGGACACGAGGATCGTGTGGGTGGCGGTGTAGCGAGTGACCGCATCGGCCGCGGTCTCGGGTTGCGGCAGGCCGGCGATGACCGCGCCCGCGAGGGTGAAGATGACGACGACCCACCAGAAGCGCTTCAGCGCATCGATCGGCCGGGTGTTGGACACGTAGCGAGGCTACTTGCCTCGCCCTGCGGCCAGCACCGGCCAGCGTGCGAGAAGGAGGCCGACCGCGAGCGACGCCGGCGCCGCGATCGCCACCGCGACGAGGGCTGGTCCGACGGTCGGCTGTAGTGCACCGGTCCGAGCGACGGCGATGGCCGCGGTCGCGCCGACGAGTGCGATCGCCCAGGCGACGGGCTCCGGCTTGGTCCGCAGGGCCGGGCTGAGGAGCGCCACGAGCGGCACGATGACCACCGGCCAGAGGGCGAAGAATGACCCGACGATCGCCGATTCACGCCCGGTGGCCCCGTACAGGCCGGACCACAACACCGTCGCCGCGCCCGCGAAGATCACGATCGGTTCGCTCGGACGGCGGGTGACGAGTTCGATCAGTACTAGACCGACCGTCATCAACCCGATCGTCGGCATCTGATCCGTCTCCGGCACGCACAGGTACGTCGCGAGCGCCGCCGCAGTCAGTGTGAGGGGCCGAGTCGTCGGCGCCGGCATGACGGCACGAGCACTCATCTCGAAATGGGTTCCGGATCAGGCGGTCGCTGTGGCCGACGGCTCGTTGAGCCAGTACCGGTACGTGACTTCGGGGAGGTACCCCATGCGAACACCAGCGATTGCCATGCGTTTCCAGAGATTCCAGTCGGCCGGCTCCCGCACGGCGTATGCCGACTCGGCGTATCTCATGAACGACAGCCCCATGGAATACATCACGGCGCCGTGCGTGGTGCAGCCGCGAGCGAGTGGAAATCCTCCGACCCGGTCGATTCCACTGGTGGTCACGACTTCGGAGTCGCTCCACACGAATTCGAGCCGCTTGTTCCGAGCGAATGCGAGTAACTGTTCGACGTGACCGGCGGTGAGCTCGTCATCGTCGTCGCACGGAGCGATCCAGGCGCCCGCCGCGAGCTGCAGCGCCGCGTTCATCGGTTTGGTGCCCGCGACCCGCCAACGGTCGACCCCGCTCGCCGGGTAGGCCCCCGGCACGGGCAGGTTGATCCAACGCACCTTGGGGTTGTTCAACTGCTGGATCGCGCGACCGGTCCGCTCATCGCACGCGTCACCGACCACGAGGATTTCCGTGTGCTCGTAGGTCTGTCGGAGGGCGGATGCGACCGCTCGATCGATGAGTTCGTCCGGTCGATCCTTCGTGGCGATCCGAATCGTGACGAGGGGCTCGGCACAGGACGCCGGCTCGACCCAACACGTGTCGGAGCCCGCACGAGCGACCTGCAGGCGCTGCTGGTCCCGCAACACCTGGAACAGTTGGGCGAGATACTCCCGGCCGAAGCCGGGGATCCGGACGTGGCGCCCGCGTCCGAGTTCGCGGAGGAACAGCCGGCGTCGGTCGGCATTCGACTGAACCAGGGGTCCTCCGCGAGGCCCGTACGGAGGGGTCCGCGACATCTACCCATCGTAGAAGCCACCGGCGGACAGTCCTGCGACGAACGCCCGCCGTAGCATCTCGAAGGTGTCAGACCCCGAACCGTTGCCCCGTGAAGGTGACGTTTCGACGCGTGTGCTGCTCACTGCGCTCCTTCGCCCGCACCGTGGGGCCCTGGTCGTGATGTCCGTCGCAGCCGCTGCGGCAGGGTTTGCAGAGGCGGCCGTCCTGGTGATCATCGCCCGCATCGCATTCGCCCTCACGTCACCGAACAAGAACGTCGACGTCGACCTCGGTCCGCTCGGGGAGGTGTCGTTGTCGATCGGGACGCTCCTGATGTTCGCGCTCGTACTCGTCATCGCCAGGGTCGTGCTGCAGGTCGGGTACACGGTGATCGCCACGAAGGTGACGTACGACGCCGTCGAGCGCATGCGCACGGGTCTGATCCATCAGTACCTCGCCACGGGTTGGCCGCTGCAGGCGGCGCAGCGGAATGGGCGTTTGCAGGAGTTGGTGACGACCTACGTCGACGCCGCCTCGCGAGCGGTGAACTCGTTGAGTTTCGGCGCCATCGCCTCGTTCAATCTCGCGGCCCTGTTGTTGACCGCACTCTGGGTGAGCCCGATCGCGTCGGTGGTCGCGGCGGCGGCATCCTTCGGGATCGGACTGATGTTGCGACCCTTGCGGGCCGCGGTGCGACGGCGTTCCGGTCGAGCGGCCGCCGCCAATCTGGACTTCGCCACCGGACTCACCGAACTGGCGTCGACGCTGCAGGAGACCCGCATCTTCGGCGTGCAGGACGAGGTCGAGACCCGCCTCGACGAGCTCAACCGGCAGAGCGTGCGCGAGGCCGTGAAGACCGGCTACGCCGGAGGCGCCATCGGAATCATCTACCAAGGCGTGGGATTGCTGCTGATCGTCGGGGCATTGGCGGTGATCTACGCCGTGGGCATGTCGGAACTGGCCTCGCTCGGGGCGATCGTACTGATCATGCTTCGATCCCTCAGCTACGCCCAGGCGGTGCAAGGGTCGGTGCAGGACCTGGCGTTGAGGGCGCCGTACCTCCAGATGTTGGCCGAGGAGCGAGCCCGGTACACCGCTGCCACGGTGCACGGTGGAATCGGTGACGTCGGTCAGGTGGGAGCGATCCGGTTCGAGGCGTTGTCCTTCGAGTACGAACCCGGCGTACCCGTGCTCCACAACATCTCCTTCGAGGTCCAGAAAGGCGAGGTCATCGGGATCGTCGGACCGTCCGGGTCGGGAAAATCCACGTTGGTACAACTGCTGCTCCGACTCAGGGAACCGACGGCTGGATCGATCCACAGCGACGACAGGAACGTGCAGGAACTGTCGCTCGACGAATGGTACGAACACGTCACGTTCGTTCCGCAGGAACCACATCTGTTCGCAGGCACCGTTGCCGAGAACATCAAGTTCTTTCGAGACATCGACGACGGCGCCGTCGAGCGCGCCAGCAAACGTGCGCACATCCACGACGACATCGTGTCGTGGCCGCGCGGGTACGAGACGCCGGTCGGCGAGCGGGGTGGACAGTTGTCGGGTGGCCAGCGTCAACGGATCTGCATCGCTCGCGCATTCGTCGGTGACCCCGAGGTGATGGTGTTCGACGAACCGACGAGCTCGCTCGACGTCCGATCTGATGCGCTGATCGGCGAGACCATCGCCGCAGTGCCGAGCGGCACGACGGTCTTCGTGGTCGCTCATCGGCTGTCCACCTTGGGGATCTGCAGCCGCATCATGGTGATTCTCGATGGGCGTCTCGAGGGGTTCGACGAACCGGCCGAACTCGAGCGGAGCAATCCGTTCTACAGCGAGGCGCTCCGGCTCTCGGGGATGCGCTGACGCCCATGGGGATCGATCGTGCGAGCGCCGAATTCCTCGGGTTCGCGTCCGCACGGGGTGTCAGGTTCACGACGACGCTCACGATCGGCAGGCAGTCACGATTCGGGTCCGCC
Organism: Actinomycetes bacterium; assembly: GCA_031398325.1. GTDB lineage: Bacteria > Actinomycetota > Acidimicrobiia > Acidimicrobiales > Ilumatobacteraceae > Sva-07. Next base: position 12,964 of record JANNNB010000170.1, read on the forward strand.
GACGCCATCGTCACGGCGATCCGGCGAAGCACCACCGCACCGATCTCGCCCGGTCTGATCCGAGAGATCGAGGCGACACCGTGGGCCGACGCGATCTTCTCGGCGCTCGGGGCGGAACACGTCGATGCGCTCGACGTTTCGGACTTCGAGGGCGCGACCGTTCTGCACGACATGAATCTTCCGATCGGCGACGCGCTCTCGGGGCAGTGGGCGTGCGTCTTCGACGGTGGGACGAGCGAACACGTCTTCAACACCGCCGTGGCGCTGGAGAACACCATGCGGTTGGTCGCCCCCGAAGGCCACCTCATCATCGCGACCCCGGCGAACCAACAGCTCGGGCACGGCTTCTACCAGTTCTCGCCGGAGCTGTACTTCCGCGCCCTGTGTCCGGAGAACGGATTCCGCCTGGACGGGGTGTACCTCCATCATCGTTCGATCCGATCGTCCTGGTTCCGGCTCGTCGATCCCGCTGTGGCGGGCCATCGCTGCACGATGGCAACCCTCGGCGAGGCCACGCTGTTCGTGCTCGCTCGCCGCGTCGGACCAGCGGCCATCAGGGTGATCCCGCAGCAGAGCGACTACGCCCGTGCGTGGATCGATCGTGGGCCTCCGACGACCCGGCGACCGACGGTCACCGCGAAGTGGAACGGGCGGGTCGCCCGGATGTCGCCGTGGCTCGTTCCCGCCGCGCAGACGATCAAGCGCGCGCTTCGTGGTCCCGGCCGGGATGTCGCGATCCGCATCGACCTGAGCGCGCTCACGATGGAGCGTCGAGGGAGCGCTGCGGCCGACCCGGACGGGTCTGCTCAACGGCCACCCGCCAGTCCGGCGTAGAGATCCTCGAATCGACGCACCATCTGCTCGGCATCGAAGTGCTCGACCGCGCGGACGCGTCCGTCCTCACCCATCTGACGCGCCCGTTCGCGATCTGTCAGCAGCTCGGATATCGCGTCCGCAAGCGCGGCCACGTCACGGGGTGGCACGAGAATTCCGGTCAGCCCATCGACCACTACGTCGACGATCCCTCCGACCGCGGTGGCCACCACGGGCAAGCCGGCAGCCATCGCCTCGACGACAGCGAGCCCGAAGCCCTCATAGTCGGACGTGGAGCAGAAGAGGTCGGCGTCGGCGTACGTCGCTTCGAGTGCTGAACCGTTCAGCGGCCCGGTGAGCTCGACGACGTCGCGCAGATCCAAGTCGTCCAGCTCGCATTCGAGGCGATTGCCATCCACCCCTCCTGCCACGATTCGGACGATCGGCGCATCGTCGCCGAACCTGTGGCGGAGCCGATCAGCGGTCGCGAGAAGCAGCGGGACGTTCTTGGTGCTGACAAGACGGGCGACGTACAGCACGACCGGTCGGGACCTGCGCCGGGCCGTTCGTTGCGACGCGAATCGTGCAGTGTCGATGCCGAGCGGGAAGACCCAGAGACGATCACGAGGTGGCCGCCAAGTCGCGATGACTTCGTCGCGCACCGAGCTGGAGTGGCACAACGTCCGGTACCCCCCGAACCGGGCGAGGAGACCCTCGAACCGTTCGGTCGAACCTCCGTGCCGGCCGTTCCCGGGAGCATCGTGCACCTCGATCAGGCACGCGGCGCTCGGCGACGTGAGTCGCGCCAGCACCGACAGCCAGACGGTTCCGGAATGGGTGTGCACGACATCGGGACGCACCCGTCGGGCGATCCGAGCCACCTCGACAACCGCGGCCACACGGTCACGCGACCTGAGCGGGCCTTCGAGACCCAGCGCATGGAGGTGGGCGCCGTCGAGGAGCGCGTCCAACCGGTCCTCGGCGAACTCGGGACGGACGCTCACCACGTGGTGGTCGAACCGGCTGGTGTCCGCCGACCCGATGATGTTGCGCACCACCGTCTGCACGCCTCCGCTCTGGCTCAGACGCCACACGACGTTCAGGACTCGTGCACGCGGGTCGAGCCGGTCGGTGGTGAGCTCACGCACCTGTGCCGCAAACGGAGCGACGTCCCAGAGTCGGGTCACACGATCGAGCGACGACCGGCCCAGCGACCGTCCGAGTCCGGGTTCGTCGGCGAGACGTCGGACCGCCTCGACCAATGCGTCGAGATCTTCTGGAGGCACGAGCAGACCGGTGTCGCCGAGCTGCTCGGCGATGTCGCCGACATCGGAGGCCACGACGGGTATCGCCAGTGCCATCGCCTCGAGGACGACGAGTGGGAACTGATCGGTACGTGCCGCGTGGACGAAGATGTCGGCGGTCGACATCGTTCCGGCCGGTCGGTCCACTTCGCCGGTGAACCGGACCGCGTCGGATGCCCATACCCGGGGGTCGGCCTCACCGATCCAAACGAACTCGAACCGCCCCGGTCGTTCGTGGCTGAGCCGTTCGGCCATCCCGATGAACAGGTCGACGCCCTTCCCGGCCGTCGCCCTGCCACAGCCGACGACCCGGGTTCGAGCCTCGTCCGTGGCGCGGGGTGAGCGACCGGCGCGAACCGCCGCGACGTCGATCGGTGACGACAGCACCGACACTCCTGCCGGATCGACTCCCAGCGCACTCGCCAGCCCGGCGGCGGCAACCGGAGAGCACCCGACCGGGACGATGCCGCGTCGAGGGCCGATGTCGGCGGAGGTCAGGTCGTAGCGGGCGAGAACGCGCTGGGCGTCGGCGGCACTCTCGTGGCTCAGCAGGATCACCGGAACCCCGAGACGTCGAGCCGGCCGCACGTAGCACGCGGCGAGGACGGTGTTGCACCAGACCACGCTCGGGTCCAGCCGCCGAAGCACCCGTGTCGCCGCCCGTTCCTCCAACACCACGGCGAGTCGCCGCGTTCGCCTCCACCTCCGCAACACGACCCGAAGGCGACGCCACGGCTCCACGACGCTCGCGTCGGCGGCAGCATCGAAGTCGGTCACCAGCGGGCCTCCCCACCGGTGCACGACGACCCGCTGGGCCCCCACGCCGACGAGCGCCCGCAGGATCTCCACCCCGACCCGGGGCGCACCGGTGCGCGACGCCTCGTGCGATACGACGACGATCGGGCGCGGCGTGCCTCGCGGCCGAGAGGTCCTCCTCATGAACCGCGAAGGGCGGATTGAATCGCATGGGCATCCGCAGGCACCGCGATCAGATTGATTCCGTCACGGGTCTCGAGTTGGGTGTCGTACGGCAGGAACTCGACGCGCCGCGGAAAGACCCATCCCACCTCGAATCCGAGGTCGTCGAACAGCTCGTAGAAGTCGGCGAACGTGGTACGAGCGGCGATCCGCCACAGGTTCACCTCACACTGAACGGCGCGGATCGCGCCAGCACCGAAGGCATCTGCAAACCCTCGGAGGACATCGAGTTCCATCCCCTCCACATCGACCTTGAGCAGGTCGACACGGTCGATCGCCCGTGACGCGAGGTACTCGTCACCGGTGGTCAACACCACCGACTCGGTCGCTTGACCGGGCAGGGCCGGAGTGAGCAACGATGTCACACTCTCGGCGGGCACGACCTCGGCTTCACCGCTGACCGAGGACAGCCCGACGTCGTTGATCTGCATCAGTTCATCGTCGGCGAACCGGTGTCGAAGAATCTCGCGGTGCGCCTCCAGGATCTCGAAGGCGTGAATCCGACTCAGTGGGGACAACGTCCGAACCGCCGCTGACCAGTCGCCGTGGTGTGCTCCGACATCGAGCACCGTGGCATCCAGCCCACCCACCAAGGTGCGGATGACCCGGGTTTCACCGTTTCGTTCGAGGTTGAAGTTCCGGTTCCAATAGGCGCGGCCGTAGTTGTCGGCCACCCGGGAGATCCGATGGAGCCCAGGGGAGCCCCGGTGCGCGCCGATCCAGCGGAACAACCGACTCTTCGCCTCCGCTCGGGAACGGCGGAGCACCTGCATGAGTGTCAGTTCTACTCGCTCGAGGCGCGACACTCGTATCGATGTCCGCGGCACCGGTTCCCCTCGTGGTGCTGAAGTCTCCCGACTACGAGCGATGGGCGGAGCAGCACGAAGGTCGTCTTCCCTACGGCATCGAACGGCTGAACTCGGCTGGTTTCGAGCTGCGGACGACCGATGCCACGTTCCGGAAACCGTTCACCTCTCGGCCCATCGCGACGGTGATCCGATGGTTCGAACGCGTCGGCACTCCGTTCGCACAGACCTTGCTGCTGTCACGGGACATCGTGCGCAGCCCGGCGACCTTGGCGATGTTCGAATCGGAAGGCCACTTCCTGGCCCTCGTCCGGTCGATCAACCCCATCCGATCCGATCGACGACTGGTCATCGTGGCGTGCTGGCTCGCGGAGATCGCGCCAAACCTGACGCCGCGGAAGCGGGCTGTCTACCGCTGGATCTACCAGCGGGTCGATTCGGTGATCGTCTTCTCATCGAATCAGGTGTCCATCCTCGAGTCGGCGCTCGGCATACCCCCGGCCAGGGTGCACGTGGTCCCGTTCGGGATCGACATCGAGCCGCTCCGGCCCGCCGCGTCGTCCTGCGCCGGCCCGATCGTGTCGGTCGGCCGTGACGCCGGACGTGATTGGCAGACGTTGTTCGACGCCGTTGCCGGCACGGGCTGGGACGTACGGATCGCCACGCGCCCACGCATGCTCCATGCCACACCGCCGACCGAGGTCCGGATGCTCGGGTATCTCGACCGCACCGCATACATCGACCTGCTGACCCGAGCGTCCGTCGTCGTCGTGACGACGCACGACATGGCGTACCCGTCAGGTCAGACCGTCCTGCTCGAAGCGATGGCGCTCGGCAAGGCGTGCGTCGTGACGGAGACGGCGGCACTCGCCGACTACGTCGAGGACGGCGTCGATTGCCTGGCGGTACCCACCGGTGACGCTCGAGCGGTCCGTCGCGCCATCGAAGGGCTGGTCGACGACAGCGATCTGCGATCGCGCATCGGCCAGGCCGCTCGCGCTCGCGTCGAAGAACGTCACACGGCCGCAACCATGTGGGACAACGTCGCTTCGGTCATCACGGCGACGCAGCCGGCCAAGCGCAGACTCGCGCCCGTCGACGACGACGCGAACAGGCCGCTGATCGCGGTGATCATCCCCACCCTCGACCGATCCGATCTCGTCGTTCGTGCGGTCAGGTCGGTGCTCGCGCAGACCTTCACACGTTTCGAGATCGTCGTCGTCGACGACGGCTCGTCGGAGGACGTCGTCGGCGCCGTGGCCCGCTCGTGCGACGACGAGCGGGTGCGGGTGATCCGTCGATTCCACGGTGGGGTGAGCCGGGCCCGAAACTCCGGGGTCGCCGCGAGCACCGCCCCGTTCGTCACCTTCCTCGACAGCGACGACGAGGCACATCCCGACTGGCTCTCGACGATGGCAAGCGCGGTTCGTCGAGGCGTGGACCTCTACTTCGTCGGATGTACCTACCTCTACGACGACGGCTCGACCGCAACGATCGAACCGCGCGATCTGGGGCCGGGCTACGGAGCGGTCGTCGGCACGTATCTCGCGGGCACGTACATCGTCAGACGGGAGATGCTCGACGAGGTCAGCGGCTTTCGCCCCGGCCTGCGCCTCGGGGAGAACGGAGATCTCGGAATGCGGATCGGAGCGTGGTCCCGGTCGAACGAGCTGCGGACGGACTGGACGAGCGATTCGCTCACCACGGTGCACATTCGCGAACGCGTCTACGACCCAGCCCTCAACTTCGAAGCCGTGCATGCGGTACTTCCCGACCTGCCCGCTCTTCTCGAGAACGACCCCTCCCTTCTTGCCACGCACTACGCAATTGCCGGCGTCGCCGCCTCGAGACTCGGACGCCAGCGTGAGGCCCGGCGCCTGCTGAGCCGAGCAGTTCGGCACGACCCTCGTAACTGGCGACACAGTGCGCGCTGGTTGCGAACGTTCCTTGGAGGTGCACCGTGGGTAGGCGCCCGACAGGATTCTGCCGCTCCCCGGCTCTGAGGGAGCGTTTTCGTGCGCAGGTCCTGAAGCCATCCATCGGTAGGGTCGGAGCGTGATCGCGCTGGTGACGGGCGGTGGCGGGTTCATCGGCTCGACGCTTGCGCAACTGCTCCTCGACGAGGGATGGGACGTCACCGTCGTCGACTCGGTCACCGACTACTACGACCCGGCCATCAAGCTCGCTCACCTGACGCTGCTCGAGTCGCACACGCAGTGCACCGTCATTCGTGGCGACCTGATCACGCTCGACCTGGAGCCGTTGCTCGATGGAGTCGACGTCGTGTTCCATCAGGCTGGTCAACCCGGGGTGCGGCTCTCCTGGGCCGACAGCTTCCGGACCTACAACGACCTGAACGTGAACGTCACGCAGCGGCTGCTCGAGGCGGCTCGGCGGTCCACGATCAGCAGGTTCGTCTTTGCTTCCAGTTCGTCGATCTACGGCGATGCGGCCTCGTACCCGACCTCGGAAACCGCGATGCCGCAACCGCAGAGCCCGTACGGGGTCACCAAGCTTGCGGCCGAGCTGCTGTGTGCTGCGTACGCATCGAACTTCCGGGTGCCCGTCACATCCCTCCGTTACTTCTCGGTCTACGGGCCTCGTCAGCGCCCCGACATGGGGATCCATCGGATGGTCGAGTCGGCGATCGCCCAGACACCGTTCGGGCTCTTCGGCGATGGTTCGCACATTCGCGACTTCACGTTCGTCGGCGACGTCGCCCGAGCGAACCTGCTGGCGGCCACGGCGGACCTGCCGACCGGCACCGTGATGAACATCGCCGGCGGATCGTCCACGACCGTTCGCAAGCTGATCGAACTCGTCGGCGCGACCGTCGGACAGGCCGTACCGATCGACCAACGCCCGGCGCAACCGGGCGACGTCGCCAGGACGGGCGGCTCGGTCGAGCTGGCACGGGATCTGCTCGGCTGGGTTCCCCGTACGTCGTTGGCCGACGGTGTCGCAGCGCAGGTCGAGTGGCATCGATCGTTGCGCGCCTCGCCGTGAAGGTCCTCTTCCTCCTCGACAGCCTGGCCCCGGGCGGCACGGAGACCTCGACGGTGCTCATCGCGTCGCGGCTGCCGACACACGGAATCGAGCCGATCATCGCAGTGCTCGCATCCGCGGAACCGGACTTGACCGACCTCGCCGAATCGCACGGAACGCGGGTCCTCGAGGTGCCAGGCGATGGCTTCATCTCCCGGGTGCGATCACTCAGGCGGTTGCTGCAGAACGAGAGGCCCGACGTGCTTCACACCGCACTGTTCCGATCGGATCAGATCGGGCGGTGCGCTGCTGTCGGATCCGGAATCCCGGTGGTGTCGAGCTTCGTGAACACGCCGTACGTCGCCGAGCGACTCGGCGACCCGAACGTCCGCGGCTGGCGGCTCCGGGGCACGCAGCTCGTCGACCGCGTGACCGCACACCTGCTCGTCGACTCCTTCCACGCGGTTTCCGAGGGCGTGCGGATGGAGAATGCGCGGGCGCTCCGCCTCGAGGTCGACCGGATCAGCGTCGTCGAACGAGGGCGCGACTTCGGCGTGCTCGGCACCGTCGACCCCGATCGTCGTGCTGCTGCACGAGCGACTCTCGATGTCGGTGCGTCGACGGCCCTCGTCTTGAACATCGGCCGACAGGAGTACCAGAAGGGTCAGATCGATCTCGTCCGAGCGAGCGGGCTGCTCGGCGACTGCGGGGTCGACCATGTGACGCTGATCGCCGGCAAGTCGGGCAACGCCTCGGCGGACGTCGCCGCTGCCATCGCCGACCCTGCGAACGACGCAGCCAACGTTCGCTTGCTCGGCCATCGTGACGACGTGGACACATTGTTGTGGGCGGCCGATGTCGTGGTGATCTCTTCATTGTTCGAGGGAACCGCTGGCGCTGCGCTCGAGGCGATGGCGCTGGGAGTCCCGATCGTCGCCACGGATGTCGCTGGGGTGCAGGGGATCCTGGCCCACGAGGAGAACGCGCTGCTGGTGCCCATCCGGAATCCGCCAGCGATCGCCGCAGCGGTCGAGCAGGTCATCGGCGATCCGGATCTGGCTCGGCGGCTCGCGGCGAATGGACGCGAGACCTTCTCGAATCGATTCACCCTCGAACGGTCGGCCGAGGGGATGGCCGAGATGTACCGGTCGATCGCTTCACGGCGCTGACCGGCGGGCGACGCCGCGCAGGGACGCTTCCCACTGCGGAGCGACCGTCGACCACTTGAAGACGGACAAGTCGGCCGGGGCGCTTGGCGACGCCGGAGCACGTTCGATCGCCGCAGCGAGATTGGCAGGCGATGCGTCCGCCGGTACCGACGTGACGGGGAGCCCCTGGGAGCGGAGCCAATCGATCGCTCCCACCTCGGTCGCCACCGACGGAACCCCAGCCCCGGCGGCTTCGAGCACGACGCCGGGCATGCCCTCGGTACGGCTCGTGATCAGCAGCAGGTCGATCGCGGCGTAGACCGCGCTGACATCGTCGAGCGTGCCTGCGAACGTGATTCGATCGCCGAGACGACGCCGACCGAGCGCCTCGAGTTCGGATCGGTCCGGACCGCCACCGACCACCAGCAGGTGGGTGTCGGACAATCCGGCCACGGCGTCGATGGCTCGGTCGATGCGCTTCTCGTCCGAGAGCGAACCCACGCAGCCGACCACCCGACCGCTGGCCGGGAGGCCGAACGCCGTGCGGGCCGAGAAGCGTTCGTCATCGGTCGCCGGGCAGAACGAATCGAGCGACCGGGCGTTCGGGATGACGGAGATCCGGCTGCTCGGAATGGCATAGACGGCGGTCAACGTGTCGACCGCGCCAGGCCACAGCGCAACCACGTGAGCCGCCCGTCGAAGCATCCACCCGGTCCGCCACCGCTGCGTTCGTCCGCGGATCCAGGCGGCCGGGTCTCCGATGCTCCGATACACGAACGGCGCGCTCGCCCCGATCAGCCCGATCGCACACGCGGGGAGCGTCGACGAGCCGTAGGCGACCACCACGTCGAAATCCTCCGCTCGGCGGCGTAACGCCCGAAGCGTCGCCGGTCCCAACGCGCTCGACCCCAGCGTCGGCAGATCCAGTCGATGTGTCCCCGTTCCCGGACACAGCGCGACGGCATCCGCCGACGAACCGGCGCGCTGCATCTCGCTCGCCAGCTCTGACCCTTCGATCTCGGCTCCACGCCGATCCGTCGACGCGACGACGACCAGCACCCTCACCGCTGCACCAACCACGTCATCAGAAGAGTTCGATGTCGCCGAGTTGCAGCTGGAAGTTGGCGAGTGATGGCATCGCGACGGTGGCGAGCGAGCGGAAGGTGAGAAGTGGGCCCTTCCCGATGAGTGGGAGGAAGCCGGCAGCGGGAAGGGGCGCGCCACAGCGGACGGCGACGTCGAAACCTGTCCTGGTCAGGACGGCGTCGGCCGCGCGGTCGGCCGTACGGCGTTCGAGACCGATCGCCTGGACGACGGCGAGTTCTCGAGCTGCGCCGCGACGGCGGCCGCGGACGATGAGGGCTCCGTCGCCGGTCTCGATGGTCCGGTAGCCGAGCGCCGCGTGTCCGTATCGCCACCCGAGGAACACGGGTGAGGTGTCGGTCGCGATGATCCGACTCCCGAGCGGTTGGTCGCCATGGTCGCTGAATCCGAAACCGTCGGCAGATGCAGCGCCGACGTCGAGTGGGATCGACCACAGGTCGGCCGGCACGCCGGCCCGCGCGACCGCGCTCAGCGAGCGGGGTGATCGCACCCGCGCCGCGATCGGAACCCGACCGACGACCTGCCACCCCATCCGCAGGTAGCCGGGGAGGCTCCGCGCGTTGGGGGTGTTGAACACGAAATCGATGCCGTCGTCCCGCAGGCCGTCGAGGCCGTGCAACGTGAGTGCCGTGAACAGTCCGTTGCCCTGGAACTCGGGATCGGTCGCGGTGTCGACGGCGCGGGCGGCACGGATGAGCTCGCCGTCGCGAACGAAGTTCCAGCGCATGAACGCACGCAGGCCGACGACTCGGTCGCCGGCCGTCGCGACCCACATCGGCGAAACTCCAGCCGGATTCTCGTCGTGCTTCCACGCGAACAGGTCGGCGTGGCGCGAGTCGTCGCCCCATCCCAACGAGCGGCTGAGCAGGCCGAGAATCTCCCGCCGATCGTCCGGCGTGGCGGGACGGATGTCGACACCGGGTGTCACGGCGCGGGTGCGGACGTTCGCGGGAGCCGGCGATCGGCTCCGGCCGGGCAGTGCCACCAACCTTCGATAGCAGGACTCGTAAGCGGCCACCGACACGGACACGTCGAAGTCGAGCGACCGCTTCCGCGCCCGTTCGGCGAGGTCGGTGCGTAGATCGGGAGACCCGATCACCGAACGCCAACCTGCCGCGAGTGCGGCCGGGTCTCCCGCGGGAACGAGGATCGCGTCGTCGGCGAACTCGTCGGCGACGCCACCGACGGACGTCGCGACGATCGGGAGTCCGAGGGCGGAGGCCTCCATGACCGCAACCGGCAACCCTTCGTACTTCGAGGCCAAGGTGAACAGGTCGAATGCCGACATCACCCGGGTCGCATCGGATCGGTAGCCGGTGAACATCACCGTGCCGGCGAGGCCGAGGTCGTCGCGCATCGCCTCGATCTCCGTTTGCAGCGGGCCCTGCCCGACCGCCACGACCCGCGCCGGGACATCCCGTTCCTGCAGCAGCTTCGCGGCGCGCAGCAGGTTGGGGTAGTCCTTCTGGTCGCGATGGTTGGCGACCGTTCCGATCACGAACTCGTCGTAGGAGATGCCGAGTTCGTTGCGCATGGCGGCGCGAAATGCTGCGTTCGCGGCGACGGTCTCGATGTCGATGCCGTGGCGTACCACCGTGCACCGACCGGCCGCTCTGGCCGACATGCTCCGCCGGGTCTCGTCGCTGACGGCGAAGATCGCATCGTCGCGGCCGATCGACAGGCGGTTCGCCCAGCGCGTCAGCGGATGGAACGTGTTCCACGCGTTGTGCTCGGTGCTCACGAGCCGCGGTCGATGATCGCTCGCCACCGTGAGTGCTGCGAACCTCGCCGCCACCGCCGGGACGGGGGAGTGGGCGTGCACGATGTCGAACCGGCCCGACGCGACGAGCGACCGGAGGCGGGCGGGCCACAGGAGGTCGTGTCGGGATCGCGACAGGCAATGGGTGCGCACGCCCGCCCCCTCCAGCGTCTCGGCCAGGTGATCCTTGTACGGCACGACGTAGGCGCACTCGATCTCGAACTCATCGTGGTCGTGGACGCGTGCCGCATTCGCCAACAGCGTCTCCGCCCCACCCGGCCCGAGCCCCTTGATCACCCAGAGCACGCGGATCGTCACAGGTTCTGGACGATACTTGCCGGCATGTGCGGGATCGCCGGTCTCATCACCGCCGCACCCATCGACCTCGACCACGGAGTGCGGCTGGCGGCGTCGATGTCCGACACGCTGCTCCACCGGGGCCCGGACGAAGGCGACTCGTACGTCGATCCGTCACGTCGCGTCGTCCTCGCACACCGACGGCTGGCGATCATCGACCTGTCCCCGGCCGGCCACCAGCCGATGACGAGCCGATCAGGTCGCTGGACCGTCGTGTTCAACGGCGAGATCTACAACCACGAGTCCGTCCGGTCGGAACTGGCGGGGACCGGCGCGGTGTTTCGCGGGCGCAGCGACACCGAGACCCTCGTCGAAGCGATCGACCGTTGGGGCATACAGGGTGCCCTCGAACGCACCAACGGGATGTTCGCCCTGGCCGCGTGGGACGACGTGGACCACCGGCTGCTGCTCGCCCGCGATCGGCTCGGGGAGAAGCCCCTGTACTGGACCCGCCAGGGCTCCACGTTCGCGTTCGCCAGTGAGCTGCGAGCGCTGCGAGTCGTGCCGGGGATCGACCTGAGAATCGACGCCGGCGCCGCAGCGGCGATGCTGCGCTGGTCGTTCGTGCCGCATCCCGCCACGATCTACGACGGTGTGCGCCAACTCGCGCCCGGTGGTCTGCTGGAGGTCACCTTCGACGACCACGTGTACGTCCACGAACGCCAGTGGTGGTCGCTCACCGACACGATCGAGCGGTCGCTCGGCTCACCGTCGAACAACACGGTCGAGTCTGCGGCCGATGAGCTCGAGCCGCTGCTCGCCGAGGCGGTCGGGTCACGGCTCCAGAGCGACGTGCCCCTCGGGGCATTCCTGTCCGGCGGAATCGACTCGTCGCTGGTCGCAGCGTTCGCGCAGCGGGCCGGTGGGGGCACGTTGCGGACGTTCACGATCTCAATGCCGGACATCGGGTTCGACGAATCCGGCCATGCGACGGCGGTGGCACGGCACCTCGGTACCGATCACACGACCGTGCAACTGAGGGCGGCGGACGCGTTCGAGCTGATCCCGCAGCTACCCGCCATCTGGGACGAACCGTTCGCCGACCCGTCGATGCTGCCGACGGCGCTGCTGTGTTCAGCGGCGCGGACGCGCCTGACCGTCTGCCTCGGCGGTGACGGCGGTGACGAACTCTTCGCCGGATACAACCGTCATGCCCTCGGCGCATCGATGCATCGGCGGCTCCTACGTGTCCCGAACTCCGTGCGTCGTGCCGGGGCGGCTGCGGTCCTGTGGCCGTCGCCGGCCGCTGTCGATCGAGTCGCCGACGTGGCCAATCGGGTGATCCCGGCGTCGCGTCAGATCCCCAACCTCGGCGACAAGGTGCAGAAGGCCGGCTCGTTGCTGGGCTCGCGCGACGATGCGTGGGCGACGCTCGCTCAGATCTGGCCGCAGTCGGCGCTCGGCGCCGAAGCGAGCGGCCCGTCGGTGCCCACGCTCGCACGACCGATCGATTCCGTCGAGCAGATGATGCTCGCCGACACATCCTCGGTGTTGCCCGATCAGATGTTGGTGAAGCTCGACCGGGCGAGCATGGCGGCATCGCTGGAGGTTCGAGCCCCGCTCCTCGATCACCGGCTGCTCGAGTGGGCGTGGCGTCAACCGATCGGCGTCAAGACGTCCGGTGGTGTCGGCAAGCTCGTGCTGCGCCGTGTCGCCGAGCGAGTCCTGCCGCCCGAGATCGTCCGACGCCCGAAGATGGGCTTCGACCCGCCGCTCGCCGGCTGGCTCCGCAACGAGCTGAAACCGTGGGCGGCGGACCTGCTGGCCGACCCGCAGTCGGTCAGCGAAGGTTGGATCGACGGCGCCGAAGTGCAACGGGCGTGGAGCGAACACCTCAGCGGCACACGCAACTGGGAGTACCGACTCTGGGGTGTGTTGATGCTCGAAGCATGGCTGGCCCAGCACGACCCTCCGGTCACGGACAGGTAGGCGGCGGGTTCTCGCAGTATCGGCCGTGTTGGTGGCAGACTTGGCCGGTGGGCGGCCGCACCTGGGTCAAGTGGGGCATGGCCCAGATCGATCGCGTGATCCCCGCGCCGGTCGGTGTGACGGTGCTTCTCTATCACCGCGTCGGCGGCGGGTCCGGCTCCGAAGTCGACCTCGACGTGGGCGTGTTCCGCGCTCAACTCGAGCGGCTGCGGGCGGATCACGATGTCATCTCGCTGGACCAGGCCGTCGATCGTCTCGGCCCCGGGGCCGACCGCAACGACACCACGACCGCACCGAGTGCTTCGGTCGTCGTCACCTTCGACGACGGCACGGCCGATTTCTGCGATCACGTGGTGCCGGCCCTCGTCGAGACGGGGGTGCCAGCGACGCTCTATGTCGCGACCAGCTTCGTCGACAGCGGGGAGTCGTTTCCCTGGGGCGCGCCGCCCGCGTCGTGGGCGGGACTGCGCGACGCCGTCTCGACCGGGCTGGTCACGATCGGCTCCCACACGCACACCCATGCCCTCGCCGACCGCGCGGAGCCGACGGTGTTCGCCGCCGAACTCGACCGCTCGATCGAACTGATCGAGGAACACATCGGGGTGCCACCAGAGCACTTCGCGTACGCCAAGGCGCTCGCCGGGGGAGCGACCGCAGAGCGCACCGTTCGCACGAGATTCGGATCGGCCGCGATCGCCGGCAGTCGGGTGAACCGGCCGGGCGGCACCGACCTGCACCGCATCTCGCGGACGCCCATCCAACGCAGTGACGGGATGGAGTACTTCGAACGCAAGGCGGCTGGCGGCATGCGCCTCGAGGGAGAAGTCCGTCAGCTCGTGGCCAAGGTGAAGTACCGCAGTGCCAGCAACTGACCATCCGGGCGACTCGCTGCGGGCGCTCACCCGGGTGCTGGCGTCGGCCATCGCTTCCCCGGCGGCGGGCTCGTCTGCTCACCCGACGCCGGTCGACGCGACGGCCAGCGGCCGGTCCGCACCGGCCGAGTTACCCTCCGACCTCGAGGCGTTCGTCAGCCAGATCGAGCATCAGCGTGTCAGCGGGCTGGTGATGGCCGCGCTCGAGGGCGGTGCGTTCGGGGACCGCACCGACGAGGTCCTGGGGTTGTTGACACCGGTGCACCTGCAGGCGTTGCGAACGTCGCTGGCGGCCGAGGCGAAGAGCATCGAAGTCGCCGACCTCTTGGAGCGCGCCGGGATCCGCTCGGCGATGCTCAAGGGCTGCGCGACCGCATGGCTCGACTACCCCGACCCGGCGATGCGCATCACCGGTGACGTCGACGTGCTGGTCTCCCGTACCGACTACGCGAGGGCGATCGCGGCGCTCGCCTCCGTCGGGCTGGTGCGGGTCGCACCGCCGTTCCGGGTCGGTTGGGAGCGCCGATACGGCAAGGACATCCCGATGATCGGCGGGGCCGGTGTCGAGGTCGACCTCCACCTTGCGCTCGTCTCCGGATACTTCGGGGTACGGATGCCGACCGACGCGATGCTCGACCGTGCCGTGCCGTACCACGTCGGCGGGCGCTCGTTGCGGGCACTCGGTGCCGCCGACCGGTTGATCCACGCCGCAATCCACACCGCGTCGACGACCCCGGTCCGGCTCGGATCGGCCGTCGACGTGATCCGCATCCCGGCCGCTCATCACATCGAGACCGGTTACTTCATCCGGCGCGCCCGTGCATTGTGCTGCGACGCGCTGGTCGCCGCCGGGATCGCTCGGTCGTGGGAACTGTTCGGAGTTCCGCCGACCGAACTGTCCGAGTGGGCGCTCGGCCATCGGGCCGATGATCGCCAGCGTCGGGCGATGAGCAGCTTCGACATCGGCACCGGCGAATCGATGTGGCTCTCGGGTCTCGCAGCGTTACCTCCACTGCGTCGTCCCGGGTATGCCGTTCCGCTGTTGCTGCCGAGCCGGGCCCACCTCGCGAGCCGGAACCGGACGTTCCGCGAGCACATCCGCACCTCGGTTCGTCGGACACGGGCGGTCTGACGTGCGCGCCGGACCGTTCCTCGCGGTCGACCAGACGTTCTCGATCGTCGGCGACGACGACGTGGCCGGCCTCTTCGAAGCGGCCCTGGCCGACCTGCGCACGGACCGACGAGCCACCGAGCGGATCACGGTGAAGCGCCACCGCAACGGCGAGTGGTCGGCTCGACGGAGCCGGTCCGACCAGGTTCGCGGCCAGCCCGACGTCGTCGTCGCCCGCACGCTGCAGTACGTCAACCGGTTCGCGTCGTCATCGGCTCGCGACGGGATCGCCCTGCACGCGGCCGCGGTGTCGACCCCCCTCGGGGTGATCGCCCTCGCCGGGGTGAGCGGCGCCGGCAAGTCGACCCTCGCTGCCGCGGCGGTGCTCGACGGGTACGGATTCGTCGCCGACGAGGTCACCGCCATCGACAGTGAGACCCTGACCGTCACACCGTTCCGACGCCCGCTCGGGCTGCGGGAGGGCGGTGCGGCGGCCGTCGGTGTCGACATCCCGGTGAACCCCGACGGACGGTTCGACGAGGTCTACCCCTGGCGGCCGGCGGTGGGCGTCGAGAACGGTCGTGACCACCCGACGCGCTTGATCGGCGTCTTCGAGGTCGAGCGATGTGAGGATGATCCTGGCCCCCAGGGCGGCGAACCACTGAGCGGGGGAGCGGCGCTGTCCGCCCTCGCCCGCCTGTCGTATCTCGCGGCCGACCCGGTCGTGGCGTTCCGCCACGCCGAGAACATCGCCCGGCGCGTCCCCTTCGTTCCCCTGCGATTCAGCGACACCGCCGACGGACTCGAGCGGCTGCGTTCGACGATCGCGACGTTCGAACCCGCGGGATGACCCCGCCGGGGTCGTCGAGCACCCCGTATGGTGGCGTCGATGCAGGTGCTCGTGACCGGTGCGGCGGGCTTCATCGGGTCGCACGTTTCGGAGCATCTGCTCGCACGTGGGCACCGCGTCCGGGGGATCGACGACCTGTCCACCGGGCTCGCCACCAACCTGGATGGCCTCGATGTCGAACTCGTCCACGGATCGATCCTCGACGCTGACGCGATCGGCACGGCGATGGCCGGCGTCGACGCCGTCGTGCACCTCGCAGCTCGCCCCTCGGTGCCTCGATCGATCGACGACCCGGTCGCCACCCACGAGGCGAACACCGTCGGCACGCTGCGGGTGTTGCAGGCGGCACGCCAACTCGACCGCGGGCACGTGATCGTCGCGTCGTCGTCGTCCGTGTACGGGGCGAACCCGACCCTGCCCAAACGGGAAGATCTGGCAACGCTCCCGCTCAGCCCGTACGCGGCGAGCAAGCTGGCAACCGAGCAGTACACGCTCGCCTGGCAACACTCGTATGGACTCGCCGCGCTCGCGTTCCGGTTCTTCAACGTGTTCGGCCCCCGCCAGTTGCCGGGATCCGCCTACGCCGCCGTCATCCCTGCGTTCGTCGACGCGGCGCTCCGCTCCGAGCCGCTCGTCGTCCACGGCGATGGCACCCAGACACGCGATTTCACGTACGTCGGCACGGTCGCGTCGGTGATCGTCGACGCGCTGGAACGACGGGTCACCTGCGAATCGCCGGTCAACCTCGCGTTCGGTTCCCGAGTGTCGCTGCTCGACCTCGTCGCCCTCCTGGCGCAGCAGCTCGGCCACCCCGTGGCGGTCGAACACGTGGCGTCGCGTGCCGGTGATGTGCCGCACTCACAGGCCGACACCCGACTGCTTCGGTCCTTGTTCCCCGATGTCGAGCCCGTCGCTCTCGAATCGGGCCTCGAGGCGACGATCGGTTGGATGCGCACCGCACACGTTGCCGACACCAATCGACGAGATGCCTGAAGCGTCGGCCGGATCGCCGCGGTTCGCCCGTTCACGCGAGGTGGTGTGGCGGTTCGGCATCGACCGGGTGCTGGTGCGCCGGCCGGGTCGCCGAGACGACGATGCCGCAGCCGACCTCATCGGGAATGCCGCGCTCGTGTGGGTGGCGCTCGACGACCCGGCCACGACCGCCGAGTTGCTCGAGCGGATGCACGACGCCGGCGTCGCGCCGTCCGCGGCCCCGCACGCGACGGATTCCTCGCCGGAGGCAGTGCTCGCAGCCACGGTCGAGGTCTTGGCTGCCGCCGGCTGGATCGACGAGATCGCGCCGTCTTGACGGCTCTGCCGATCGCCGTTGCCTAGTCCGTGCGACGGCGCCAGAACCGGTGGCCACGGGAAGCGGCGGGCTCCACCACACGGCCGCAACCGACGCACGGGGGCGGTGGGGGCGCTGGTTCGATCCCTTCGAGCAGGCCGAGTCCGCCGAGTTCGAGGAGCGTCGCCGTCACGGCCCCGGCGATCGAGTCCCGTTCGTCAGGTCTCCACTCTGCGATCTCGTCGACCAGTTCATCGACCCTGGTCGACCCATCACAGGCGTCGAACACCAACGACGCCAGCGGGCCGAGCAGGTGCACCTGACGGCTGCGGGTCTCGAGCACGACGAGCTCGGTCTCGAACTCGGCAACCTCCACTCCATCGTGCCAGCGTGGCAGGACGCCCGCCGGCACCGGTCGCTCCAGCGCGTCACGTCGATCCATCGGTGCCCAAGCCCACATCAGTTGAACGAACGGTACCAGCGGTGCCGATCTCGCCCCCGAGCAGGTCGGCGATCGCAGCCCACAGGCGCTGCTGGTCGAAGTTCGCCGTCACCCACTCGGCCCCGGCCGCGCCGAGCGTCGCCCGCCGCCCCGGGTCGCCGAGCAGCGCCACAATCTCTCCGGCCAATGTCGCTGCGTCGCCGTGGGGTACGAGCACGCCCGTGACGCCGTCGACGAGTGCGTCGACGGTGCCGGTGGTCGCGTACGCCACGACCGGCACCGCGCACAGCTGGGCCTCGAGGGGCACGTTCGGGAGCCCTTCGCGCGCCGATGGGAACGCGAGCACGTCCATCGCGCGGTACGCCGCGGCCGGATCGTCGACCCACGGAATCATCACGACCTGTCGGTCAGACTCGATGCTCGCCCGCACACCTTCGGAGATCGCGTCGCCGTCCTCGAACATCCCGACGAGCAGCAGGTGAGCCCCAGCCTCGCGGGTCCGGATCGACACGAACGCCTCCGCCAGGTCGGCGATGCCCTTGTCGCGCGTGAACCTGCCGACGAAGCCGACGACGAGCGAGTCTCGCGTGATCCCGAACCGGTCTCGGGACTCCTGGCGTGTCTCTGGCGTCGCCCGTGAGAAGCGGCGTACGTCGATCCCGTTCCCGGATCCGGCACCGAGCACGAGTCCCCGGCCTGGCGTGATCACGCCGTCTCTTTCGGCCACCCGCCGCAGGCTCGCGCTGTTGAACACGACCGTCGTCGCAAGCCGCATCGCGGCGCGCTCGCTCATCTCGTACACCCGACGCCGCCATCCGGTGGCCGTCTCGAACCGCAGGCCACGCACGACGTAGATCCGGCGCGGCACCCGGCACATCCACGCGGCGAGCATCCCGATCAGGCCGGCCTTGGGGGTCGACGCGTTCACCGCGTGAGGGCGTAGGCGTCGGATCAGACGCATCGTCGCGACGAGCGCCCGAGCGTCGGCGAACGGGCTGGGTTCGCGCACGAACGGAAGTCGTTCGACCGTGACCCCCGCATCCCATCGGTCGGGCTTCGGATCGCCGTCGCCGCCCGATGCGACCGTGACGTCGAATCGGTGCTCGATCAGATACCCGAGCTGGCCCCGGACGAGCACACTCGAGATCTCATCCGTCAGGAGATACAACACCCTTGAACGCGGGCGGCCGGCCGGGATCGCGGTCAGAGGACTTCGCCCGTGAAGGGGTGATCGCGCAACAGGTTCTTCGCGTCGAACACCAAGCGGGCGTGGCGGGCGATGGTCGCTGGATCGAACTCGGGATGATCGACGAGCACGACGACCAGATCGGCCCCGCTCAGCTCACGCTCACTGAAGGCGACGAGGGGATATGCCAGGCGCTGGGCGTTGACCGCCGGGATGTACGGATCGCAGAAGGTCACGGCGGCCCCGCTCGCCACCAGCCGATCCGCGACCTGCACCGAGGGACTCTCGCGCCAGTCGCTCGTCGCCCGCTTGTAGGCCAGGCCGAGGAGCAGCACCCGACTGCCGTTCACCGACTTGCGTTGGCCGTTGAGCAGGGCCGTGACGCGGGCGTGCACGTAATCGGGCATGTGTTCGTTGACGTCGTTGGCCAGTTCCACGAAGCGGAACGTCTGACCGAGGTGCTCCTTCACCCGCCACGCCAGGTAGCTCGGATCGATCGGCAGGCAATGGCCGCCGACACCCGGTCCTGGTGTGAACTTCATGTAGCCGAACGGCTTGGTGGCCGCGGCGTCGATCGCCCGCCAGATGTCGACGTCGAGGTCGCGGGCAAACATCGCCAACTCGTTGACGAGCGCGATGTTGACGTGCCGGAACGTGTTCTCCAGCAGCTTCACCAGCTCGGCTTCGGCGCACGAGCCGACCGGCACGGTCTGGTCGACGAGAGCGGAGAAGAACGCGTCGACGACCTGCAAGGACTCGTCGTCCCAGCCGCTGACGACCTTGGGCGTGCTGACGAACGTGTGCGTTGCGTTGCCAGGGTCGATCCGCTCGGGGGAGTAGCCGAGGAGGAACTCTCCACGGCTCAGACCCGAGCGCGCCGAGAGGATCGGCGCGAGGAGCTCGGTCGTCGTGCCGGGGTAGGTCGTGCTCTCGAGGATCACGCATCCGCCCGGCCCGAGATGGTCGGCGAGCGCCGTGCCTGCCTCGGCGATGAACGACAGGTCCGGTGAGCCATCCGCCAGTGGCGTCGGAACGCTGATGACCGCGATGTCGAACCCGGCGAGTGCCTCGGGATCCGACGACGGGAAGTATCGGCCGGACGCCAATGCGGCGGCCAGCTGCTCGTCCTGGATGTCGCCGACGTAGCTCGTGCCGGACTCGAGTGACTTGGTTCGCTCGATCGACGTGTCGTACCCCACGACCGTGAACCCGACCTCGACCGCTCGCATCGCCACCGGCAGCCCGACGTACCCCTGCCCCACCACGACGACCCGCGCCGAGCGGTCGCGAATTGCGTCGACTGCCGCCGCGATTCCCGTCGGGGCTGTCATCTCGTGCCCGCGTCCCCGACATCGATGGGACGGGCCGGGACGCCGACGACCGTCGTGCGAGGAGGGACATCGGCGGTGACGACCGCTCCGGCTGCGATGTACGCGTCCTCGCCGATCGTGACACCCGGCAGGACGTTCGCTCCCGTGCCGATCGTGACGCCGCTACCCAAGCGCACGCTGCCGCTCACGGTGGCGCCCGGGTACACGCTGACGAAGTCACCGAGCACCGAATCGTGACCGACGGTGGCGTTCACGTGGATGTCGGTGTGGCGGCCGAGCGTGATGTTCGTGGTCACCCGGGCACCGGCGGCGAGGATGCAGCCCTCGCCGATCAGCGTGTCACCGCCGACCGTGGCCATCGGGTGGACCAGCGTGGCGGGCTCACGACCCGTGTCGGCCACCGCTCCTGCAAGGCGCCGACGGACACTTCCGGCGCCGATCCCGATCACGTAACGAACGCTGGGGTCGAGTGCATCGAGGGCGTGGAGCGGGCCGAGCCACGCCACACCGCGTCGCTCGACGAGCGGTCGCGTTGCCTCGCTGTCGTCGACCACGCCGATCAGTTCGATGGCTCGTGCGACCGCCTGGGCGGAACCGGTGATCGCCAGCGCCTCGACGATGTCGATCACCTCACGGCCGAATCCGCCGGCACCGACGACCACGAGCCGACCCCCATCCATCGGGCGCCACGCTACCCGTCGCCCTACGCTCGGCCCTGATGTCGTCGCCGTGGTTGTCCTCGCCCGTGCGGAGGGGCCTCGACGTCGTCATCGCCGGGTCGATCCTGATCCTCGGTTCGCCGATCATCCTGGTGACCGCAATCGCGGTCCGAGTCCGGCTCGGCTCGCCGGTGCTGTTCCGCCAGCAGCGATCAGGCCGCCACGGCGTCCCCATCGCCATCGTCAAGGTGCGTTCGATGACCGACGAACGAGACGCCGCGGGTGAGCTGTTGCCCGACGCCCGACGGCTCACACCGCTCGGGCGGCTCCTGCGGTCGACGAGCCTGGACGAACTGCCTCAGTTGTGGTCGGTCGTGCGTGGCGACATGAGCCTGATCGGGCCGCGCCCGCTGCCCGTGCACTACCTCGACCGGTACACCCCGCACCAGCGGCGGCGGTTGGAGGCGACGCCTGGAATCTCCGGTTTCGCCCAGGTCGAGGGCCGCAACGGGGTGGGCTGGTCCGAGCGCCTCGATCTCGACGTGTGGTACGTCGACAACGCCACGCCGCGCGTCGATGCGTCGATCCTGCAGCGCACCGTGTGGGCAGTGCTGACCCGGGCCGATGTCAGCTCGGACGGCCACGTGACCATGCCCGAATTCACCGGCGACGGTTGAGTCCTGGCAATTCGACGGGTGGTCAGTTCGGAGGGCGCACCACACCCGGGGGCGGAGTCGCGGTGGCCGAGAAGACGGCGGCCGCCGCCAATGAGGGACAGCTCGCACTCGTGACGAGGGTGCGGTTGCTGAGTACCGGCTGGGTGATCGACTGGAACGCGGTGTTGCACGCGCCGCCGTTGTCGCGGGCGGTCATCGTCCAGTTGTAGACGGCGTACTGCCGGTCGCCGTCGCGGTCGGTACAGCCCAGGGCTACCCGCCCGGCGATGTTGATGGTGGGGGAGATCGGGATGAGGATGTTCGGCAGCACCAGAGTGGCCGTGGTGCCGGTCACGACCGGGGTTGGGGTGTTCTTCTGCGTGCACCACAGCCCGGTGCCCCCACAGGGACAGCTGCCTGCGAAGTTGATCGTGATGTTCATGGTGCTCGAGTTCGCCTGGCAGAGCACCGTTGCGAACGTCGCAGTGGCCGTGACCGTGCCCGGCGCACACTTGGCCGTGAACACGCCGGCAGAGACCGGGGAGCTGCTCACGATGACCGGAACCGTCCAACCGACAGCGCCGGCCGTGGCTGCCTTCCGAAGGAGCGCGCGACGATCGAACGAGCGCCCTTCCGGAGTCGGTTCCACGCGCATGAATGGTAGTGGCGAACTGCCTGCCGGGGTTTCGTTGCGATACTTGCCCAATGCGTGACGTTCATGTTCGGCGGGGGCCCGCTGTCTGGCGGACGGCACCGGGCTACCTGACCGTCGCGGCGATCGATGGTCGCAGCGTCGAGATCGGTGGACCTGCTGCGACGATCTGGAACTCCCTTCCGGCGGGACGTGACGAATCGATCGGGATCAAGGCGCTGGCCGCGCAACTGGCCACCGAGTTCCGACTGACGCCGGGGGTGGCCGAGATGCATGTCATCGACGTGCTCGATGCGTTGGAAGCGATCGGATGTGTCGTCCGGGGTGCGTGACCATCCCGCTCTGGTCGCAGCGGCGCGGCACCGGTTGCCCATCGCCGCGGGGCAGTCGGTCGACCCGCTGCACGTCGATGGGCGCGAACTCGAAACGATTCGGCTGTTCTGCCGCACCGATCGCCTCAGCGGCTTGTTCGCCAGCGCCGTTCGAGCCGGGGAGATCATCATCGACCACGACCACGACCACGACCACGACCACGACCACGAGACCGGAGAGCAGGGCCGGGGTCATCCGGTCGACTGACCGCCTGCGGCGCCGCGCCGGTGACTCCCGTCAAGGCTTCGACCCCCGCGCAAATCTGGCAGGACGTGGCCCGAGTGAACGT
>JANNNB010000180.1:0-34326 GCA_031398325.1 Actinomycetes bacterium
GTCTGATCCCGACGACGATCGGCGGGCTCCTTTCGTCGATCGGCATTGCCGGTATGGACCGTCTCGTGCAGCGCAACGTGCTCGCCATGTCGGGCCGCGCCGTCGAAGCCGCCGGTGACGTGACCACCCTGCTGCTCGACAAGACGGGCACGATCACATACGGCTCACGCCAGGCCGCCGAGTTCATCCCGGTGCACGACATCGACGTCACTCAACTGGCCGAGAGCGCGATGACCTCGTCGCTCGCCGACGAGACCCCGGAGGGCCGATCGATCGTGCAGCTCGCGGTCGAGATGTTCGATCTCTCGCCGATGGACGATCCATCAGCGACCCTCGTGCCGTTCACCGCCCAGACCCGCATGTCGGGCATGGACCTCACGAGCGGTCGGCTGGTCCGCAAGGGCGCCGCCGACTCCGTGCGTCGCTTCGTCGAGAGCGAGGGCGCCACGGTGCCGATCGAACTGCTGCCGATCGTCGAGCAGGTGTCACGCGACGGTGCGACGCCACTCGTCGTGATCGACAAGGCGAGCGCCACGGAGCCGTGGCGGGTGCTCGGCGTGATCCGGCTCAAGGACACCGTCAAGCCCGGCATGCGCGAACGCTTCGACCAGCTTCGGTCGATGGGCATCCGCACGATCATGATCACCGGTGACAACCCGCTCACCGCGGCGGCGATCGCCGAGGAGGCCGGTGTCGACGGCTTCCTCGCCGAGGCGACGCCGGAGGACAAGATGGCGCTGATCAAGCGCGAGCAGGCCGGTGGCAACCTCGTCGCGATGACCGGTGACGGCACGAACGATGCGCCGGCGCTCGCCCAGGCCGACGTCGGCGTGGCGATGAACACCGGCACCCAGGCCGCGAAGGAGGCCGGGAACATGGTCGACCTCGACAGCAACCCGACCAAGCTCATCGAGATCGTCGAGGTGGGCAAGCAGCTGCTGATGACCCGGGGCTCGCTGACCACGTTCTCGATCGCCAACGACGTGGCCAAGTACTTCGCCATCATCCCGGCGATGTTCGCGGTCGCCCTGCCAGAACTCGACGGACTCAACATCATGAACCTGTCGAGTCCGCGGTCGGCGATCCTGTCGGCGGTCATCTTCAACGCCCTGATCATCGTGGCCCTCGTTCCGCTGGCGCTCCGCGGGGTCAGGTTCCGAGCGGAGGCCGCGGCGCTCGTGCTGCGGCGCAACCTCCTGATCTACGGGCTCGGCGGGCTCATCGCCCCGTTCATCGGCATCAAGCTCATCGACGTCATCGTCACCGCACTGGGAGTCAACTGACATGCAGACCTTCATCAGACAGCTCCGCCCGGCCGTGCTGGCCGTCGTGGTGTTCAGCGTCCTCCTCGGAGTCGTGTACCCGCTGGTCGTCACGGCGATCGGTCAGGTCGCCTTCAACGACAACGCCAACGGTTCGATGATCGAAGTCGACGGTGTCGTCGTCGGCAGCGAGCTCATCGGGCAGAACTTCGTCGCCCCCGAGTACTTCCATTCGCGTCCCTCGGCCGCTGGCGCCGGCTACGACGCGTCGGCGAGCTCCGGGTCGAACTATGGGCCGACGAACCCCGACTTCCTCGCCGCGGTCGACGAACGGATTGCCGCGTACCGAGACGAGAACGGGCTCGCCGCCGACGCGCTCGTGCCTGTCGATGCCGTCACGGCGTCGGCGTCGGGCCTCGATCCTGCGATCTCGATCGCCAACGCCCGGTTGCAGGCGCCACGGGTCGCCGCCGAACGTGGCCTCGACCTCGACACCGTGCGTTCGTTGATCGACGAACACACCTCCGGTCGAGACCTGTTCATCCTCGGTGAGCCGGCGGTCCAGGTCCTGCCCCTCAACCTGGCGCTCGACTCGCTCGTGGCGAAATAGGGTTGCCCTGAATGGCCAGAGGTTCGCTGCGCATCTATCTCGGCGCCTCACCCGGTGTCGGCAAGACGTACAAGATGCTCGGGGAGGGCCGGCGTCGGGCCGAACGCGGGACGGACGTCGTCATCGGGATCGTCGAGACCCACGGCAGGATCCAGACAGCGGAGCAGCTCGGTGACCTCGAGGTGATGCCGCTGCGCGATGTGGCCTATCGCGACACCGTCCTGCACGAGATGGATGTCGATGCGATTCTCGCCCGTCGGCCAGAGGTCGTCCTCGTCGACGAGTACGCCCACACGAACGCACCAGGTTCGACCAACGAGAAGCGCTGGCAAGACGTCGAACAGCTCCTCGACGCCGGGATCGACGTGATCTCGACGCTCAATATTCAGCATCTCGAGTCGCTGAACGACGTGATCTCGAGGATCACGGGCACCGTGCAGCGCGAAACGGTGCCTGACGACGTCGTGCGCCGCGCCGACCAGCTCGAGCTGGTCGACATGGCGCCGGAGGCGATCCGGCGACGGATGGCGCACGGCAACATCTACCCCGCCGAGCGCGTTGATGCCGCGTTGGCGAACTACTTCCGACCAGGCAACCTCGGGGCTTTGCGAGAGTTGGCGCTGCTGTGGGTCGCCGATCGGGTCGAGGAATCGCTGACCGGGTACCTCGATGCCCACGGCATTTCCGAGGCGTGGGAGACCCGCGAGCGCGTCGTCGTCGGCATCACCGGTTTTCCGAGCGGCGAGGCGGCCATTCGACGAGCGGCCCGGATGGCTGGTCGCGTCGGCGGCGAACTCATCGGTGTGCACGTCGCGGTCGACGACGGCTTGACGCGCGAGGACAGCACGGCGCTCGCTGCCCAACGAAAGCTCGTGACCGAACTCGGTGGCACCGTGCACGACGTCGTGGCACCGAACGCCGCCGAGGCGATGGCCGCGTTCGCCAGGCGAGAGAAGGCCACGCAGCTCGTGCTCGGCGCCAGCCGTCGGAGCAGATTGCACGAGTTCGTCTACGGATCATTCGTGGCCCGCGTAACCCGGCTCGCTCCGGAGATCGATGTGCACATCATTGCCCGGAGCGGCGCCGCGGACGGGTCGAGCGAGTCGTCGGCGCCGCGCCCGGCGATCCGGCGACGCACGTGGATCGGTTGGGCAATGGTCGTGTTCGGGTTGCCCTTGCTGGTGGCGGTCACGGTGCCATTCCGGGAAGAGATCGATCTGTCGACCGAGTTGCTGCTCGCGCTCGTTGCGGTTCTGGCGATCGCCGCCACGGGAGGTCTGCTCGTCGGAATCGTCGCAGCCGTCGTGGCGTCGCTGCTGCTCAACTGGTTCTACGTGCCTCCCTACGGCACCCTCACGATCGGAACGACCGAGAACGTCATTTCGCTCATCGTGTTCATCGTCGTTGCGGTCGCGGTCGGTGCGCTCGTCGACCTGGCGTCGCGCCGTTCGTTGGAGGCGCGTCGTGCCCGCCTCGAGGCCGAGGCACTCGTGCGCTCCACGACCAGTCTCGCGGTCGACCCGGAGCCGGTGCAGCGACTCGTCGAACAGATCCAGTCGACGTTCGGTCTTGTCGGGGTTCGTCTCGACGCCACCGAGGACGGAGAATGGACCACCACGGCCATGGCCGGTGAGGTCTCCGGCGTGCCCAGCATGTCGGTCCCGTTGCCGTCGAGTCCCGTTGGGAAGGGGTCGCCCGAGCGTCAGATGCTCGAACTCTTCGGCCGCAACCTGTCGGCCGACGACCAGCGACTCCTGCTCGCTCTCGCCGACCAGCTGGCGCTGGCGATCGAGAATCAGACGCTGACGTCGGAGGCGAACGAAGCAGCCGCATTGGCCGACGTCGACGCGGTCCGAACGGCGATGCTCCGTTCGGTTTCGCATGATCTGCGCACCCCGCTCGCATCGATCAAGGCGATGGTCTCCGGTCTGCGCGACCCATCCGTCGATTGGACGCCGGCCGAGGTCGCCGAGGCGCTCCTCACCGTCGACGAGGAAACTGATCGCCTGAATCGACTGGTCGGCAACCTGCTCGATGCGAGCCGACTCCAGATCGGTACGTTGGCAGTCGACCTCACGCCCACGCACGTCTCCGAAGTCGTGGCGGCAGCGCTCCACAGCGGCAACGTGCCGAGCGGGCGTGTCAGGCTCGACATCCCACCCGACCTCGCGCCGATCCGATGCGATGCGACGCTGCTCGAGCGCAGCCTGGCGAACGTGTTCGCGAACGCGGAGAGATTCAGTCCGCTCGATGTGCCGATACAGGTCGAAGCGGCCGCGATCGGCGAGGACGTACACATCCGAGTGGTCGATCGAGGCATCGGAATCGACGCATCCGAACGCGACAAGGTCGTCCAGCCGTTCCAACGGCTCGGCGATGCACCGGTCGGCGACGGGGTCGGGCTCGGCTTGGCCATCGCACGAGGATTCGTCGTCGCGATGGACGGAGAGCTCCGACTCGACGACACTCCCGGCGGCGGCCTCACGGTCACGATCGTGTTGCCCCGAGACGCCGACCACGACGAGCCGCTGTCGCCACATCCGGCGATGACCCGGACCACGGCATGACGAATCGGAGCCCTGCGTGACGACGGTCCTCGTCGTCGATGACGATCGGCAGATCCGACGGGCGCTCAAGCTGAACTTCAATGCTCGCGGCTATCACGTGGTGGAGGCGGACACCGGAGAGGCCGCGCTCACCTCCGTGGCCGAATCGCGACCCGACATCGTGCTGCTCGACCTCGGCCTGCCCGCCATGAGCGGCATCACCGTGATCGAGGCGTTGCGCGGGTGGACGAAGATACCGATCATCGTGCTGACGGCCCGGGACGACGAACGCTCGAAGGTCCTCGCCCTGGAGATGGGCGCCGACGACTACGTGACCAAGCCGTTCGGCATGGCCGAGCTCGTCGCTCGGGTGCGTGCCGCGCTCCGCAGGTCGCAGGATGCGACCGACGATCTCGCCCGGGTGGAGACCGCGCAGTTCGAACTCGATCTGACGGCGCATCGCGCGTTCGTGCGCGCGGCCGACGGTGCCACGACAGAGGTTCGGCTCACGCCCACGGAGTGGGCCATCGTCGCCCACCTCGTTCGGCACCCGCATCAACTCATCACGTACCGGGAACTCATGACCGCGGTCTGGGGTCCGGACTACGAACCAGACCAGAACCTGCTGAGGGTGCACATGGGGCACATACGCCGAAAGCTGGAGGCCGACTCGGCCCAGCCGACCTACTTCGTCACCGACGCCGGCGTGGGCTACCGCTTCCAACCGGCTCGCGACGATCGGAGCACGCCATGACCAGACGGATCGACAAGGCGATGGGTTGGGTCAGCCGCTTCCTGACCTTCGGGCCGGCGAGCCGCTCGACCGCGAAGCCACCGGCACCGCTCCAACCCGGCGATGCTGCGCCGATCCGGCCGAGCTGGCCGGCCTACGCCGTCGCATTGCTCGCGCCGATTGCGTTCGGAGCGCTCTTGATACCCCTGCGGGACACGGTGTCGCAGAGCATCGGCTTGCTGATGGTGCTCCCCGTACTGTTCATCGCGCTGCTCGGCGGCGTGCGACTCGGCACGGTCGCCGCGATCTCGTCTGCGGTGATGTTCGGCGTCGTGCACACCGAGCCGTACTACCGGTTCACGATCGACAGCGGCGACGACGTCATCGAGGTGGCGGTGCTGCTCGTCGTCGGCGTGCTCGTCGGGATCCTGGCCGACAGCGCCGCACGATCGGTGTTGAACGCGAAGGTTCGTGGTCGTGAGCTCGATGCATTGGCGGATTTCATCGGCTACGTCAGCCATGTCGGTCTCAATGGGCCGGACGACGCCCTGATCACGAAAGGGGCCACGACGGTCCAGAGCCTGCTGTCTGCGCGGTCGTACGAGTGGCGTCCCGGGTACCGAGGAACCGCCGCTGCGGTGTTGCGTCCCGACGGCACGATCACGCCCCTTCCCGGCACGCGGTCGACCAGCGAGGACGTGCTCGACACGGCCGTCCTGCCACCCGTGCTCGAGGTGCCCGTCGGCCATCCGCCGAGGGAGGCAGGACGTCTGCTCGTGCACTGTTCGACCGACATCGAGGTGTCGCTCGAGGAGCGTCGGGCCGCGGCGACCCTCGCGATCGTGATGGGCCGGCTGCTCGAGGGTCGTTCTGCATAACCTGACCGCATGACGTGGCAGATCCTGGTGTTGAACGGGCCGAACATGAACATGCTCGGCACCCGCGAACCCGAGGTGTACGGATCGGACACGCTCGCCGCGATCATTGCCGATGTCCGTGAGTTCGCGGCCGAGCGCGGCGCCGAGATCCGGGACTTCCAGTCCAACACCGAGGGCGCGCTCGTCGATGCGCTCCACGACGCGCAGGGTTGGGCGCACGGTGTCGTGTTCAATCCCGGTGCCTACACCCACACGAGCGTTGCGTTGCGCGACGCGATCACGTCGATCGGTCTTCCCGTCGTCGAGACGCACCTCTCGAACGTGCACTCCCGCGAGGAGTTCCGCCACACGTCGATGATCAGCGCGGTGTGCCTCGGTGTGGTCGGCGGCTTCGGCCGCAACAGCTACCTCCTGGCCCTCGACGGACTGGTCCGCCACCTCTCCGCCTGAGACGCGGGGCGGGTGTGCCCGAAGACACGGCCTCGTCCCCCTGGAGTCACGCTCCGTACTGCCGATACTGCACCATGTGATCGTCCGTCCCCATCTCGCGCGCCCCGTGCGCCGTGTGTGTGGGTTCTCGACGCGCCTCGTACTCCTGATCCTCGGTTCGCTCACGATCGCCGTCTCGGTGGCGGTCACGCTCTGGACCGGGCTCGGACCAGGTCCGCTCGACGTGTTCATCGGAGCGGTCCGGACACACACGGGCCTCCCGCTGAGCGTGGCCGTGTGGTTGGTCGTCGGATCGCTGATCGCCCTCGCCTGGATGCTCGGTCGTCGGCCGGGTTTCGGCACGCTCGCCGGACCGCTGGTGGTGGGTGTCGTGATGCAGTCGACGTTGTCGGTGCTCGAACAGTTCGAAGCGCCTGATGCCCTCGTCGTGCGGATGATCATCCAGCTGCTCGCCATCGGGGCCATCGGTGTCGGCGCCGGTGCGCTGATCGTCTCGCGCCTCGGTGCCGGTTCGGGTGAGTTGCTCACGAGCGCAGCGTCGGGTCGAACGGGTCATCCGGAGCGCTGGGTCAGGCTTGCGCTCGAAGTGTCGTGGCTCTTGATCGGCGTGGCGCTCGGTGGTCCGGTGGGCCTCGGCACGGTGATGATCGCGCTCACGCTCGGCCTGTCGGTGTCGAACGGTCAGCGCATGGTCGATCATGGCGTCGGGCGACTGCGCGATGCATCGGTGTTGCTCGTGCCCCTGCCAGCGGAACCCGACCTGCCCGTTCTCGCCGCCGCCTGATCCGGATCTCACGCCGCGTCGGCGTGTCCCGATGAGGGTGGCAGGATTGTGGCCATGACCCAGACGACGCCGAAGTTCGGTTCGGACCACGATGGTGAACACCCCGATCGCGACGCGGAGTGGGCCGAACTCCGAGCCAGGTACCTGATGGACAAGGCCGACCGGCCGCCGTCGACGGCGCGTGGCGTGCACCATCAGGCGCTGCTGTCGTCGGACGTCGCCCGGACGATCGAGTTCTACCAAGGTCTGCTGGAGTTCCCGCTGACCGAGCTGTTCGAGAACCGCGATTACGTGGGCTCGACACACTTCTTCTTCGATATCGGCAACGGCAACTGCATCGCGTTCTTCGACTTCCCCGGTCTCGGGCTCGGTCCGTATCAGGAGGTGCTCGGCGGGCACCACCATCTGGCGATCTCGGTCGAGCGCAGCAACTGGGAGCGTCTGAAGACGAAGCTCGAGGCGGCGGGCGTCGAGACGTTCGTCGTGCACGAGACCTCGATCTACTTCACCGGCCCCGACGGTGAACGCCTCGAACTGATCTCCGACCCGCTCGGCGAGATGTACGGCATGACCGTCGTCTGACCGAACGGGTCGGACGGGTCAGGCGGAGGCGGCGACGAGCTGGACGTCGAGGTCGAGGGCGACCTTGTCCGAGATCATCACCTTGTCGCCACCGAGTGCCATGTTGAACTCGATGCCGTAGTCCTTGCGTGACAGCGATCCGGTGGCGGAGAAACCAGCGCGGGTCGACTGGTCGGCGGGGAAGACCGACGTTCCGAAGAACTCGACGTCGAGCTCGACCGGCTTGGTGATCCCGTTGAGCGTGAGGTCGCCAACGAGCTTGTACTCGTCGCCCTTGCTGACGATCTCCTTGGAGACGAAGGTCATCTTCGGGTTGTTCTCGGCGCCGAAGAAATCGGTGCTCGCGAGGTGGGCATCGCGGTCGGTGTTGCCGGTCGACACCGAGGCCATCTCGATCTCGGCGGTCACGGCGCTCGATGCGAGGTCGTCGCCGACGACGAGCTGGGCGCTCACGCCTTCGAAGCGGCCACGGACCTTGCTGAGGCCGAGGTGGCGAACGCTGAAGCCGACGGTCGTGTGGGACGGGTCGGCTGTCCAGGTGCCGGCGGGTAGGGGAAGGGTGGACGTGCTGTTCGATGCGGGGGAGTTCTCTGTGGTGGTCATAGCAACTACTGTACAGGCAACAGTTGCGATCGCAACAGAATTTCTATCCGGTCCGGCTTTCGGAGTCCACCGTGAAGATCAGTTCGATCCGACCCCGCCCGAGGTCCACCACCGTTCCGCCGAGTGACTCGCCGATGGCGGCAACGGCACGGCTGCGATGGCTTGAACGGACGAACACCATCGAATGGCCCATGCGTCGCGAACGATCGATGGTTGCCCCGAGGAGTGCGCTCGCCACGCCCCGACCGCGCCACTCCTCCACGACGGCAACCGAGGCCTCCCCGTCGGCCTGGATGCACGCCAACCCGATGATCCGACCGTCGACCATGGCCGCGAGGCGGGCGCCCTCGCCGGCGAGCAGTTTCGAGATCAGCGAGGGGAAGGGCTTCGGATCGCCTGCCGACCTGCCGAAGAACCGCTGTTCGGCGCGAAGCTCCGAGGCGAACCGCTCCCGGGCGTCGATCAGACTGGGATGGTCGGCAGCCACGATCAGCATCGATGGGCCGAGCAATGCGACGGAATCGTCCATGGACCAAGCATCGGGCCGGGACGTGTCGGCCGGGTTTCGGCGACGTCATCCCCGGATGACGTCCGATTCAGGCGGAGCGCATCGCCTCGACGAGCGGCGCCATGTCGTCGAGGGCGGTGAGTACCTCGTCCGGGCTCCCCTGCGGGAGCCCGAAGACGGCGCGTTGGACGCCTTGACCGGCGAGATCGGTCAGCTTGGCCTCGTCAGGGGGAGCGGCGAACAGGCCGACCTCGACACTCGCCGGATCGCGCCCGATCGCTTCACACGCCGCCTCGATCGCCGGCAGCTTCTCGAGCGCGTGCCGTCCGCCGATCGGCATCCATCCGTCACAGAACTCCGCGATGTCGGCTGCCGTCTTCGGCCCGGCATCGCCGCCCATGATGATCGGTGGGTTCGGGAACTGGACGGGCTTCGGCCACGCCCAACTCGACTCGATCGAGACGTGTTCGCCCTCGAACGACGCCTCCTCCTCCGTCCAGAGCGCCTTCATCGCCAAGATGTTCTCGCGCAGGATCGCCCGGCGCTCGCCGTAGGCCGTGCCGTGTTGGCGCATCTCCTCCTTGTTCCAGCCATAGCCGACGCCGAACAGGAAGCGACCGCCCGACAACAGATCGACGCTCGCAACCTGCTTGGCCGTATGGATCGGGTCACGTTGGGAAACCAGGCAGATCCCGGTCGCCAACTTCAGGGTCGTGGTGACCGCGGCGGCGGCGCCGATCGCGACGAACGGATCGTGGGTGCGCTTGTAGAACTCCGGCAATGGGGGAGCGCCCTCGCGTCCGCCCCACGGGGTGGCGCGGCTGGTCGGGATGTGCGAGTGCTCCGGGAACCAGAGCGACTCGAAACCACGGTCCTCGACAGCCCGGGCGAGCGTGATCGGATCGATCGTCTGGTCGGTGGGAAAGATCTCGACGCCGATGTGCATGCCGCGAACGTAGTTGGTTCGCCGACCGGCTCAGTCGTCGGTGAGGGCGACCGCCAGATGTGCCGGGCGATGCGCCAACCAGTCGCCCGACTCGATGAGCGTCAGGTCGAGCCCGTACCCGTATTCGTACGCCCAGACATGGAGTCCCGCCTCGGTCCTGACCGCGACTCGCCGGTAGCGGCCGCCGACCGTGTCTTCCTCCACGTCGAGCACCGCCAGGCACTCGTCGAGCAGGTCGAGTTCGATGCGATACGTCCGCCCGCGGATCGTGCCGCTGTCATCGAACACGGCTGCGGGGTAGTCGAACCCGGTGTCGAAGAGTGACCCGGACACCGCGTCGGCGATGCCGTCGTCGGCAGCGAAGCGCTCGAGGTACGGCCACCGCACATCGCTCGGCAGCAGCGTCCCGTACACGAAGACGTGGTCGATCATCCCGTCAGTATGCGCGCGTCAATGGGCGCCGTGCGCTTCGTCGCACAGCCGCTCCTCGCCGGGGGCGATCTGGCCGGCAGCGACGCCTTCGAGCGACGCGAACGGTCCGCACGGATGCTTGGTGATCCACACGTGGATCATCGGGGCGGGGTCGTGCTTGACGAGGCCGGGCTGGCAGTTCCCGTCGGCATCGGTGATCCCGGAGACCCGTGGCTGCTCCGGGTCGTTGCTGTAGCAGAGGTTGTCGTGGATGTGCCACTGCATCAGCGGACCGCCGATGTTCGGAACCTCGCCGAGCGAGACCGACGTCGGCAGCATGTACATCGCGCTCACCAGCTTCTTCGACCCGTCGGGCTGCGGTTCGTACACCAGGCTCTCCGGGAAGTCGGGGTCGAGCGCGACGTCGTCGTTGATCCAGTCCCACTGAACGAAGTGCTCGTGGCCGGTGAACCCGTCGCCGATGCTGCGGAAGCCGGCCGCCTCGGCGACTCGGTAGTCGCTCCACTGCGGCAGGTCGACCAGGTTGATCGCGATCAGGTTCTCGGCCGCCGCCTGTTGTTGTGGTGTGACGCCGGGCGTGCCGCTCAGGTCGATCGGCATGGTCGGGTCGTACGGTTTGGCGACCGCCTGGGGTTCGGCACCGGCGTCGTGATCGTGTTCCTCCGAGCACATGTCGACGCGTTCGGCTTCGTCGACCGCAGCCGTGCCGGCTCCGATGCCTTCCAACGCGGCGAACACCCCGCATGGATGTGGCGTGACCCACACGTGGACCATCGGGTTCTCGCCGCCGGCGCGGACACCGCGTGCGCAGTTGCCGTCCGCGTCGATGATGCCAACGACCTTTGCCTCGCCGTCGTCGCCGGTCGACCAGCACAGGTTGTCGTGCTTGTGCCACGTCATGAGCGGGCCGGCCCAGTCGGTGAGCGTCGGATCGTCGGCCGGTCGGGCGCTCGCGATGAACATGGCGCCGGCGAGTGTTCGCTGATCACCGTCGGCGGCGTAGACGAGCGACTCGGGCGCGGACGGATCGAGCAGGACGTCGTCTTCGATCAGGTCGCCCTTGATGTAGTGCTCGCTCCCCGTGCCGGCGTCGCCGATCGACGTGTAGCCGGCGGCGACCGCCGCTGCGGGGTCGGCGTACTTCTGCAGTTCGATCAAGGTGTTGTTGACCAACTCGGCGGCGCGCATCTGTTGATCGGTCGTGACACCCTCGACGCCCGACAGATCCAGCGGCTCCGACGGGTCCCACGGCCGCGGCCAGGCGAGCGCAACCGGTTCGGCGGTGTCGTGCGCATGCCCGTCGTCGGCGACGGCATCGTCGTGGGGATGTTCGGTCGTGACCGTCGATGCGTTCGCCGTGACGGTCTCGTCGTGCGGGTGATCGTCGGCGGTCGCGGCGACAGTTGCCCCGTCGGCGGTCGCAATTTCATCGTGTGGATGATCCGCCGCGGCCACTTCGTCGCCATGGGCGTGGTCGCCGTCGGCGTGTGTGTGCGCAGTGGTGCCGGCGGCGAGCATCGTCCACACGGCGAAGAGCCCCAGCAGGGTCGCCGGAATCGCGAGGCCACGCTGGTGACGGCGTTCTGCGGGAAGGATCGCTCCGGTGTAGGCGGCGATCGCAGCGATGACGGCGAGAGCGGCACACGCCGTGTCGGCGAAGCCAGGCGCCTCGCGGACTTCGAGGCCTTCGATCCACGAGATTCCGGTGAGGCGGGTGGTGAGCCACCCTGCGAACGCAACGACACTCACGAGGACCACCGACCATGCCGCGATCCGTCCCGGACGGAGAACGGCCCAGATCCCGACGCCGATCTGCAGCACAGCCGTGATCACGAAGATCTGCGCGAGCTCCTTGCTCTCGACGTGGATACCGGCAGCCGCAGCGTGCACTGCGCCTGCCGCGATCGAGATCAGTCCGGCGAACACCACGATCGACATCCCCGGCTGCGCCGATGAGCGATCGCCGGGTGGCTCGGTAGGGCCGGTGGGCTCGGCGTGCTGGGCGACCTCGGACGCGTCGTCAACCGTCATGCGCCCAGGCTAGGGCATGTGACGCCCGTCTCGTCGACGCGAGGTTCACGTTTGCGTCACGAAATCCGCGCACCGGGTCGCCGAAATCGCGACGCAAACGGGGATTTGGGGTCGGGGGACATGGGATGATGCCGCGATGAGGAACCAGACGGGCAGCGCGAACGAGGTCGGAGTGCGGTCGAGATGGACGGACTGAACTCGAACTTCATCGGAGGCGGGTGGCGCGCCGCCGCGTCGGGCGAGACCGACGACGTGATCGACCCGGCCACGGGTTCGGTGCTCGGCTCGGTGCCCGCGAGCGGAGGGGCCGATGTCGACGCCGCCGTGCGAGCGGCAACCGACGCCTTCGAGAGCTGGTCGCACACCACACCCCGTCAGCGTTGCGAGATCCTGCAGCAGGTGGCCGACGTGGTCGCCGACAACATCGACGAACTGTCGCGCATCGAGTGCATCAACGTCGGCAAACCGGTGGGCATCGTCGAGTTCGAGATGGACCTCACGCTCGACAACTGGCGCTTCTTCGCCGCCGCACCACGGTTTCTCGAGGGCAAGGCCGCAGGCGAGTACATGGAGGGTTACACCTCGATGATCCGCCGTGAGCCGATCGGAGTGATCGGCTCGATCGCACCCTGGAACTACCCGCTCAACATGGCGACCTGGAAGCTCGGGCCGGCGTTGGCCGCCGGCAACACGGTCGTGCTCAAGCCGTCCGAACTCACCCCGTACACGGCACTGAAGCTCGCCGAGTTGACCGCCGACATCCTGCCGCCCGGCGTGCTCAACGTGGTGTGTGGTCAAGGCGCCACGACCGGCGTGGCGCTCTGCGAACACCCCGGCGTCGCAATGATCTCGCTGACCGGCAGTGTTGGCGCCGGCAAGTCCGTCGCTCGCATCTCGGCCGAGACGCTGAAGCGGGTGCATCTCGAGCTCGGCGGCAAGGCGCCGGTGATCGTGTTCGACGACGCCGACATCGACGCCGTGATCGCCAACCTGAAGCAGACCGCCTTCTACAACTCCGGTCAGGACTGCACCGCTCCGTGCCGGGTGATTGCGGGCGCCCGTGTCTATGACGACTTCGTGGCCGGGCTCACCGATGCCGTCGGCTCGATCGTCGTCGGCGACCCCATGTCGGCCGAGACCGAGATGGGTCCGGTGATCTCCGACGTCCACCGTGAGCGCATCGGGGGATACGTCGACCGCGCGCTCGCTGAGGGCGGCGAGGTCACCGTCGGCGGGTCCAGCCGGGCCGGGTCCGGATTCTTCTACGAACCGTCGGTGGTCGTCGGTGTCGATCAGGCGGCCGAGATCATCCAACGTGAGGTCTTCGGTCCTGTGATCACGGTGCAGCCCGCCGCCGACGAGGCCCAAGCGCTCACGTTCGCGAACGGCGTCGACTACGGCCTCGCCGCGAGCGTGTGGACCTCAGACGTCGGACGCGCCATGCGGATGAGCAGAGCGCTGCAGTTCGGCACGGTGTGGATCAACGACCACATCCCGATCGTTTCGGAGATGCCGCACGGTGGCTTCAAGCAGTCGGGCTACGGCAAGGACATGTCGATGTACGCCGTCGAGCACTACACCGAGGTCAAACACGTGATGATCAAACACGACTGACAGGGTCGTGAGCGAACACGGCCAGGTCAGTCGATCGCGAGGACCTGCTGCCTGCCGGTGTTCTGCCGGCGCACGAGGGCCGCATTCAGTTCGGCACACATCAGCGCGGAGATGGCGAGGAAGCCGAGCCACGTCACCAGTCCGAGCACGAGTGCGAACTGCCCGTACGTGTCGCCGGCGTTGTCGGTGATGCGCTTGACGATCCCCGACCCGAAGTACTGCAGCAGGCTGAACGCGATGCCGGCCGCGAGCGCACCCGGCCACACGATCGACCAGGTGGTGGGCGCTGCGGTGAGGTACCGGTACATGAACGCGAGGACGGCGACGTTGACGACCAGGCCGCCCACCAGCAGCAGGAGCCGGCTGATCCCCGGGAGGCCGGCCGCGTTGACGATCGTCGAGAGTGCAAGCGTGCCGATCTGCGACAGCCCGACGACGACCAGCCCCAACACCGCTCGACCACGTTGGACATGGATGCCGGGGCGCTCGTCGATGTCCACCTCCCAGACGTCGTCGAGTGCGACCTGCAGGCCGACGAATGCCTTCGTCGCTGACCAGAGTGCGGTCGCGAGCCCGACGAGCAGCACCCAGATGCTGCCGTCGAGAGACGTCGGATCGTTCGCGAGTTGCTGGCCCAGGACCGGAATGTTGTCGAGGGCACCGTCGACGATGCGCTGCTGGAGGTCGAGGTTGTCCTGGAGGACGAAGCCGAGGATCGTCGTGGCGACGAGGAGCAGCGGGAAGATCGACAGGAAGAAGAAGAACGACAGCAACGATGCGTTGCGCCCCGACTGGTGTTTCCGCCAGCCGTCGAGCATGTCGACGACCACGTCGACGACCACGCTCCGCGCGCGCAGCGTCATCACGCGATCGCTGGTCTGCCAAGGCATCAGCGATCGTCCATCAGGCGCCAGTCGATGGGCGTC
Source organism: Actinomycetes bacterium (assembly GCA_031398325.1). Lineage (GTDB taxonomy): Bacteria > Actinomycetota > Acidimicrobiia > Acidimicrobiales > Ilumatobacteraceae > Sva-07. Next base: position 14,906 of record JANNNB010000180.1, read on the forward strand.
CGGCCCGCTTCGATCAATGCGACGTTGGCCCGGCTGAACGGCTTCGTGCCGAAGAAGCCGTTGTGCGCCGACAGCGGCGATGGATGGGCCGACTCGATGATCGTGTGGCGACTGGTGTCGATCAGCTCCTTCTTGCGCCGGGCGTGGCTGCCCCAGAGGATGAACACCACACGCTCGGTCTTGTCGTTCGTGGTGCGAATGACCTGGTCGGTGAAGGTCTCCCAGCCCTTGCCCTGGTGTGACGCAGCTTCACCGGCTCGGACCGTGAGGGTGGTGTTGAGGAGGAGCACGCCTTGTCGTGCCCAATGTTCGAGGTTTCCATGCGTGGGAATCGGAACTCCGAGGTCGGATGCCAGTTCCTTGTGGATGTTGGCGAGCGACGGTGGGATTCGGACGCCTCGGCGCACCGAGAAGCACAGCCCGTGCGCCTGGTTCGGGCCGTGGTACGGATCCTGGCCGAGGATCACGACCCGCGTGTCCTGGTACGGGGTCAGGTGGAGTGCAGCGAAGACGTCAGGCGCCGGTGGGTACACGACGTGGGCGCTGCGCTCGGCCGCCACGAACGCCTGGAGTTCGTGCCAGTACGGCTGCTCGAACTCGCTGCGGAGCAACGGATTCCAGTCGGTCGTGGCCATCACCGTGTTTGCCTAGCATGTTTGCCGTGTTCGACCACCTCGACCGGGCCTCGCTGGCCACCCTTCCGACGCCTCTCGAAGCGTGCCCGGCGCCCCTGCCGGGAGGATCTCGCCTGTGGGTGAAACGTGACGATCTGACCGGGCTCGGCGGCGGAGGCAACAAGGCCCGCAAGCTCGAGTTCCTGTGCGGGGCTGCCCGTGCGGCCGATGCGCAGGCGCTCGTGACCGTCGGTGCGGCGCAGTCGAATCATTGCCGGATGACCGCCGCGGCAGGAGCCCGGCTCGGGCTCGAGGTGCACCTGGTCCTGTCGGGCGACGAGCCGGCTCGCGGGACGGCGACGGGGAATCAGCTGCTGTCGGGTCTGTTCGGCGCACAGCTCCACTTCACCGGCGCCCCCGATCATCACTGGGGTGAACTCGAGATCGCTCGTGAATCGGTGACCGACGCGCTGGCGGCCGACGGCCTGCGGCCGTACTCCATCCCGATCGGGGGCAGCACCGCCACCGGGGCGCTCGGCTACGCCGTCGGGTTCGTCGAGTTGCTCGACCAGCTCGATGCGGCGGCGATGCGGCCGGCGGCCATCGTGTTCACGTCGTCGAGCGGCGGCACCCACGCAGGACTCTTGGCAGGGCGCGCTGCGGCTCGTGCGCACGGTCGCGACGTGCCGCCCGTCATCGCGATCGGCGTGGCAAAGGGTGTCGTGATCGGGTACCCGGACATCGTCGAACTCGCGAACGACACGCTCGCGCAAATGGGGGCCGAGGCCGCGAGCGGCGCGGCCGTGTCCGCGGACGATGTGGAGGTCGACGGTCGATGGATCGGCGACGACTACGCGGTGCCCACCGCCGCAGGCGATGCGGCGATCCACTGGGCGGCGACGCACGGAGGCTGGCTGATGGACCGGACATATTCCGGGAAGGGGTTTTCCGGACTGCTCGGAGCGGCCGGAGAGGGTCGCTTCGGCGCGGTCGACGACGTCGTGTTCATCCACACGGGAGGCTGGCCCGCGCTGTTCACGCCCGACGGTGCACCGGTAGCGTCGGTGACGTGAGCAGCCAGACCGTGAGCACGCAGACGGAGATTCTCGACGTCGATCTGATCGCCTTCGAGCAGGGCAGCGCACCGCAGCGCCGCGCCGTGGTCGACGGTGTCACCCGCAGCCTCGCCACCGGATTCGTCTACACCAGCCACGACCTGTCGGAGGACCTCCTCGACACCGCGTACGGCATGCTCCGTGAGTTCTTCGAACTCGAACCGGAGGCGAAGCAGCAGTTCATCGCGCCGGGCGCCAACGGCCAGACCGGATACACCGGGTTGCTCGTCGAGACGGCGGCGTCGAGCGACAAGCCGGACTGGAAGGAGATGCTCAACTGGTCGACGCCGATCGAGCCAGGGCATCCGTTGAAGCGCAAGTTCATCCAGGCCTATCCCGATCAAGTCCTGCCCGAGGCGGTGGTTCCGGGGATCACCGAGGTGCTGTACAGGTTCCACGACTCGATCGCCGACCTGCAACGCCGCTTCCTCCACGTGATCGCCGAAGGCATCGGCTGCCACGAGACGTTCTTCGACGACATGGTGAAGGACGGCCCCACGTTGACCCGCGCGATCCGCTACCCGGCGATGGGCGAGATCGGCGACGCGGGCCACGTCTGGGCAGCGCAGCACGGCGACATCAACCTGATCACCGCCCTGCCGCGAGCGACCGCGCCCGGCTTGCAGGTCAGGGTCAACGATGACTGGATCGACGCGCTCCCGCCGGACGATTCGTTGATCATCAACACCGGCATCATGCTCGAGCGTCTCACCAACGGGACGATCCCGATCGGCTGGCACCGGGTCGTCGCGTCGCCGGAGTACGAGGGCGAGCGATACAGCGTCGTCCAGTTCTGCCATCCGCGTCCGTGGACGATCCTGTCGCCGGTGCCGTCGTGTTGCACGCCGGACAATCCGCAACGATTCGCGGCGATCTCGGCCGAGGATGCCCTCGATGAAGTGCTCTACGAGATCAACCTGGTCGAGACCGCCCGCCGCCTGAACTGACCCGGGGGACGGCTTATGGCGATCGGCTACAGGCCGCGCCACACCGGCAGCGGCGCAACCGGACTCGCGTTCACCGGTCGGTCACGGACCGCGAGTTCCACCCAGATCGCGGTCGGCAGGTCGATCGGCAGGATCCAGTCCAGCGAGACCGATGCGAAGCCGGCCGCGCCCGGACCATGCGCGTCGGGCGGCGCGAACGCGCACGCCTCCAGCGGGTAGATCATGGCCGCCCAACCCGACGCGGTGACCTGCCCGGTGGAGGTGATCACCCACTCCGAGTCGATGTCGCGATCGTTGTCGGTCGTCTCGATCGTGACGACGTCGTGGCCGGAACCATTCGCCGGCACGATCCAGGGCCCGATCGCGACCGAGCAGGTCTGCCGGAACAACGCATCGATCACCGGACCGTACGCGTCGAGCGGGGTGCCGTCGAGTTCGGTGATCGTGAGGCGGATGTGGGGAGCGACCGCATCCGGCGCGAGCTGGATGGTGCGGTCGGTCGGCACGTCCGCACGTACGTCGAGGGGCAGCGGGTCGCTGTCACCCATGAACCCGATGACCTGGCCGGCCTTCACCGAGCCGCCGATCTTCGCGAGTGCCGAGAGTCGGAGGTGGGAGGGCGCTGACCCGTCGTCGGTGCCGGGGTTGTCGTCGTTGAACCCGGACAGCGTGTAGCTCCGGCCGTTGACGTCCGTGACGGTCACCGAGATCGGACGGCCCGGGGTGTCGACGACGGCGGTGACGACGCCGTCGTGGACGGCCAACACGGGCTGCAGCTTGACGCCGAACACGATGCCGGGAGCGGTCTCGGAGCACAGACCCGCTGCTGCGGCCGTTGGTTGGTCGCAGTCGGGTGCGGCCACCCGGCTCGGCCCGAGGACCGGGAAGGTGACGGCCGCCAGCGACGGCGCCGGGGTCGCGACCTCCTCCGTCGGGTCGGATTCCGGATCGACCTGAGCGACGACGGGCGGTGGCACGGTGGGCGGCAGGCCCGCCCTGGCATAGACGTCGGCCTGGGTCAGCGGTTGCGGGATGGGCTTGCCCGAGATGAAGGAGAAGACCGCCAACCACCGTTGCTGGTACTCGCGGATCGTGAGGACGTTGCCCGCCGACGGGACCGGCACGACGTCCATCAGTGCCGGCGTCGTCGCGGCGCGGGGGTAGTACCACATGACCGGAATCATCGACACGTCGTTGTTCCACTGCGCGAGGAAACGATTCACGTCGGCGGCGGCGCGCTCGTCCTGGACCCAGGGCGGGGCCAGGTAGGCGTGGGAGTAGCCGCCGTAGCCGTTCCAGGTCGACTGGATGAACTGGTACGCACCCGATGCGTTGCCCCGGTTGGGAGCGATCGTGTAGTTGCCCCGCGATTCCATGTAGCGGATCGTCGCGAGGATGTGGCCGAGCTGCCCCGGGTACACGGTGACGTTGGTCGCTGCGGGTGCAGGTGCAGGTGCCGGTGCCGGTATCGACGTCGAGGTCGTGGGCGGAGAGTTCTCGGCCGGCTCGGCCGTCGGCGGAGAGGTTTCGGCCGGCACGGTCGTCGCCGGGCTGGTCTCGACCGGCATCGACGGCGGTGCGGTGTCGACCGGTACGGCGGCAGTCGTCGGCGGTGCGGTGTCGGGAGGGGTCGTGCTCTCGCTCGCCGATGCGTGCTGGCCGAGCGCGATCGAGGCGAGCGTCAGCGGCACGGCGACCGCGAGCCCGACGAACCTGCGGTTGGCCGACGACATGCCAGCAGTATCGGCACGGTGGGCACCCGACTGGAGTGCCATCTCGGAATGTTCATGCTGCCGTCGGTCGCTCGTCACCAGCTACCGTCGGTCGCCGCATGTCCAACGACGGCACCCGTAACGGCCGCAACTCGAAGCCCGACCGTCCGCGGGACGTCGTGCTCGCGATCGACATCGGCGTCGACCGGTTCGAGGCGGCACTGGTGACCGCCACGGGGGTGCTGGTCGACCGGTCGAGTTCCGTCGTCGCGCGCGACGTCGGGCCCGAGTCCCACTACACGGCCCTGGCCACGATGGTCGGCGAGCTGATCGCGACGGCCGTCGAGCGTGAGGAGGTTCGAATCGTCGCTGTGGGAGTCGGTTCGGTGGGCCCGATCGATCGCCACCTCGCCGCCGTGTCTCCGGCCGGCGGAATCCTGTCGTGGCGCAACTTTCCCCTGCGCAGTCGGCTCGAGGAACTGACCGGACTCCCCGTGTACGGCGACCTGGACGCCAAGGTGTTGGCTTTGGCCGAAGGCTGGCTCGGCGCGGCGCAGGGACATCAGAACTTCTGCACAATCACGGTGTCGGCGTCGGTCGCCGGAGGACTCGTGCTCGACGACGATCTACTCGACGGCGCGTCCGGGTTCGCCGGCCAGGTCGGCCACATCATCGTCGAACCGGGCGGCCGTCGATGCGTCTGCGGTGCGCAGGGCTGCCTCGACGCGGAGGCGTCGGGAGCCGCCATCGAGTCGATCACGGGGCGGCCGTTGACCGAGCCGACCTACGAGATCATGCAGCGAACCGGCATGCTCGTCGGCCGCGCTGCGGCGACCGTCTGCAACACGCTCGACCTCACGTTGATCGTCGTCGGTGGCACCATCGCCCGAAACTTCGCAGCGACCTTCTTCCACTCGGCCCAGGTCGCCCTCGAAGAGCACGCCCAGCTCCCGTACAGCCGCGGGGCGCGGATCACGCCGTCACGGCTCGGCGACAACGGACAGCTGATCGGCGCCGGTGCGATGGGCTGGCGCGGCCTCCGTCGATCTCAGCCGCCGAAGGCCCGGTAGAAGCGCTCGGCGGGCCCGATGCCGTACCTGCGTTGCCAACCGGCTGCGGCGCCGATGGCCAGCACCCAGAAACCGACGGCGAACACCAAGGCAATGTCGAGCCCCGCCGGCTCGATCCACCCGAGCCCGTCGACCACGGCGTTGAACACGAACACGTGACAGAGGTACAACGTCAGTGTCATCTGCCCGGCGCGCCGAAGTGGGTCGGTCGCCCGTGGGAATCGCTCGGCCACCCAATCGATGAGCGCGTAGGCGACGAGGGCGGTACCCAGGGCGCTCGCGACGTAGACGAGGCTGCCGTCACCGGACGATCTCGACAACACCGTGCGCTGGAACGGCGTGGACGCGAACGAGGCCGCCAGTGTGGCCACGGAGTACAGCGTGACACCGGCCGCGAGCGCAGCGGCACGCCACCAGCTCGCGGCGAGCAGGCGTCCGAGAACGATGCCCGCACACAGGAACGCGAACCACGGCAGCAACGGGTGGGTGCCGTTGACGAACAGGTCGAACACGTAGCCACGCACCGAGCCGGTGCCGGGGCGGGTCAGCCAGTCGACGCTCCGGCCGTCGTCGACCTGCCAGAAGATCCACATGTTGAGGCCTCCGCCGGCGAGTGCAGCGACCAGTCCGATCGCAAGGATCCACCGGGTGCGCAGTGTGAAGATCGCCGCAGCTCCGACGAACATGGCGCCGTAGTAGGGAATGATCGTGCCCGGCCAGATCAGATCGAGCACGAGCCCGACGGTGTAGAGCAACACGCCGCGTCGGACGAGCCGCCAGCGCATCTGGGCGACCCGGTCCGGGTTCCCGATCGCAGATCGAGTGAGCAGCGTCACCCCAACGCCCGCGACGAGCACGAACGTCGCTGCGAACCGGGTCGACAGCGGCCCGCGCCACGGGTCGAAGAGCTCGGCTGCCCAACCGTTGCCGACCTGTGCGGAGTCGCTCGAGGGATCTGCGCTGAGGATCAGGTAACCGTGGAAGTTCATCGCGACGACCCCGATGAGGGCGACGGCCCGGACGACGTCCGGGCCGGGAAGTCGTCGTTTGGTCCGGCCGGCGACCGCCGTTCGCTCGGTGACGCTCAGAGCCATTCGAACTGGTCGACCATCGTCATCGTGAGGGGCCGCTGCACGTCGACTCGATCACCGACGTCCGGGGTCGGCGTCCCCGTCGGGACGAAGCACATGGAGGTGTGCATGTGCGGTGGCTCGTGGAGCGAGAGTCGGGTTCGATCGAAGTGGAATGGGCTCACCGCTTCGCTCCCACCGAGCGACGCATTCGCGGTCACGCCGTGCGCGGTCCCCGCGCCGACCATCACCAGATGACCATCGGTCGGGACCGGACCGAGGCGGTAGCCGACGTGCGCGCCGGCCTGGACCTCGCGGACGTCGAGCACATCGGCGTTCAGGTGCAGCGTCGACTTGTCCCCATGCCACAGCAGGGTGCCGAGCCGCAGTCGGAATTCGTGTGACGTGGGCAGCGAACCGTAGGCGGCGGCGTCGAGATGGCTGACCCACACCGGCAGGTCCGGATCGAAACCGTCGACGAGTTCGGAGATCTCAGCGGCATGCTCGGCCGGGGTTCCCGCCAATGGCGGGTGGATGCTGATTCCGACGACGTCGAGGCCGACTCGGCGAGCCTCGTCGATCAGGATCCCCGCGATCTCCGGGTCGCGACCGAACCGCTGCATCGATGACGCCACCTTCACCAGCACTTGGCCGTTCCAGCCGGCGAGCGCTGCGATGTGGGGATGATTGCCGACGGTGAGAACCGGTCGGGCCGCTGCTGACGAACCCGAACTGATGGCCGGCGTGAGGGGCGCGGGACAGCGTCGGCGTCAGCACCACCGGGGTGACCGACGGGGGCAACCCGTCGAGCTCGTGGATGGTCCCGACGGCGATGGTGTCGGCGAACTCCGCGGCGGTTTCGGCGAGCCATCGTCGCCCGAACCCATAGCCGTTGCCCTTGACGACCGGAACGAGCCCGTCGACCGTGGACGCGATGCGCGCGACGTGACTCCGCCACAGCGCCGTCCGAATCGTCAGCCTCACGATCGACGACCGTAGTTGGAGCCTTGGCGCTCGGCGCTGCGGCCCGGCCAACTCAACAGGCGCGGCAGGACCGGAGTGATGGTGCGGTGTCGCCACATGCCTTCCCACACACCCCATCCGTAGGCGATGTCGGTCGGTGTCGCCCTCGGGTTCGCGAGCACGGCGGCGACCGCCACCCAGCGCGCCCGCCTCGAGACGATGGCGAGCGACACGGCAATCGGCCACCACTCTCGACGGACCGCATGGCCGATCTGTCGTGCGGCACCGGCGTGGCCGCGCATCGCGAGGCCGAACGCGGCCTTCGGCGGTACGTCGCCGAGCTTGCGGATGAGCGCAGCCGACGACCCGACGGCGAGCGATGCGGCCACGACCGGATGTCCGAGCGCGAGGAGCACCCACACCGATGCCGTCCACCCGTTGGAGACCATCGGAGCGAGCGCCGCCGGATGCCGGAGCGCGAGGGGGGCGGCCGAGGTGCCATAAGCAGCGTGCTGACGCAGTCGTGCTGACCACGTTGCTCGCGGCATGTGCGTCACGGTGGTTGCGGGCTCGTAGCGGCACCCCCACCCGGCAGCGTCGAGGCGCCACACGAGGTCGACGTCCTCCCCGAATCGCAAGGTCTCGTCGAATCCACCGACATCGTCGAACGCCGCAGTTCGCACCACGAGCGCTGCCGCAGGGACATAGCTGACACGCGACCCGGCGCGAATCCGTGCGGGTTCGCTGCCCAGGTCGAGTGGCGAGCCGACCTCGCCGACGACCCGTGGGGCGACCAGGCCGACGCGATCGTCGTCGAAGTGGCCGATGAGCGCCTCGAACCAATCGGGTGGCAGGGTGACATCGGCGTCGACGAACGCGATCAGCGCCGTATCGACCAGACCGCGCCCTGCGTTGCGGGCGGCCGCTGGCCCGCGGTTGGTCGGCAGCCGGAGTGCTGCCCCGGCCAGGGCCGGCTGGGAGCCGTCGTCGACCACGAGCCGTCCGTCGGAGACGGGGATGCCACCGAGCTGGGGGGTCACGACCGTCACGTCGTCGTTCGTGAAGCTCGGCGGTGACGTCGGCCGGGGATGGATCGCACCGCCGTCGAGCAGGCGTCCGACGAGTCTCGAGTCGTCGACGTCAGCGCCCCGCTCGATCGCGGTGACGACGTGGACGCCCGCCACGGTCAACCGGAAGATCCGCAGGGGTGAGCCGGCAACGACCACCCGGTCGAACCGGCGCCAGGAACCGTCGACCGTGAAGCGCACGTGCTCAACCGTGGGGTGTCGGATCGATCGGCCGCCACTTCTCGACTTCGTGGACGAGGTCCTCGACGAACACGTTGATGAAGCGTTCGCCTTCGCCACCCGAGGCGTCGCGCGGGTCGCCGAGCACCCCTGATGGGCTCACCGCCTTGACGCCGCTCGCTCGCAGTTCGTCGATCGATGCGTCGGGACCGGCCTCGGCAAGTTCGAACCGAACGAGCCCTGGATCGATCGCGAGCATCAACGACGTCTCGATTCGTCCGGCGTGCAGGTCGCGTGGGCCGCCGTCGGCGCGTTCCGGCCATTTCGGCCACCATGCGAGTGCGTTGCGACCTTCGCCGGTGAGGCGGGTGACGGCCCGGGTGACCGCACTGTGGTTGCCGCCGTGCCCGTTGACGAACACGACACCGGCCGCCCAATCGGCGCTGCGGGCCAACTCCAGCACGAGGTTGGCCATCACGGTTTCCCCGATCGACAACGTGCCGGGAAAACCGGCGTGCTCGCCCGACGACGAGACGGAGATGGTGGGCCCGATCATGAGCCCGTCGGTCATGTGGACCGCTCGGCCGGCGATCTCCTCTGCGATGAGTGTGTCGGTCGACAGCGGCAGGTGTGGCCCGTGCTGCTCGGTCGAGCCGACCGGGATCAGGAGCACGGGGGTCAGCACGCCGTCGATGCTGCGTCCGGTCTTGGTGGCGGCTCCGACATCCCGCCAGGTCGCATCACCGAGGCGCATCGGTACCTGCATCCTGCCGGAGAGCGGTGGTGTGCGAATCGGCCTCGACGTAGCCCCAGCGTCGGAGCTGATCGACGATTCGCTCGGCCGCTTCGGAGGGCGTCAGCTCGAGCGCTTCCCCGCTCGCTCCGTGGTGGCCTCCGACATCGAGAATTTCGCGCACCCTCGTCAGCACCGAACCGGCTGGTGCCGGCAAGGCCCGTGCCCGGGGCCGATACGGGGCCACCAGAACCGGTGTCGTGCCCGGGACGCTGTCAGCGGGTGACACGACGACGTCGATCGCGGCCGACTTCGCGTGCAGCGCCGCCGCAAGCGACGACCGGCGGAGGCGACGCACCGACCCTTCGACCGACAGCACGACAGGCGCGGTGATGTCGAGGACCTCGCGTCGCCCACCATCGAGACGTCGCAGGCCACGCAGGTCTCCTGTCGATCCTGTCGAACGCTCCAGCTCGACCAGGCCGAGGGCTTGCGCGACGCCGAGTTCGTGGGCGAGGAATGCCGGCACCGAACCCGTGCCGCGATCGAGCGAGTAGTCACCGCAGATCACCAGATCACTCGACGCCGCCTGCACGGCGATCGCGTCGGCAACGCTGCGGCTCTCCATCTGGATGCCACTGTCGATCCGCACGGCGCGACGGGCTCCGGCTGCCAGCGCATCGCGCAGTGCGGAATCGGCAGCGGCCGGCCCGACGCACACGACTGTCACGTCGCCATGGAACGGTTCGAGTTCGAGGCCGAGCTCGAGCGCTGCTTCGTCGGCCGCCGAGACACCGGCCCAACGCGCATCCTCGATGTCCGAGTCGTCGCCGATCGCGACCCACTTCCAGCAGACGGTGATCGTCATGATCCAGCGCTCACGAACACGGCCTCACGAGTGCGCGAAGACCACGCCGTGGCCTCCTTCGGGGTACGTCCAGGTGATCGCACCCTCCTTGTTGCACACGAGGTAACAGGTGCCGCACTCGAAGCATTGTTCGTAGTTGAACAGGATGCCGCCACTGCTCGTCGGTACGAACAGCTTGGCGGGACACGCCACGAGACATTCCCGAGTGGTGCACCCGCCGCAAATCGTGTCGTCGACGGTGATGTGCGCTCGTTCGTGGATGTCGAACCTGGTCGAACCGATCAGCTCCTCGAAGGAGATTTCAGGCCACCGCTCCGTCCGCCCGGTGTCGGCGCTCATCCGTACGTCCGGAATCCGTCGAGTCCGTCGCGGGCCAGATCCTTGAGTTTGACACCGGCTCGCTTGCGCTCCTGGTTCAGGATCCGTCGCAAGCCCGGCTTCGGGGAGGGGTTGTCGACACGGAACATGCGCTCCACGGTATTGGCGATCATCTCCGGATACAGGTGCTGCACGCGATCGGACAACACGAGCGAGGGCGCCCGGCGCAGCTTGCGGTGGTCGCGCAGCACGAAGGTGTCGCCGAGCCGGCGCTCGTACCCGGCGAGCCCGGCGGTCGAGGTGTCGTTCGCTCGGAGTGCTTCGACGGCCGCCTCGCCGGCGTACATCCCGCTGGCCATGGCGAAGTTCACTCCTTCGAGCCAGATCCCGGCGGCCAGACACATCGCTGCTGCGTCGCCGGCGACGAGCAGACCGTCGCCGGTCATCTTCGGCATCATGGCGAGCCCAGCCTCGGGGATCACATGCGCCGAGTACTCCTTGATCTCTCCACCCTCCACGAGCGGTGCGATCGCCGGGTGATGCTTGAGCGTCGCGATGATCTCCTCCGGGCGGCGCTGCTGGGCCGCGAGCTTCGGCAGTTTCAGCACCACGCCGACCGAGACGGTGTCGAGGTTCGTGTACACGAAGCCGCCGCCGTTGACCCCGGAGGTGCCGCCGAGGATTTCGATGTCGACACCTTCGCGATCACGGACCGCGAAACGCTGGTCGATCACGTCCTTCGGCAACGCGATGGTCTCCTTCACGCCGAGCGTGTAGTTCGAGGCGTCGACCTCGCCGTAGAGCCCTGCCTCCTTGGCGAGAAAACTGTTCACCCCATCGCAAGCGATGACGAGCCGCGCCGTGAGGTCGCCGTCAGGACGATCGGTGGTGACACCGACGACCTGCCCGCGTTCGTTGCGCAGCAATCCGGTCGCGGTCGTCGAGCAGACGAGTTGGGCACCGTCGGCCTCGGCCTTGCCGGCGAGCCAGTGGTCCCAGTCGGGCCGGTAGGCGGTCGCGCCGTTGTACGGAGGGCGGCCCCACTTCCCCGACCGGAAGTCGACCGTGAGCGCTTGGTCGTCGGTGAGGATCATCGTCGAACGGCGGGTGACCCACCGCTGGACGGGGGCCTCCTCCCACCATTGCGGGTGGAGCTGGTCGAGGATGCGCGGGTACACGACGCCGCCGTACATGTTCTTCGCGCCCGGGAAGGCCCCCCGTTCGAGCAGGACCACGGAGTGTCCGGCGCGGGCCAGCACGGTGGCCGCACAGGCGCCGGCCGGCCCGGCGCCGACGATGACCACGTCGACGTCGACGGTCACGACGTCTCCACGTCGGGTGGTTGCACTGCGATCAACCCCTGCAGGGCATCGAGGGTCGCATTGGCATCGCTCACGATGGCCAGGTCCGACATCGCCATCATCGGGCAGTGGGGGTCGGTGTTGACGCTGATGATGTGGTCGGGGGCACCGAGGCCGCTGGTGTGCTGCACCGCGCCGCTGACACCGAACGAGAGGTAGAGCACCGGATCGACCACGACGCCGGTCGTACCGATCTGGCGGTCGTGGTGCACCCAGCCACGGTCGGTGATCACGCGGGTCGCGCCCATGAGCCCGCCGATCTGTTCGGCGAACGCATCGAGTTGCGCGAACCGGGCCTCCGAGTCGAGTCCGGCCCCGCCACCGATGATCCGGCGGGCCTCGCTCAGATCCATCGTGCGGACGTCGGGCGGGAGGACCTCGACGACATGCACGTCATGGCACTGGATCGTCGGCGAGGCGGTGACGTCGTGGACGGTGACCGTCACCCCGCGATCGAAGTGCTGCGCACCCCGGACGCCCGGCTGGAGGGTCGCCACGAACGCGCCGGTCGGGTGATGTTCGTGCAGTTCGAGACCACCGCGTCGGGCCAGCCGGACGCGGTGGGGCGTCACGCTGGTCGCACCTGCCAGGAGCGGCACGTCGAGGGAGGCGGCCAGGCGCGGGGCGAGATCGCGGCCGTCGGGCGAATGGGGGAGCACGACCGAGGTCGGTACGCCACCCGTGATCGCGTCGAGCACGGCAGGCAGGGCTGCGGCCCAACGGCCGAATTCGACCTCGCCGAGTTCGACGAGGTGGGCGGAGGTCGCGATGCCGTCGAGCTGCAGATCGGCCACACCGGACCCGGCGAAAAGAGCGATGCCGTCACACTCGGCGACGGTCTCCTCGCCGCCGGCGGGCAACACGCCGTGTCGTATCGGAACCAACGCGATCATCGATCTGCCAACTTACGGCCAGTGTCAGGGCTTGCTGTCATTCATGTCGGCCACGTTCTCGATCGCGTCGTCCACGAGTCGTTCGACCACGTCGGCCGGGCCCTCCGACTTCTTCTTGCCACGGTCGAGTGCCCACCGCACGATCTCGATGAGCGCAGTGATCGACAAGGCCAGTCCGAAGGCCAGCAGGAACGCGATCGTGTGGTCGTCCTCGAACGCCGACCCGAACGCATAGCCGAGACACGCAGCGTAGGTCGCCCAGATGACCGCCGCGATCGCGATCCAGAACGCGAACCAACGTCGTGGTTGCGCGGTGAGCCCGCACGAGACGGTGAGAACGGTGCGTCCACCGGGGATGAAGCGAGCAGTGATCAGCAAGGGTCCGCCTCGTCGTTTGATCTGCGCCGACGCACGGTCGAGCCGGTCCGCCCGCTCCTGCTTCCTGGCGGCCCATCGCTCGACCCGTGGGCCGAACCGATGTCCGATCGTGTAAGCGATGTTGTCGCCGATGAACGCGCCCGCGGCGCCGGCGACGATGATGGCCGCCAGGTTCTGGTTCCCGGTGCCGGCGGCGACGCCTCCTGCGATCACGGTGGTTTCGCTCGGGACGATGGGGATCACCGAGTCGAGCAACGCGATCGCGAACACGATCAGGACGAACCACCAGTAGGCGGAGATCTCGTCGATCCAATCGGTCAGGTCCGTGATCAGGTCGGTGAGGACGTTCGCAACCATGTGGGAATGACCCTACCCGTGGTCCCAGGGGCGTCCCGGTCGTGGATGGGCACGTCGGTTACGACAGGACGAACCAGGAGGTCGAGTCGGCGGCGAGGCTCGTCGGCGACGACGTCGCGTCGGTGGTGAGGACGAGGCGGGCGGACGACACGATGTCGACATCGTCGTGTTCGATCGTCGTGAGGTCGATGCCCGCCGCGGTGACGTTCAGGACGGCGACCAGGGCGCCGCGCCGGAGGGCCACGAGCCCGTCGCCGAGTTCGATCACGTCCGCCCGGAGTTCCTGGGTGACGGCGTGGTCGCGCCGCGCAATGCTGAGCCGGCGGTACAGGTCGAGCATGGTGCCGGGATGCTGCTGTGCCGACGCCGCAAACCTTCCCCAGTCCGCGGGCTGGGGCAGCCATGGCTCCGAGACCGTGCCGGTGTCGTCGCTCGAGAAGCCGAACGAGGTGGTCGGGTCAGCGGTCCACGGCAAGGGGATCCGGCAGCCGTCGCGGCCGATGCCCTCACCGTGCGTCAGATGGAACACCGGGTCCTCACGTCGATCAGCAGGGATGTCGAACACCTCGGGCAGACCGAGTTCTTCGCCCTGGTAGAGGTAGAGGCTTCCTGGCAGGGCGAAGGCGAGCGCGATGAGTGCCCGCGACCGTTTCGACCCGAGCTCGAGATCGACCTCGGTGCCCGTCGTGCTGAGGTTGTTGCCGGTCCAGCTGTCGGGGTCGACGACGTCGGAGCGACCGAGGCGGCTGACGATGCGTTGGGTGTCGTGGTTGTTCAACGTCCATGCCGGGGCGACACCGGTGTCGTCGACGATGCCGAGGATGTCGTCGAGGGCCAGTTCGATCGACTCCTTGTGCCACGGCGAGAGCATGAGGTCGAACGCGAACATCTGGTGGAACTCGTCGGGCCGGGTGAACGCACGAGTGAGTTCGGGACGTCGGACGGCGTACGCCTCCCCGACCATCATCAGCTCGCGGTCGGGATGCTCGGCGGCGTAGCCGTCGATCTCGGTACGCCACCGCCGCCAGACCACATGCCCTTCCTCCCGGAAGACGGTGTACGGGTTGACCCACGTGATGTCGAGCACGCCGATGTCCGGGCCGACGGGCGGTTGATCGGGCAGCATCGGGTCCTTGCCGACCGGCGCGATCGCGTCGACGCGGAAACCTTCGACGCCGCAGTCGAACCAGAAGCGCAGCACGTCGGCGAACATCTCCTGCACGTCGGTGTTGGTGTGATCGAAGTCCGGTTGGTGCGGTGTGAACGTGCCGAGGTACCACTGGATGTCGTCGAGGTCGGTATCGGCCGTCGCACGTGTCCACGCCGAGCCACCGAACGCGGCTTGCCAGTTGTTCGGCGGCTCGGTGCCGTGTGGGCCCTTGCCGTCTCGGAAGTAGAAGCGGTCGCGCTCGGGGCTACCGGGACCAGCGGCGAGCGCGTCGAGGAACCACTGATGTTGACTGCTGCAGTGGTTGGGCACGACGTCCATCAACACGTGGATGCCTCGCGCCCTCGACTCGGCGACGAGCGCATCGAAGGTCTCGAGATCCCCGTACTCGTCGTGGATGTCGAAGTAGTCCGCCACGTCGTAGCCGTGGTCCTTCTGCGGTGAGGGGTAGCACGGGTTCAGCCAGATGGCGTCGACGCCGAGCGACGCGATGTGGTCGAGGTGGGCGCAGATGCCGTCGAGGTCGCCTACGCCGTCGCCGTTCGAGTCCGCGAACGAGCGGACGTACACCTGGTAGACGAGCGCGTCCTGCCACCAGGGACGAGCGTTGTGGGGAGGGGGCGGGGCGGTCACGGGCGCCAATGTAGGGCGGTCATCCCGTCGGGCTCCCGGTCAGCCGATGGTGACCCGCAGCCGGAACCGTTCCGACTCGGCCGACTCGGCGACGACGAGGTCATACTCGCCTGGCTCGACGATCCAGGAGTTGCTCGCCGGATCCCACCTATGGAACGCGTCGGTGCCGAAGGTCAGGGCAGCGACCGCATGCTCACCCGGCCCGACGACCAACTTGGTCCAGGTCCTGAGCTCCTTGACCGGACGGACACACGTGGGATCGATCGGCGCGACGTAGCCCTGCACGACCACCGTGGTCGCCCGGGCGCTGACCGAGCGGAGCGGGACCTGAACGGTCACTTCGGCGACCGTGCCGGCCGGCTCGACGGTGAGCTCATCGGTCGAGAAGATCGGCGTCTCCCATTCGACGGCCCCGTAGCTGAGACCGTGACCGAACGCGAACCGGGTCGGCAGCGATCGTGCGTCGTAGCCGCGGTAGCCGATGAACAGACCTTCGCCGTAACGCTGGGTGCCGTGCCCGCGGCTGTCGTGGTCGGGTCGATGGTGGACGAACGCCGGATGGTCCTCGAGCCGGCGCGGGATCGACACCGGGAGTCGGCCTCCTGGGTCAGCCTCGCCGAGCAGGACGTCGACGAGGGCTTCGGCCTGCTCCTGCCCTGCGAAGAACGAGGTGAGGATCGCCGTCGCCGAGGTGTCGTCGTCAGCGTCGGCCCAGTCCATGGTCACCGGGGAACCGGCGTTGACGATCACCGCGGTGCGGGGATTCGCAGCGACGACACGGCGAACAAGCTCGTCCTGCGCTCCTGGCAGACCCATCGTCGTGCGGTCGAAGCCCTCGGTCTCCCACTCGTCGTTCGTTCCGACCACGACGACGGCGACGTCGGCCGCTGCTGCTGCGGCGACGGCTCGATCCATGAGGTCGGCCGGCTCCGGCGAGCGGAAGCCGACGCGAATCGCGGCGAAGCCGTTCGTGCTCGCAGTCGACCTCCGGATCGTGACCGGCACGGGCTCACCGGCGGTGCACTGGATGTCGGCGGTGACCTCGACGCTGCCGTAGCCGAAGAACTCCTCACTGCGGGGGAGCAGCATCTGGGGGTCATCGCACACCGTCGTCGTCTCGCCGTCGTGGCCGACGGTGACGATCGTCGGGCCGGTCGTGACGACACCGACCGTGTGGAGGCCGTCGGTGTCGGGGATGAACGTCCCATCGATGCGCGCCGAGAAACCTCGCGGGTCGACGCCTTCGGGAGTCGAGCCGAAGAAGCGGACGAGTGACGAGGCCGCCACGTCGGTGACGACCACATCGCCATCCCAATCGGTGCCGTTGACGTACGACACCGCGAGGCCCGGCTGGCCATCAGGTTGGCGGAGCTGCGATCGGCCGACCGTCGGGGTGAGACGGTCGATGCGCACTCCGGGCTCGAACACCACCTGGGCGTTGCTGGCGGTGCCAGGGCCGATCCGGTCGGTCAACGCGGCGACGAGCGTGCGGCGACGGAACGGGGTGAGGCTGGCGGAGCCGCCACCCATGCACCGGTCGATGGCCGCGTTCGGGCCGATCACCGCGATCGAGTTGATGTGTGCAGCATCGAACGGAAGCACGGGCGAGCTCGGCGTTTCGACATCACCGGCTCGCGCTGGGGCGTCGGAGTTGCGCAGCAGCACGGTGCCACAGATCGCAGCGCGTCGGGTCAGAGCTCGCTCGTCACGGTCGTCCAACGACTCCTCGGCACCGGGGATGCGCTCATCCGCGCGTACGCGGTTGGCCAACTCGAGCAGACCGAGCACCAGACGGTCGACCTGCTCGACCGACACCTCGCCGGCCTCGACCGCCGCAGCCAGCTTGGTGCCGTAGACGCGGGCGGGGCCCGGCATCTCGACGCCGAGGCCGGCGTTCGCAGCAGGGACGGTGTGATGCACGCCGAACCAGTCGGACACGACGACGCCGTCGAATCCCCACTCGCCGCGCAGCACCGTGTTCAGGAGACGTTCGTTCTCGGCGCAGAACTCGCCCGCGACCCGGTTGTAGGCACTCATCACTCCCCAGGCGCCGCCGTCCTTGATGGCGATCTCGAACGGTCGGAGGTAGAGCTCTCGGAGCGTGCGCTCATCGACGTCGACGTCGACACTCATCCGTTCGATCTCGGTGTCGTTGCACACGAAGTGCTTGACGGTGACTGCCACGTCGTGCGATTGCACGCCCTTGATGTACGCGGCGGCCAGCGCGCCGGACAGTTCGGGATCTTCGCTGTAGCACTCGAACGTGCGTCCGCCGACCGGCGTGCGGTGCAGGTTGACCGTGGGTCCGAGGAGCACATGCGCTCCCTTGCGGATCGCCTCGGTGCCGAGCAGCGAGCCGATCTGGTTGAGCAGGTTCGGATCCCACGTGGCTCCGAGGGTGATCCCCGCCGGCACGACGACGCCAGGAGTGCTCGACCCACCGTGGCCCTCGCCGCGCACGCCGTTCGGTCCGTCGGACATCTTCACCTGCGGGATGCCGGCTTCGGGGAACGCCCAGGTCCGCCAGGTGGTCCGTCCTGCGAGCAGGGTGCACTTGTCCTCGAGGGAGAGCGCGGCGAGCGCCGCTTCGGTGTCGATCACGCCCCGATCCTGCCCGTTCTCGACGTTTGCGACAAGAAGTTGGAGACCCGGGTCTCCAACTTCTTGCCACAAACGTGGATTTCGGCGTGACGGATCGGGTCAGACGGAGGTGCCGGCGCGTTCGCCTTCGATGACCGCGCTGTGGGCCCGGCGGGGAGCCACGCAATCCCCGACACGTTCGACGCTGACGCCGGCGGTCTTCAGGTCGTGGAAGAGCCACTCGACCGGATTGGGATGTACCGCGAGCACGACCCAGTCCGGTTGTCGGGTGACGTTGGTGCCGGTCGGGTGATGGAGGAGGTTCAGCGTTCGGCCATCCATGCCCATCGGCACGAGGTCGGTCGTCTGGACGATGCCCTTCTCGCCGGCACGGATCCACCAGTTCTCCATGTCGAGGGTGATCCCGAGGTCCTGGCCGACCACCATGCCGGGCGTCACGATCTCGACGTGACAACCACGATCGGCGAGCACCTCGGCCACGGAGGTGGCGTGGTGGAACCCGATCTCGTCGACGATCACGACGTCGCCGAACGGTTCGGCCGCTCCGGTGAGCACGTCGCGTACGTCGGCCACGTTCGACGCGTCGCCCGGAACCCACCAGGGTCGGATCGGTTCGGCGCCGGTCGCCACGATCACATGGTCCGGTTTGCGCTCGTCGACCAACCCGGGCCACACCCCGACACCGAACTCGAACTCCACGCCGAGTCGCCGGCATTCGGCGAGCTGATTGCGGATCATGTCGCCGAACTCGGCGCGGTTGGGCACCGACGCGGCGATCTTCACCTGGCCGCCCGCCTCGGACTGCTGTTCGAACACGGTCACCCGATGCCCGTTGCGGCGAGCGGCGATCGCCGCCTGCAATCCCGCGGGGCCGGCACCGACGACCATCACCGACTTCGGTTTTGTTGTGATGTGTGCGAGACCGACACCTTCGGACTCGCGACCGGTGCGCGGGTTCTCGATGCAGCCGAGCCAGCGGTTGAGGCCCATCCGGCCGACGCATTCCTGGTTGCACGACAGGCACAGCCTGGTCTCGTCGGTCGCTCCGGCGCGGGCCTTGGCGGTGAAGTCGGCGTCGGCGATCTGGCCACGCACCACTCCGACGAGGTCGCAGTGGCCATCGGCGAGCGCCCGCTCGGCCTGCAGCGGATCCTTGAACCGACCGACGCCGACCACGGGTAACTCGACCGCTTTGCGGATCGCCGATGGGATGAACATCGCGTACCCGGGCGGGATGTGCATCGATGCCTCGATCATGAACAGGCTCGCGGTCGCGACGCCGATCGAGGTGTTGATGTAGTCGACGTGACCGGTGGCCTCGACGATCTGAGCGACCCGGACGGCGTCGTCGATCGTGGTGCCGTGCTCGATCA
>JANNNB010000208.1:0-21011 GCA_031398325.1 Actinomycetes bacterium
CAGAGGCTTTCGACCCCCCGTCGGCTCTCAGCGTCCACCTTGATCCGCTTCCCGGCCTTCTCGTCGGCCGGCCGAGACCAATCGGTGGATTCAGGCTAAGTCCGGGGGATGGCCGGTAGACGTCTACCGGGTAGGCGACCCACCCCAAGGACAAAAGGGCAGGTCAAACGGCCATCAAGGTCACGGCTGGCCAGCCGGGCCGGTAGACGCACCCGGTAGACGCCGTCCGCCGCTGGACGAAAGCCCAGGCCTGTGACCTGGGCTTTCACGTGGTGGCGGGGGCAGGATTTGAACCTGCGACCTTCGGGTTATGAGCCCGACGAGCTACCGAACTGCTCCACCCCGCGGCGAAGAAGATTAACGATACGCCCGCGATCACCAGTTGACAACCGGCCCGCCTCCCCGTGGTCGGGTCGAGTACGTCGTACGGGTACGGTCGCTTCCCATGGGGATCGAGATGTGGACGATGTCGGTGCCGATCATCCGAGGCGCTGCCGATCGGGCTCGTCGTGCGGAAGACGCCGGCTGGGACGGCATCACCTTCACCGACTCCCAGAACCTGTGCCCCGATCCGTTCGTCGTGTTCGCCACCGTCGCCGAGGGATCAGAGCGGATCCAACTCGCGACCGGTGTGACGAACGTCCGCACCCGGCATCCCGCCGCGCTCGCCACGGCTGCAGCGACGGTCAACGAGATCGCTGAAGGTCGCTTCGTGCTCGGCACGGGGCGTGGCGACACCGCCCTGTTCCACCTCGGGCTTCCACCGATGCCGGTCGCCGAGTTCTTCGAACACACCTCGAGGCTGCAGACGTACCTGTCCGGCAGATCGATCGACATCGACGGTCGCGAGAGTCGGATCCGTTGGCTCGACAGCGCGAAGTCGGGAAAGGTGCCGCTCGACATCGCCGCGTCGGGTCCGAAGGTCATCGAATACAGCGCCCGCACCGCTGAGCGCATCACGTTCGCCCTCGGTGCTGATCCAGATCGTGTGGCGTGGGGTGTCGAGCTCGCGCGCTCGGCGGCCGCCGACGCCGGACGCGACCCGGCCGACCTCACGTTCGGCTCCTACGTCAGCATCGGCTGCCATCCCGACATCGGCGCCGCTCGCGCGATGGTGCATGGCAGCGTCGCCGCGTTCGCCCACTTCTCGTCGATGCCGGGCTCGACGGGTGCGGGTCTGGCGGGTGGCGACAAGGACATCGTGGCCGAGGTCGGTCGCAGCTACGACAGCAACCAGCACCTCCGCAACGACGCCACCCATACCGCCGCGCTCACGGACGAGTTCATCGACCGGTTCGCCATCACGGGCACGCCCGACCGCGTGATCGAACGACTCCAGGAGCTGTCGGCGCTCGGCATCGACCGGTTCGTCGTGACCGGCCCCGGTTTCGGCGCCGACCGCGACGACGCCC
Source organism: Actinomycetes bacterium (assembly GCA_031398325.1). GTDB lineage: Bacteria > Actinomycetota > Acidimicrobiia > Acidimicrobiales > Ilumatobacteraceae > Sva-07. The sequence continues at coordinate 1,413 of JANNNB010000208.1, forward strand.
GCCTCGCCACCGAGCTGCTGACCACCGAAGTCCTCCACGCCCTCACAACACCCTGACGCTCTCGAGCGACGTCGGAAGAAGATTGCGGAGAGAGCGATGAGCGACGCGCCCGGCAACCGGGCCGTTCGCACATCGCTCGGTGGGTGGGGTGCGGCTACTCGACGGGTTGCTTCCAGCGATTGAGGTAGGTGACCTCGGCGGCCGAGCGGCGTGGTGCGGGGGTGAACGAGTCGCCCGTGTAGTAGCCGACGGCGAGCAGGCACACCTGGGTGACCGAGTCGGGGACGCCGAGCAGCTCGGCGATCTCGGCCTCGTGTTCCAGGTGGAACGTCGTCCACGCGGAGCCGATACCTCGGGCGCGTGCCGCGAGCTGGAAACTCCACACTCCCGGCAAGACCGAGCCGTAGTACGCGGCGGCGCCACCCTGCATGTCCGGTGACAACGGTGGCCGATCGAGGCGCATCGAGATCACCAGCGCTGGCACCTCCGCGAGATGGTCGACCAGGAATTCGGCCGACTCGATCACCTTCTTGCTGCGGTCGTCGAGACGCGCGGCGGAGTTGGTGGCCAGGTAAGGACGGCCGACGTCCGCAAACCGCTCCGCGATCCGCGCCTTGGTGTCGGCGTCGTCGATGATGATCCAGCGGTTCCGCTCGAGGTTGCCGCCCATCGGCGCGTGCCCGGCGATCTCGATGCACTCGAGCAACTCGTCGTAGGGCACCGGGCGCGTGAGGTCGAGGCGCTTGCGTACCTGCTTCGTCGTCGTCATCAGACGGTCGACTTCTTCGAGGTCGAACCCCGTCGTCGGATGTTGTGCCATGTCCCCTCTTCCTGGTTGTGCTGAGCTGAGCCAGATCAGCTGATCGCGTTCACGTGGACGCCGTCGCGACGAGCGCTCGCACCGACACAGGTTCGGCAAAGCCCTTCACCATTCGGCGCCCCGCAGGCTCGAACGTACAACGTCCGGCAGCCTCGGCCAGTTCCTCGGTGACGAGAAGCTCCTGTGGAACCGCCTGGTCAGCGAGACGCGACGCCAGGTTGACGACCGTGCCGTAGTAGTCGCCACCACGAACGAGCACCTCGCCGAAGGCGATCCCGCCCCGCGGCAGCACGGCGGGTTCGCCACCGCTGTCGGACCCGAAGCCGGCCATCAGCGCCTCGGCCGCCCGGCACGCCGCGTCCGCATTGGTTGCCACGAACATGACCTCGTCACCGATCAACTTGACCACCCGGGCTCCCGCCTCGTTGACCACGTCGTAGGCGCGGCCTTCGAAGTCGCGAAGGAAGGTCGACAGCTCGGTGGTCGACATCGTGCCCGAGATCTCCGTGAATCCGACGAGGTCCACGAAGCCGACCGCATAGCGATACTGCAGACGCTCCCGCGGCCCGATCGTCGCCCGGCGGGATCGCTCGATCGCCTGCAACAGTAGCCGCCGGAACATCGGATCGAGCCTGGGGATGAAACCGTCGAGCATCTGTACGGCCTCGAAGACCTTCTTCGTCAGCGGCAGTTCATCGCCCCCGGACTGACGATGGGGCCCCTCCACGTCGGTCAGGAAGAGCGACAACGTGGCATCGGCCATGCGGCCGAGCGAGGAGCCGACCACCCGGAACAGGCTGAGCACCTCGGCCTCCGAGAACAGGCCGCTCGCGTCGCCGAGCGAGCCGAGTGCCGCCAGGACATCGGCCTCCTCATCGGTGATCCCGATTTCACCCTCCGGGCTGAATCCCAGCGGTGCGAGCCCGAAGGCGGTGGCGTACGCGTCGAGCCGATCTGCACTCAGGCCCGTTCGTTCCATCGCGTCTGCGCGGGTTCGGAGCGGACCCGGGACGATCAGGATGTCGCCGCCTGACAGGGCATCGAGGCCCTCGCCCCTCCGAGTTGCCGCCATCTGTTCGATCGTGAAGCCTTGCTCAACCAACCAGTCGAGCAGCTCCATCCGACTCGCAGCGTTGGGGGCCGACGGGTCGTAGACCCCCGCTGCCTCGAAGTCGTCCGCCGTGAGCACCGCGCGATCGTACGGGCCGCAAACGCTCCGTCCCGGCACGCCGAGGTGCGGTACCGTGCAAGCCGATCACCGATGGGACTGTTTCGCAGGAAGACCTCCAAGTCAGCGCCTCCGCCGGCACCAGCGAACGCCGATTCGCGAGCAGCACCCGAGCCAACCGCTGCGCCGGCGGCGGCCCCCGGGTCCGCCACCAACGCCGACACCACGACCGACGGTGCGGTGGCCGAGATCGCGGATCGAGCAGCGGCAGTCGACGAACTTCGCGCCGAACTGGACCTGCTGCGGCAGCGGCTCGACGCGTCCGATCGGGCCAAGGCCGATCTCGAGGCGACGGTCGACGCGCTCAACCAGCGCCTGATCGTCACCGCTCCCCCGCCGGCTCCTCCGACGCCGGCCGCCCCTCCCCCTCGCGCACCGACCGAACCGCCTGAGTCCGTGACCCGTGCGCAACATGCCGAGACCGAGGGTGCGATCGAACGCCTCCAGCGGCACATCGACCTGCTCCACGAGCGGATCGGCGCCGTCGACAACCGAGTCACGTCGGTGTCGACCGAACTGGCCAATCAGCTGACCGAGATCGGCGACGAGATCGAACCGATGCACGACAGCGCTGAGCGCTTGGCCGCTGAGCAGGCCCGGTATCAGATCCAGTTCCGCCAGGACCTCGCAGAACTCGCCGAACGAATCCGTCGCCCCGGCACCTCCTGATACAGGGGGCTGCCCGACGGTCAGGATCCTTCGAGCAGGATGACGGCCTCTTCGATCAGCTGCCGCGCTTCATCGATGCGGGCCTGATACGTGCCGAGATCACCGGCGGCGAGCGCCTCGTCGGCTTCGATGAACAGGCTGTCGGCCTGGTCGAGGAGTTCGGCGGCCGTGAACGCCGAGCCCGAATCGACGTCGCCGGTCGGATCGTCGGTGCCGGTCGGATCGTCGGTACTCGGCTCGGTGCCGTCTTCGTCGGGCGACGGCTCGGTCGGTCGAGCGACGCGATCGTTCAGCTCACCCTCGAAACCCGGGAACAGCTGCGCGAGAGCTTCCCCCAAGGTCGGCTGCAGCACGGCACGATCGTTGTACGAGACGATGACCTCACGGAACTCCGTCACCGACGTGTTGGAGCCGCTCTGCGGCACCGAGACGTAGTACGGCCGCACGTAGATCAGACCGTCGCCGACCGGGATCACCTGGAGGTCGCCGAAACGAACCTGCGAACCGCCGTCGCCGACGTTGTCGAGGGAGATCCGCCGAGAGATCGCCTCGGTCGACTCCGCGTTGCTGGCCACCCGCAACGGGCCGTCCGGCAGGTCTCCACCGACGGGCGCCTCGACGACATAGGTCGTCAGCTTGCCGTACGTCTCCGGATCGCTCGACGCGACCATGTACGCCTGCAGCTGGGTCCGGGTGTCGTTCGTCGAGAACGGCACGAACGGGCGGAAGAGGACGAACTCGTTGCTCGTCGGATCGCCCGGCAGGCTCGTGTCGAAGATCGTGTAGTACGGGGAGAAGCGCGCTGAATCCGACTCCGATGCGAACGTCTGCTCGGCCGCGGTCACGGTCCCGTCGGTCGGCGCCGCCGCAACTCCAGCGTTCGAACTGGTCGGCGCCAGGCTCGGCGCCTGAGCGACCGACCACGCATTGCCGTCTCGCTGGAAGAACAGCGCCGGGTCGATGCGGTACTTCGAGTACACGTCGGTCTGGATGCGGAAGAGGTCTTCCGGGTAGCGGAGGTGCTCGGTCAGCCCGGCCGGCATCTGCTCGAGCGAGGTGAACAGGTTCGGGAATGCACTCCTCCATGCCGCGAGGATCGGATCGTCCTCGTCGACGACGTAGAACGTGACCTCGCCCGAATATGCGTCGACGACGGCCTTCACGCTGTTGCGAACGTAGTTGTCGTTGTCCGACAAACCCGACGGTTGCTTGCGCTGCACGTCACCGATGCGCTGGCCGTAGGGATAACGAGTGGTGGTCGTGTAGGCGTCGACCACCCAGACGGCCCGACCATCGAGTGCCACTGGATACGGATCGGTGTCGTACGACAGGAACGGCGCCAGCTTCTCCAGCCGGTCGTTGATCCCGCGAACCCACAGCATCTGCGAGTCCTGGTTGATCGCACCGGAACCGAGCACGTTGTAGTCGAGGAAGGCCAACGCGAACGACGCCCGTCGGATGAACGAGTTCATCTCCACACCGTTCGTGCCCTCGTACTGGTGGGGCTCCTCGCACTCGCGCTCGGACGACTCGCTGTTGGCGATCGCATAGCCGGACATGGTCGGGCTGAAGTAGAGCTCCGGCCGTCCCAGTTCCACCGTGCGATAGTCGGGCCGTTGACTCTCCTGCACTCGCCCGGTCGGCGCGAGCACGAGGCCGCACCCGCGGGTGTTGATGAGGTGCAAGCCCTGCCAGCTCCGGTTCGTCACGCCGCCGAGATCCAGTTCTCTCGCGGCGATCAGCACTTCTTCGGCAGCGTCGTTGTCGTCGAGGACATACCGATCGACATCGAGGTCGGCGATGGTCAAACCGGCCACCTCACCACGATCTACGACGAAGCGAGTCTGCATCTCGACCGGGTTGAGGAGACGCACGTTGTCGAGCGGACCGAGGTCATCCTCGACCTCAGCGGTCGTCAACGTGCCGAAGTCGACCGTGCGAACCTCGACGTCGGTCAGCCCGATCGCCTGTCTGGTGGCTACGACGTTGCGTTCGATGAACGGCTGCTCGCGCGACTCCTGGTTCGGGTTCACCACCAGGGACTGCACGACTGCCGGATAGATCACTCCACCGACAATCGCGACGACCAGCCAGAGCGCAGAGGCGATCAGCGGAAGCCGGAACGACCCGGTCTTGACCACCGACAGGTACAGACCGGCCGTCAACAGCGCGATCAGGATCAACAGCAGGATCGCCGGGAGCTGAGCGTTCACCACCGAATACGTGGCGCCCTGCACGATGCCGCGCTGGCTGTTGGTGACCTCGTATCGATCGAGCCAGTAGTCCCCTGCCTTGATGATGGCAAGCACCGCCAGCAGCACGGCAATGTGGGCCTTGGTCGCTTGACGCACCACGGGCATCGGGGAGACGAAGACGACCCCACCGTTGAGCACATGGGTCGCGATCGTCAGCAGGAGCACCACGATCAGGGCGAAGAACAACCAGTTGAGAACGAACGCGAGGAACGGCAACTGGAACACGTAGAACCCGACGTCGACCCCGAACTGTTCGTCGGCGACGCCGAAGTTGCGAGCGTTGCGGAACAGCAGCCAACTCTGCCACTGAGCGATCGCGGGGAGCGCGAGCAACAACGCGAAGAGGGTGGCAACCGCATAGCGCACGAGACGAAGGCGATGGCCGAACATGTCATGGAAACGCTCGACGTACGGGTGCACGTTGGCGGGGAACGACGTTGGAGCGGCCCGGTCGGCGATGAACAGGTTCAGGCCGGCGATCAGCAGGAAGATGAGGAAGAAACCGACGAACAGGGTGAATTTGGCGCCGATGATCCCCCAGAACATGTCGCCGCGGCCGAGCGCCTTGTGCCACAGGTAATCGACGTAGAACCGAGCGATCGCGCGCCCGAAGATCAGGACGAAGAGAAACGCCGCACCGACCGCGATGAAGATCCCGCGACCGGAGAACCGGCGGCGTGGGGGGTCCATCGCAAGGTCAGACGTGCGCCGCATCGGCGCTGACGTTACTGGTCAGCAGGTACGAGCAGGCATCGGCACCCGACATGTGACGGAGCGAACAGATGCCCCGTCGGGAACGGTTGACCTGCTGCGACACAACCGGCGAGCGCGTTGTCGTCGCCGTCGGCGCACGCCGGGTGTTCCGCGTCGACGCCCCAGCACACCGGCGCGCCCGCTGGCAGCGCCGACAGCACCGCCCGGCCGTGTGCGGTGCGCAGCACATCATCGAGTTGGTCGTCGATGTGCTGCGTCTTCCACTCTCGATAGATCGAACGGACGCTCTTGGTGATCGCGTCGTTGTCGCCCGCACCATCGACGATGCAGCGTTCGAGGCGGTCCCGCAAGGGATTCACCAGCCACTCGCCGAGCGCCGTTCGGCCGGACCCGACCGCATCGGACATCGCGGACTTGCTCAGCTTCGCGGCTCGCCCCGTGGCGACCGATGCCGCGCCGGCCTCGGCGGCCGCTCGCAGCTCGGCATCGATTGCGAGTGCGAACGTGTCGATGTGGATGTCACGATCCGGCAGGAGTCCTGCGAGGTCGCGAACCGGCTCGCTGCGACGAAGTCGGTCGAGGACATCGTTCTGCTCATCGGCGAGTACCCGCTTCAGCTTGCGTGCGCTGGCCACGATGAGCGGGGTGAGGTCCGCATCTCGTCGTCGGAACGGTGAGTCCGTGGCCACGAGTGCGCCGTCTCTGTCGGCGACTGCTGGCTCGATCTCGATCGCCGCGGTGATGTCGACGTCGGGCTCCTGGACTGCGGGCACCGACTCGGCGCGCAGCCGGGCGAACAGATCGACGACAACGTCGTCACGCCCGTCGGCTTCGGCTTCGGCTTCGGCTTCGGCTTCGGCTTCGGCTTCGGCTTCGGCTTCGGCTTCGGCTTCGGCTTCGGCTTCGGCTTCGGCGATGATCTCCGGTCCGTCGGGGCCGTCGGACGCGATCTCTTCGTCGTTGACCTCGTCGGCGACCCGATGGTCGGCTTCGTCGTCAACGACCGTTTCGTCCGCGACTGTTTCGTTCAGGACCGCGTCGTCTCCGACTGCCGCACCATCGACCGAGTCGCTCACGACATCGACGGCTGGGGTCGCGACGGTCGACTCGACGACGGACAGTTCGGGGACCAGTTCGAGACGGTCGTCCGGGCGCCGCGAGTTCGGCACCATGACCGGTACGGGCCCGGTGGTCGGCGAGAGGTTGACGTACTCGTCGGGTTCACCGAGCGGCTTGAGCTCGGCGACCACGTCGACGGCAACGATTCGGGCGTTCTCGAACGCCTGCATCAAGCGATCGCGACCGTGCATCAGTTGCTCGATCTGCTCACGTGCCAGCTCGCGACGGCGCGCCAGTTCGCTCAGCACACGCTCGCGATAGGCGCGAGCCTCATTGACCATCTCGCGACCCTGCTGCTTGGCCATCGCCAGTTCGGCCTCGGCGTCGGACGCGGCGTCCGAACGGCGGCGGGACGCCTCGACCTCGGCTTCCTCCCGCATCCGCAGGGCCTCGTCGCTCGCTTCACTCAGCAGGCGTGCAGCGTTCTGCTCCGCCTTCTCGCGAATTTCGACCGACGCCTCCCGGGCGGTGCTGAGCACGCGAGCGGTCTCCTCGCCGAGGAGACGGGTGAGCGTCGCATCGTCGAAGCGGACGTTGTCGAGATCGGGGTTCGTCTGGGCCGTGCGGAGTTCACGTTCGAGAAAGCGCTCTCGCTCCTGGAGACGGCCGAGCTCTGCGGCGACCATCCGCAGGAAATCGCGCACCTCGCTCTGGTCGAAACCGCGCCGGCTCGTGCCGAACGCGGCGTCGGCGACCGACGCCGGAGACGACGGATCGGGACGGGCAAACGACATGGCCATGTCGCAACGCTACGCGTTGCCACACCCCAGATTGCGGCAATGCGGATGCAGACAGTGGCCGCCCCAGCAGGACGGCGCCCGTGCCGAGCGTCTATTCACCGCCGACGCGAACAAGGGGATCACCTCCCAGATCCTCCAACACGGCGAGGGCCTCGTCGAGGGTTGCCACCGGAATGATCTCGACCTCGCCACGGCCGGCGTCGATGAGCGTCTGCATCTTCGCCGGGTCGGCGAGCTCGCTCTGCGACGCGGGCACGAGGAACACGTCGACACCGTTCTGGTGCACCGCTGACACCTTCTGTGCCAGGCCGCCGATCGCGCCGACGGTTCCATCGAGGCCGATCGTGCCCGTCACCGCGACATTGCGGCCGCCCGTCAACTGTCCTGGCGACAGCTGGTCGATGAGCGCCAGCGTGAATGCCAAGCCCGCCGATGGTCCGCCGATGTCGTCGGTGCGAATGTCGATCTCGAAGGGCAGGTTGACGACACGCGTGTCGAACGGACGGAACCCGACGATCGCCCGACCGGGTTCGTCAGGCGACTCCGACAGGACCACGGTGACCGTCTGCTCGCCGACGCCGGGGCGGTCGATGAGCAACTCGACCGAATCGCCCGCCGACTTGCCTTCGAGCGCCGCAACGAGATCGTCGACCGAGCCGAGCACCTGGCCGTCGGCCTCCAGGATCGTGTCGGCGGGATCGACCTGCTCGTCGGACGGGAAGTATTCGGCACAGGTCCCGTCGTCAGCCACCTCGAGGCAGATCATCTCCTGGACGACGACCTCCCCCGGCGTGATCTCTGCCTCGATGCCGAGCGCCGTCAGCGCGACGTACTGCGCTTCCTGCTCCGCCGTGCGCATCGACTGCAATCCGATCTCCCGACGCTGGTCGGGAGTGCGCGTCCCGAACTTGTCCTCCGTGGTGATGAACCGCACCGCGGCGTCGTTGCGGCCGGCGAGCCACGACAGCATCGACTGCGACGGCGACGTGACCGTCACGAAGAAGAAGTCGCTGTCGGTCTCGAACCGTTCGACGTCGTCGGGCAGGTCCCCGATGACGATGCGCTCGGTCACCGGCTCAGCGGACGCAGGCGTCATCGCGTACGGCGTCGGCTCCATCGCGCCGGTGCGCTCGTTCTCCTTCTCCGCCATGAGCGACGACGGCAAGACCGACAACACCAGGATGGCCACGAGCACGACGAACCCGATGCCGGCGGACACCCATCCGAGCCAGACCGGCCCGCGTGCCATCGGCCGCCGCATCGCAGGTGGAGGCACGGACGGAGGGGGCGGGGGTACGATCGTCGTCGTCGTGTCGGTCACGGATCTCACTACGCAGGCTGCATGGATGGCCGGGCTGGCCATCGTGGTGCTCCTGCTCGCTGGCTGGCGAAAGAATGCCAGAGCGACCGCCCAGATTCCACGCAACGAACCAACCATCCGTCGGAAATGGGTACCGATCGGAATCGCCGAGACGACCGCTCCGCTCTACAAGCGTCCGAACATCTTCCGGCGCATCTGGGCGATCGTGGCCAGCTCAGGACTCGCCATCGTCATCGCGATCGTCCTGGCAACGGTCACCGCCTTCGGCCTCGCATGGGCGGTCACCACGCTCACCGATCTGCTGAAGCAATGACCGTGACGCCATGACCGGGCCGGTACGAGGCCCGAGTCGCCGGGCCGTGGCCGCTGCCGGACACACGGGCGATCGTTCCACCGCCCGACTCGGACTCGAGAGCGAGGACCCAGCAGTCCGGGCGACCGCGCTCGGGGCACTGGAGCGTCTCGGTGAACTCACCGACGCAGCTCTCGCGGCGTATCTCACCGACGACCCCGATGTCGCCGTGCGGCGGCGTGCGGCGGAGATTGCTGCGCTCCATCCTGCGATCGACCTGCTCGGAGCATTGCACGATGCCGATCCGGCGGTGGTCGAGGTGGCGGCGTGGTCGTGTGGCGAGCACGAGTCGAATCGCGGCGCGATCGTCGACCGTCTGATCGAACTGGCTGGTACGGCGTCCGATGCGTTGGTTCGAGAAGCTGCGGTGGCTGCGCTGGGAGCCATCGGTGACGATCGGGCCGTCGCAGCGATCGTCACCGCCACGTCGGACAAACCTGCAGTCCGTCGACGCGCCGTGCTGGCGCTGGCACCGTTCGATGGTCCGGACGTCGACGCCGCGATCGAACGGGCACTCACCGACCGCGACTGGCAGGTCCGTCAAGCCGCCGAAGACCTCCGACGCGCCGCCAACTGACGAACCTGACTTCAGTCGAAGGTGTAGCGATACATGTTCGTGTCTCGGGCGACGAAGCCCAGCCGGAGGTAGAGACGATTCGCTGCCTCGCGCGATGGGCGACTGGTCAGACTGACGTCCTTGGCCCCACGCCGCTCGGCCTCGTCGAGCGCGGCCCGATTGAGCAGCGCGCCGAGTCCGCGACCGCGCGCTTGACTGTCGACGACCACGTCTTCGATCCACGCCTTGAGACCGGTGGGAATCCGATAAAAGGCCAGCGTCAGGCTGCCGAGGATCACACCATCGACGCGTGCGAGGAACAGCACGGTGGTGGATGTGTCGACCAACTCCCCGAGCAGTTCGCGGGTGGGGGGCGGCGACGAGGAGGACAGCTGCGGGATCAAGCGCTGGAATGCCTCGACGAGCTCGTCGTCGACGGCGCTCGCGACGACGATGTCGACGGACGATGACGGCATGTGGCTCACGACCAGCCGACGCTACACAAGACAGTCAGCGGTAGCGTTGAGTCGGTGGGGATCGATCACGTTCGCTGGCTCGCCGAGCCGTCATTGACACGCCCCGTGATGATTGCTGCGTTCACCGGCTGGAACGATGCGGGCGATGCGGCGTCGGCCGCACTCCGCACGATGATCGAGTCCTGGGGGGCCGATGCCCTCGCCGAGATCGACCCCGACGTGTTCACCGACTTCGCCACGGTTCGGCCACAGGTGCGCCTCGACGAGGAGCACCACCGGTCGATCATCTGGCCGGCTGTCGGTGTGTGGTCCGCATCGCTGCCGGGCACCGATGTGATCCTGGTGCTCGGTCCCGAGCCGGCACTGCGCTGGCGGCTCTTCACCGACCAACTCGTCGGCATCGCCGAACGGTTCGACGTCAGCATGGCCATCTCGCTCGGAGCGCTGCTCGCCGACGTCCCGCACTCACGCCCCGTGCCGTTGATCGGCACTGCGACCGACGACGCCATGATCGAGCGGTTCGAACTCCAGCGATCGCAGTACGAGGGCCCCACCGGAATCGTCGGCGTCCTGCAGGACGCACTCAATCGCCACGGCCTGCCGACCGCGTCGCTGTGGGCGGCCGTGCCGGGGTACGCGTCGCAGATCCCTTCGCCGAAGGCTGCGATGGCACTGGTCGACCGGTCGTGCTCGATGATCGGAACGCCGGCGCCGCTGAATCGGCTCGCTGCAGCCGCGGCCGAGTACGAGGTTCGCGTGGCGTCGCTCATCGGCGACGACGACGACATGGTCGAGTACCTCCACCGTTTGGAACAGCTCGCCGACGACGACACCAATGGCTTCACCGACCTCGAACTCACCGACGATGACGAGTTCGACGGCGAGGACGCGATCGATGCCGACTCGCTCGACCCGGACGCCCTGGTCGAAGAGGTCGAGCAGTTCCTGCGCGACCGCACCGACGACTGACCGACTGGCGTCAGTCGACGCGCCAGACCGGCGACCGCACCGGGTCGAACGTCGCCGCTGATTCCTCGCCACCGAGCGCGGCGAACGCCATCGGGCCCCACCACTGCGCGCCGGCCGTCGCTTCAGGCAACGCGTCGGCACCGAACCAACCGACGTCGGCGGTCTCGAGCGGATGCGGCCGCAGATCGCCCCCGGTGGCGCGGCAGTGGAACAACAGCATGTACATCCCGAACCGGCTGAATCCCATCCGCTGACCGTCGACCACACCGAGGAGCCGCAACGGCTCGCATTCGATGCCGGTCTCCTCCTCGACCTCCTTCACTGCGACCTCGGCGGGCGAGTATCCGACGTCGGCCCATCCGGTGGGATAGAGCCAGATTCCCGAATCCTTGCGCTGCACGAGCAGCAACTCATCGGCGTCGTTGCCGACGATCGCTCCGATCGCCACCTTCGGCGTGACGTAGCCCGGCACGCCCTCACCGATCGACTCCATCCACTCCTGCACGAAATGGTCGGTCTCGCGGGCGATCTCGTTCCGCTCCTCGAGTTCCCGTGCGGCTGCCTTGATGTCACCGGCGACGTGGAGAACCTCTTCGAACCGTTCACGCTCGTACAGGCTCTGGGTGAAACCGAGGCCCGTCCGAGCGATCGCAGCCAGCGTTTCGCTCCATCGGGCAAGGTCGCGTGCGCTCGCTGTCACGTCCGCCACGCTACGACATCAGGCGACGGCGAAAAGGAGCGCCCGCTCGATCTCCTTGCGGTGGAACGCATCGGTGACGAGCCCACCACTCGCGGTCCGCACGTAGAACGTGTCGACGACCTCCATGCCGATCGACTGCACGGTCGCATGACGGATGTCGAGCCCGAACTCGCTCAGGGCCTTGGTGATCCGGTGCAGGATGCCGACCTTCGTCTGCGCGCGCACGACGATCACCGTCGCGTTGCTCGAGGCCTCGTCGTCGAACGCGACCATCGGCGGGCCGGGCGGTCTGGCCTGCGTCTGCTTGCGACGCCGGTACACCGTCGCACGTTCGGCCAACCGGGCCTCGATCGCCAGCTCGTTGGCGAGGGCGCGGGCGAGGTCGGCCTTGACCGAACGCCACTTCATGTCCGCGTCGGCGCTCACGACGCGGAATTGCGATGCCGCCATGCCGTGCTCGTCGGAATGCGCCTGTGCGCTGATCACGTCGAGACCATGCAGCGACAACACTCCTGCGACTCGGCTGAACGACCCGGTGCGGTCCGGGGAAACGACCGTGATGAGGTCGGCCTCGCGCCGCACGTCGACCGCGCCCACGGCCATGCGGGCCAAGGTGTCGGCATCGGGGAACAGCCGCCACGTCACCTCGGCCGCATCGCCGCCGCCCAGGACATGGCGGACACGGGAGACGAGCTCGCCCACCAGCTCGGCTTGCCACGATCCCCACGCCGCAGGTCCGGTGGCGAGCGAGTCGGACTCCGTCAGCGCGTGCAACAAGTCGAGACGCTCGACCGTGCCGACCGCTTCGGCCACGCGCTCGATCGTGGCCGCGTCGGTCAGATCCCGCCGGATCGCGGCGTCGGGAAGCAGCAGGTGGTGCTCCACCATCGCAACGAGCGTGTCGACGTCGTCGGACGAGTATCCGAGGCGCGGTGCGAGCCGCCGGACGATGACCATGCCCACCTCGGTGTGATCGCCCGGATATCCCTTGCCGATGTCGTGGAGCAGCGCTCCCATGACGAGCAGATCGGGCCGACCGACACGGTCGACGCGCTCGGCCGCATTCGCCGCTGCCTCCCAAAGGTGTCGATCGACCGTGAAGCGGTGGTACGCGTTTCGTTGCGGCTTCGAGCGGACGGGCTCCCATTCCGGGAGCAGGCGGCCGAAGAGTTCGCGCTGGTCCAGCGACTCCAGCACCGGAATGGCCCGGTGACCCTCCAGGAGCAACGCCACCAGTTCATCGGTCGCTCCGACCGGCCAGTTCCCGGGCCACCCCTCGATCTCGCGGTGCAACAGGTCGAGGGTCGCCCTGCCGATGCGCACCTCGTTGCGAGCGGCCGCCACGGCTGCCTGGAGGACGAGACGTTGGTCGGCAGCAGGGTCGGCGCCGGCGGCGAGCTCGATCTCACCGTCGACCAGCACGACACCGGGTGCCACCGCCCGGTCAGCGGGCTTGGGTCGGGAGTGATCTCCCCGGCCCCAGTTCTCCTCACACAACCACGCCACGGTCCGGCCCGCTGCCGCCACCGACGCCATCAATGCGTCGGCATCGTTCCAGCCGCCCTGCTTCGCCGTCGCATCCTGGTCCTCGAGGCGCAGGACGTCGCCGGCGCGTTCCGTCGACAGGTGCAGCGCGACTCGGGCTCGGAGGAGCATGTCGTAACACCGCGTCAGGTCGGCCTCGTCGCCGGCAGACATGTGCATGCCCGCCGCGTTCGCCCACCAGAGCGACTGCACGTCACGCAGGCCACCATGTCCGTCCTTCAGGTCCGGATCGAGCCGATACGCGACCTCGGACTCCTCCGATTCCCGCGCCCGCACTCTCACTCGCAACCCGTCGATGTGCGTCGTTCCGTGGTCCGACCAGAGCTTGCGGCCGGTGTCAACCACCTCGCGCGCCAGTTCGTCGTCACCGGCCAGGGGGCGAGCCGTCAGGAGCGCCGTCGCCGAGTCGAGGTCGGTCCTGGCCAGCTCGACCTGTTCCTTCAAGGTTCGAACAGCGTGGCCGAGCTTCACCCCCGCATCCCAGAGCGGGTACCACAGTGCCGAGGCGATCGGCTCGATCTTCGGGCGGACCTCCTTCGACTTCAGGTCGTGGACGAGCAACAGGTCGAGATCGCTGAAGGGGGCCAACTCGCCCCGGCCGTACCCGCCCGTCGCAAGCAGCGCCACGCGACCCTTGTCGAGACGGTGCTCTGCCATCACTCGATCGAACAGCTCGACGACCCACTCGTCGGTGATGTCACACAGTTGGCGGCAATAGGCCATGCCTCGAGTGGTGCCGTCCGGGCCTGCAGCATCGAGTTGCTGTTGGCGACGAGTAGTCGGGCTGGCCAGTGGGGTCACCGAGGCAGGTCTACACGATGGGAACGTTCAGCACCGCGCCCGGAATACTCGGCGCGATCGCGAGTTCGCCGGTCAGCTCGTCGTCGAGCGAGAAGACGAGAGGCAGCGTGATCGTGGCGCCAGGGAGCAGCGTGAACGAGCAGGTGGCAGGGTCCGACGTCGCCGGCCGACACGCGGCGGATGCATCGCCGCCGGCGACGAACCGGATGCCATCGGTCGAGCGGATCTCGAAGCGTCCCTGTGCCGAGTTGCTGGCATTGTTCGTGAGGGCCAGGCTGACAGCGCCGGTGCCGCCGGCCACGAAGTCGGATCGCGCCTCGAGCACGGCACTCAGCTGCAGCAGCTCCTGCCCGGGGACGTACACCGCGCCCTGGCGAGCGCCGGGGAACACGAGGTCGATCCGGTCGGCCAGGGTGTCGACGACGCCGCCGGTCCCATCGCCGCCTGCGGAACTCCCGCCCCCGGCGCTGCCGGCGCCGTCGGCCGATTCGCCTCCGAGGACGTCCGAATCGTCGGACCCCGACGCGTCGGAACCGTCGCTGCCCGTTCGGTCACGATCCGTCTGATCGCCGTCGGATTCATCAGCTTCACGAGCGATCAGCTCGGAGATCAGCGACGCGTTCAGACCGTCGAAGGGATTCCGGATGAGGAACGCCGCGCCGAGGATCGCGACGATGATCGCGGCGACTGCACCGATCCGGGCCGATCGCCGGACGCGCTCGGATCGTGCCGCGGCCAACCCGGCCGCTCCGACCGCCGTGCCGCCGACCCCGAGAATCATCCAGAATCGGTCGACGGGCTGTCCGACCAGTCCCGGTACCAACGCCTCGGGAATCAACGCGTCGAGGTCTGCTCCGACCGCCATCCACCGCTGAGCATGGAGGCCGTCTTGCGAACCCACCGACCGACGTTCGAGCAACTCGTCGACGCGTAGCCGATCGATCGGCGACAGCACTCCGCGCCGGTGCCCACCGATCAGAGGAAGCAGTGCGGCGCTCGTCGAATCGAGATCCGAGATCCGAGCTGAGTCGGCACGAAGGTACAACTCGAACAATCCCGCCTCCGCCGCCCGGATCGTCGCGTTGACGTCGTTCGCGCTCCGACCCAGCATCGGGCCGATCTCGGCGGCGGCGCGGCCCTCGGCGCGACCGTGCCAGAGTGCGGTCTGCCACGCCCAGGGCGCCAAGAGGAATGCGTTCGCGAGCGCGACCAGGTCTTGGCGATCCGGTTCCTCCGTGCGGCGACCGTCGTCGACACGCTGGTTCGGCGACGGGAGGGCTGGCCCGACGGTACCGCCGGTCAGCGCGGCGAGCGCTCGGCACCGGATGTCTCGAATCTGTGGTGCATTGGCGACCACGGCATCCAGATCGATGTCGCCGCGGAGAATCGACCCGTGAACGACATCGAGCGCTGCACCGGTCCGCTTCGTCGCTCCCGACGCCTTGACGGACCGTGCCACCCGGACGACCGTTGGGTGATGTCGGGCGACGAGTTCGGCCCACGCGGCATCGTCGCCGGCCCGCGTGGCATCGACGAGATCGCGGTCACTCGAAATCGTGATCAGTTCCGCCATCGATTGCTCACCCGTCCGGTTGCGGAGATCGCCTCCGCCATCACGCTTCTACAGCAACGACCCACACCATCACGAGAGTTCGGACGGCATTTGACGAAATCTTGAGGGTGAGCCCGCGTCTGCCGGCGGGCCACCGGGATCGCTGCCGCGGCACGCTGCCGTCGCCCTCGTCTTCTAAGGTGGCGCACCGTGGTTCATCGCCGACTCGGGGTTGCTCGGCTCACCGTGCTCCCGCTCGTGATCGGCGCGTCGATCGCAGCCTGCTCGAACGACAGCATCGACAATCCGGATGCCACCGCGGTCACCACGTCGACAACGATCGTCGAGACGCGATCGAGCGACGGTCGGCTGACCATCGGCGTGATGCTTCCGCCCTCTGCGAGCTTGTTACGTGAGTCCCTGGCCCTGGGAAGCGAGCGGGCCGTCGACGAGATCAATGCTGCGGGCGGATCGTTCGGCGGGGACGTTCGGCTCGTCACCGTCGACGAGGGCGACACGGTGGCATCCGCGCGCGTCGCGATCGAGGATCTCCTCGACGACGATGTCGACGCGATCGTCGGACCGGCGTCGTCGGTGATCGCACTCAGCACCCTCCAGACGATCGTGTCGAACGACGTGCTCGCGTGCTCGCCGACCGCGACGAGCCTCGCACTCGATGCGTTTCCCGACGACGGGCTGCTCTTTCGAACGGTCCCGAGCGATTCGATGCAAGCGGCCGCGATCGCCCAGGTCGCCGAGGAGACCGGCGTGCAGTCGGTGGCCGTCGTCTACGTCGACGATGCGTACGGACGCCCGTTCGCTGACGCCGTCTCGGCAGAGCTTGCCTCGGTGTCGGTCAACGTCGCGGACAGCGTGGGATTCGCCAGTGGCGACGGCGAACTCGAGAATGAACTCGCAAGTGTTCTCGCGTCGGACCCGAGCGTGATCATCCTGCTGGCGAGCAGCACGGACGGTGCGCGATTTCTCGAGGCCCTCAGCGACTCTTCTTCGACGCAGATCCCGACGGTGATCGTGAACGACGCACTTCGATCGTCGGAGTCCGCGCAACGCCTCGCAAGTCTCCGACCGGATGTGCGCGAGAAGATCCTCGGCGTGGCCCCGCAGGCCGAATCCGGAGACCCGGCTGCACCGTTCGATCCGCGCGGGCCGTACGCGACCAACGCGTTCGACTGCGTGACGCTCATCGCCCTCGCCGCGCAATTCGCACAGTCGGACCTCGCCGGCGACATCGCTGCAGCGATGTCACCGATCAGCAGCGGTGGCCAAGCCTGTCGGACGTATGCCATCTGTGCCGACGCGCTCGACGACGGCTTGCTCATCGACTACAACGGCCCGTCGGGGATCACCGAGATCAGCACGTTGACGGGCGAGACGACGCGTGGCCGGTTCGACCGCTTCGTGGTCGGTGCCGACGGCAACGACGTGTTGGCGAGCTCCTTCGTCGTGGGCGCGTGACGTCGACGCTCGCGGCTCAGAGAATGTTGTCGATGAAGTCGAGGTAGCCGACGTAGAAGGCGCCGAACTCGCCGTAGAGCGCTGACCCCTTGTCGAAGCGCATGGTGTAGACGACGTCCTTGATCACGTCCGGACTCTTGGCGAAGAGGGTCACACCCCACTCGAAGTCGTCCAACCCCGTCGACCCGGTCACGAGTTGCACCACCCGACCGGCGAACGTCCGGCCGCTCTTTCCGTGATCGCGCATCAGTTCGTTGCGCTCGTCGAATGACGTTGCGTACCAGTTCGCGTGGCCTTCGCGCTTCTTGCTCATCGGGTAGAAGCAGAACGCATTCAGACCTTCTGGCGGCAGCTGCGGATACACCCGCGCCCGGAGCATTTCCTCGGGCATCCCCTTCGCGTACTCGCTGACCTCGGTGATCGACACGTAGCTGTCGACGATGTCGATGCCGGCGTCGCGCAGCGCCGACTGCAAGGTGCGAAGCGTTCGCCAGTCGGGAGCGAGCGCCATGAACGCGACGTCGGCCTTGTGTCCGAGCATGGCTGCCGTGAGCACCTGGCAGTCGTCGACCTCGGCGGCTTTCACTGCCGCAACGACCGCCTCTCGATCGAGTCGGTCGGTCGGCTTCCCGAACAGGTGGACGACACTGAGCCCGGCTTCCATGCGCATCCCCCCAGGCTAGGCACCTTCCCGAATTTGATGGCGTTCGTTGCGGATACCGCAACCAACTCGATCAATTTCGGGAATGCCGGTCGCTGGTCAGGTGTAGAGATTGAAGCCGTCGGGGCGGTGGAAGCCGGCGAGGGTGAGGTTGGCACGTCGGGCCGCGTCGACGGCGAGGGCCGTGGGGGCGCTGACCGACACGACGGTCGAGAATCCCGCTGCCCACGCCTTCTGGATCATCTCGATGCTGGCCCGACCGCTGATGTACAGGCCGAGACCGTTGCCCCGCATGCCCTGCAGGACCAGCCAACCGACGACCTTGTCGACCGCATTGTGTCGTCCGACGTCTTCACGCGTGATGACCACGTTCCCGTCGCGGTCGAACACCGCTGCGGCGTGCGAGGCACCGGTCAGACCGAACAACTGTTGCGCACCCATCACCGTGTCGGGGATCGAGTGCAACAGATGGAGGTCGAACGACTGCGTCGCCGGCAACGGGGCGAGGCGGGTCGCCAGATCGGCGAGCTGTTCCGAACCACAGATGCCGCAGCTCGACGAGGTGTTGCCGAGGCGAGGCGTCGGCGTCGGCGCCCGGCCACCGGTTTCGACGGTGACGACGTTGAACTCGGAGTCGACGGCGCTGCCGTCAGCGCAGTAGCGAACACCGGTCACGGTGGCGCCGCCGAGCATCCCCTCGGTGAAGCAGAACCCGACGGCGAGTTCGAAGTCGTGACCGGGTGTGCGCATCGTCGTCGACACGAGCGTGCCGTCGAGCTGGATCGACATCGGTTCCTCGACGATCAGGTCGTCGGGATTCCGACGACGCGATGTGACAGCGCCCGACTCGTCGAAGGAGACCTTCGTGACGAGCGCCCGACCGGTTCTCCCCCGAGACGATCCAGCCATGGGTTCACGCTATTCGGAAAGCACGGTGCCTCCCCGGCAGAAGCAGGGGAGGCACCGTCGCCGAACAGTCAGTTGTCGTGCCGATCGGGTCTCGCCGGCGAGGGAAGCGCCAGCGACGATCTGGAAGCGGCGCTCGAAGTAAACGGAGCGGACGACGAGCCCGCCGCCAGAATGGTCAGTAGTCCATGTCGCCGCCGCCCATGGGGGCGCCGGCAGCTTCGGGCTTGTCGACGATGACGACCTCGGTGGTGAGGAACAACGCCGCGATCGAGGCGGCGTTCTGCAGCGCCGAACGGGTCACCTTCGCGGCGTCGATGATGCCGAGCTTGACGAGGTCCTCGTACTCACCCGTGGCGGCGTTGAGGCCTTCGTTGCCGGTCATCCCCCGCACCGTCGCGACGGCGATGCCGCCTTCGATGCCGGCGTTCTCCGCGATCTGCTTCAGGGGGCCTTCGAGCGACTGTGCGACCAGGCGGGCGCCCGTCGCTTCGTCGCCGGTCAGCTTGGCAGCAGCCTCGAGCACTGCGGCTTGCGCACGGAGCAGCGTGACGCCACCGCCCGCGACGACACCTTCTTCGATGGCAGCCTTGGTCGTCGACACGGCATCTTCGATGCGGTGCTTCTTCTCCTTGAGTTCGACCTCGGTCGCCGCGCCGACCTTCAGGACAGCGACACCGCCCGTCAGCTTGGCGAGGCGCTCCTGGAGCTTCTCGCGGTCGTAGTCGGAGTCGGTGTT
>JANNNB010000277.1:0-4902 GCA_031398325.1 Actinomycetes bacterium
TCACGTTCCGCAATCCGGAACGTTCGACCGACCCGATGCGAGCGGTAGCGGGCGCCCGATCGGTCATCGTCGCTGCGCGATCCTATCTGGCCAGCGACGATCCGGAACGCCCGGCGGAGGGGCCACACGCCCGGGTCGGGAGGTATGCGTGGATCGACCACTACGCCCCACTGCGCGCCGGGCTGAGATCGGTCGCGAGGTCGATTCGACGGGCCGACGAGCGAGCGGTCGCCTTCGCCGACGACAACTCGATGGTCGACCGCGCCATCGCCCACCGTGCGGGGCTCGGTTGGTTCGGGAAGAACGCGAACCTTCTCTTGCCAGGGCTCGGAAGCTGGTTCGTCCTGGGGTCGATCGTCACCACCGCCGAGTACGAGCCGAACGCCCAACCGGTGTCCGACGGCTGCGGAACATGCACGCGCTGCATCGACGGATGCCCGACCGGGGCGATCGTCGCCCCCGGGGTGATCGACGCCGCACGCTGCCTGTCGTGGATCTTGCAGAAGCCTGGGTCGATGCCGCTCGAGTGGCGCCCGCTGGTGGGCGACCGGATCTACGGCTGTGACGACTGCCAGGACGTCTGTCCGATCTCGGTGCGGTTGGGTAGACGGGAC
This sequence comes from Actinomycetes bacterium, assembly GCA_031398325.1. Taxonomy (GTDB): domain Bacteria; phylum Actinomycetota; class Acidimicrobiia; order Acidimicrobiales; family Ilumatobacteraceae; genus Sva-07. The sequence goes on from JANNNB010000277.1 coordinate 615, forward strand.
ACGATCGATCTCGCCGATCCGAGCGGGGCGTGGGTCGACGCGCTCGCCCTGCTCGAGGCCGACGACGAGTGGATCACCGACAGATACGCCCATTGGTACGTCGCGGAGCGGGACTATCGGTGGGTGCGACGCAATGCACTCGTCGTGGTCGGCAACGTCGGCGAGCCCGACGACACACGGTGTCACGAGGTGCTCGACCGCTACCGTTCGGGGCCAGATCCTGTCCTTGCCGAACATGCAGCATGGGCGCTCGATCGCCTCACCTCTCGATGCCGCGCATGAAGCACCTCCTCGTCACCAACGACTTCCCACCCAAGATCGGCGGCATCCAATCGCTGCTGTGGGAATGGTGGCGTCGTCTCCCCGCCGACCGCTTCGCCGTGCTCACCAGCCCGCACGCCGATGCGGCGGCGTTCGATGCCGACCAGCCATACCGGATCGAACGGACCCGCGAACCGGTGTTGCTCCCGCACCCGTTCATGGTGCGCCAGGTGAACGAACTCGCCCGTGATTTCGGCGCTGACCTCGTGGTGCTCGACCCTGCAGTACCACTCGGACTCATCGGACCCTCGCTGGAACTTCCCTACGACCTCGTCCTGCACGGCGCCGAAGTCACCGTTCCCGGCCGCCTCCCACTCAGCAAGCAGGCGCTGGCCTACACGCTCGGTCGGGCTCGTCACATCGTCGCCGCCGGTGGCTACCCGGCCGCCGAGGCCGAACACGCCGCCGGACGTGAGCTCCCGATCACCGTCGTGCCGTGTGGTGTCGACGCCGATCGGTTCCAACCACTCTCCGCTCCGGAACGGGCGCGAGCTCGTGAGCACTTCGACATCTCGGACGACGCCGAGCTCATCGTCAGCATCTCGCGTCTCGTGCCGCGCAAAGGTTTCGACACGGCGATCCGCGCGGTTGCGCGACTCGGGCGCACTCGACCGGATCTGCTGCTCGTGATCGCCGGCGGCGGGCGCGATGACGACCGGCTGCGGCGCCTCGCCGCCGAACTCGACGCGCCGGTCCGGTTCCTCGGGCGTATCCCGAACGACGACATGCCGTTGCTCTACGGCTGTGCCGACGTGTTCGCAATGCTGTGCCGGAATCGCTGGGGTGGCCTCGAACAGGAGGGTTTCGGCATCGTGTTCGTCGAAGCGGCCGCGTGCGGGATCCCCCAGGTCGCCGGCGATTCGGGAGGTGCCGCAGAAGCGGTGGTCGACGGGGAGACCGGATACGTGATCGCTGACCCCGAAGATGTGCAAGCGGTGGCCGATGCGTTCGAACGGCTGCTCGACGACGACGCCGGCCGCACCGCGATGGGGCACCGTTCGCGTCAGCGGGTGCTCGACGAGTTCACCTACGACGTGTTGTCCGAACGTCTCGGTGCGACACTCGGGGTGTTCGAATGACCGACATGACCAACATGACCGACATGACCGACAAGACTGGGCGTCCGGGCGCCACCGAACCGCAGACCCGTGCGGGCGACGTGATCATCGCGGCCAACCTCGTCGGGACGGTCGCCTTCACGGTCACGGCGGTGACCGCCGCGGTGGTGTTCTCGACGGCCAGCCAATGGGTCGGCGCGATCACGGCGATGTCACTGTTCGCCGTCGGCGTGTTCGCGTTCCTCTGGTCGTTCTGGAACGTCGTGCAACGCAGTCGCGACGAACAGATCGCCGTCACGCAGGTGTACCTCCTCCTCGGGGCGCCGACTCCGAAGCGAGTGCGGGTCCGCATGCTCGGGCTGCTCGCCGTGCAGGTGATCGTCGCCTTTGCCACTGCGTTCGGTCGCTCGAAGGATCTCGACGGCTCGCCCGGAACATCACTCGCCGTCGGTGTGTTGGTCCCCATGTTCGGCATGGGGCTGAACGGGCTGTGGTCCGCGTACCACGGGGTGTTCCCACCGATCACATCGCCCGACGATTCCCCGGTGTCTTCGCCGGAGTCGGACCTTGGCGCCACTTCGGGTGGCCCGATCGACAAGAATGAGGAACATGGCTGACACCGCAACCGAGATCATCACCATCGATGCTCCTCCGGAGCGCGTGTGGGAAATCGCCGTCGACATCGAGAACTACCCGTCGTGGGCGCACGACATCAAGGATGTCAAGGTGCACAGCACCGATGAAGCCGGCCGACCCTCCGAGGTCGAGTTCCGCGCATCGGCGCTCGGCCGGAGCACGCACTACACGTTGGCCTACGACTACGACGCCGCACCACAGCGACTGGGTTGGAAGATGGTGAGCGGCGACATCCAACGTTCGATCGACGGTGTCTTCACCTTCGAGCCGACCGACTCGGGCGGCACGCTCGTGCGCTACGACTTGGCGATCACGCTGGCGATCCCGCTGCCCGGCTTCGTGAAGCGACGCGCCGAGGTGCGCATCCTCAACACCGTTCGTGAACTCAAAGTTCGCGCCGAAGCCTGAACACGACATCCGTGCACTCCGTCGGCATCGACGTCGGCGGTACCAAAGCCCTCGGGGTGGCGATCGACTCGCGCGGCGAGGTGATCGACGAGCAGACTCGCCCGACGCCCCGCGGTGACGACAGTCTCGATCCGTTGATCGAAACGCTGGCCGAGCTGGCAGTCGCGCTCGGTCGCAACGAGGCCACGACGCTCGGTGTCGGCGTGCCGGGGCTCGTGAACCGCGATGGCGTGTTGCAGGCTGCTCCCAACCTGGATGGCGTCGAGCACTTCGAGGTTGCGCGTCTCCTTCGGGAGCGCTTGGGCGATCAGGTCACCCGAGTCGACGTCGACAACGACGCAACGTGTGCCACGGCCGCGGAATGGAAACTCGGCGCCGGTGTCGGCACGACCGACATGGTGCTCGTGACGCTCGGGACCGGTATCGGCGGCGGCCTCGTGGCCAACGGTGCGGTCGTGCGCGGCAGGAACGGCTTCGCGGGCGAGTTCGGGCACATGGTCGTGAACCCCGACGGCCCACGATGCCCGTGCGGCCGTCGTGGCTGTTGGGAGCGCTACGCCTCCGGATCAGGCCTCGCAATGCTCGCCCGAGAGGCGGCGACCGCCCGCCGGTGTGCGTCCGTCGTACAGCTCGCCGGTGGTGACCCGCAGGACGTTCGTGGCGAACACGTGCAGACGGCCGCTCGCGCCGGCGACGACGAGGCACTGGCCGTGATCGACGAGTTCGGCCGCTGGGTTGCGCTCGGGTTGTCGAACCTCACCAACGCGCTCGACCCCGAGATGTTCGTGCTCGGCGGTGGGCTCGCGTCGGGGGCCGACCTCTATCTCGACCCGATCGTGACGTGGTTCGGTGAGCTGCTGTACCAACCGCACCTGCGCCCCATCCCGAGGGTCGAGTTCGCCCACTGGGGCCCGCGGGCCGGTGCCGTCGGCGCCGCCCTGCTCTGCACGATCTGACCCAGCCCACCGGTCGACTTCGGGAAGAGCGCGAGACGGTGCGGTGTCAGTGGCGGTCGGTGCCGGGGAAGGCGGCGCGTGCCTTGTGGATCTCGTCCCAGGCTTCGTCGCGGCCACCGAGGCCGTGCGCCGAGGAGTACTTGTCGGGCTCGAGGGCCTTGTACACGTTGAAGAAATGCTGGATCTCCTCGACCAACTGCGGCGTGAGTTCGGAGATGTCGTTGACGTTCGCGAAACGCGGCTCCTTCGGCGGGACGCAGATCAGTTTGGCGTCCTCGCCGGCCTCGTCCTGCATGTAGAGCACGCCGACCGGGCGGCACTCGACGACCACGCCGGGGTACACCGGGTCTTCGAGCAGCACCAGTGCATCGAGCGGGTCGCCGTCGCCGGCGAGCGTGTTCGGCAGGAAGCCGTAGTCGGCCGGGTACGTGGTGGCGGTGAACAGGCGCCGATCGAGGTAGACGCGTCCGTCCTCGTGGTCGATCTCGTACTTGTTGCGGCTGCCACGGGGGATCTCGATGATCACGTGGATGCAGCCTTCGCTCGGAGTCTTCGGCATGCCGCCAATGTACGGGGAACTGGCCAGGGTACGGTGGGTGCCGCCGGGTAGCGTCAGACCCATGGAGTTCCGGCGCATCGAAAATCTGCCCCCGTACGTCTTTTCCATCATCAATGGACTGAAGATCGAGGCACGCCGCGCCGGAGCGGACGTGATCGACCTCGGGTTCGGCAACCCCGACATCCCCTCGCCCGACATCGCGGTCGAAAAGCTCGCTGAGGCCGCGCACAACCCGAAGAATCACCGATACTCGCTGAGTCGGGGCCTGCCGAAGCTGCGTGAGGCCATCGCCGGCTACTACAAGAACAAGTGGGACGTCGACCTCGACACCGAGCTCGAGATCACCAACG
>JANNNB010000312.1:0-9168 GCA_031398325.1 Actinomycetes bacterium
TCGATGGACGACCCCCAGGCCACGGGTGACGACATCGACTACATCCTCGAGGCCCTGAACCAGGCGCTCGACACGACGACCGACCGAGAGATCAACTGCGGCGACATCACGGGCGTGTGGGCGGGCCTGCGGCCGCTCGTGAAGCCCACGGCCGACCCGACAGAGGGCGATTCAGGTGCAACCAAGGCCGGCGCGACGAAGGACCTGTCGCGCCGGCACGCCATCCGGACCACGGACTCGGGTGTGGTCACGGTGACCGGTGGCAAACTGACCACGTATCGGGAGATGGCCGAGGACGCCGTCGACGCCGTCGCGAGACATCTTCCCCGCGGCGCGGCGAAGCGGCGATCGACGAAGCGGCTGCGACTGGTCGGCGCGAACGGTCGTACCCCGGTGCCAGGCACCGATGCACGACCTGACGACCGAACCGGGCACTTGCACCGCCGCTACGGGTCCGACGCGGACGAGATACGAGCACTCGTCGCCTTCGACTCGTCGCTCGGAGAGGCGCTGGTCCCGGGCTTGGCGTACCTGCGGGCAGAAGCCGTGTACGCGGCTCGACAGGAGATGGCGACGACGCTGGAGGACATCCTGTGCCGCCGTACCCGCGCCCACTTGAAGGATCGGGAGGCCTCACTCGCAGCGGCACCGGACGTCGCCGCCTTGATGGCGACCGAACTGGGCTGGGACGAGACCACGATCGACGCTCAGATCGAGCACTATCGGGCGCTGTGCGCCGCAGAGGAGATTGCCGGTGGGCATGTCACCAACCGCACCCATTGAATTGACGGGCGACGCGTCCCACTTCGGAGGCGCCGGAATCGAGCTCGACGACGACTTCCTCGCCGCCATCCACGAGATCTGCGAGGTGGTCTCCGACGAGGGTCAGGTCGCCGAAGCCAGCCGCGACTGGTGGCCCCTGGCACTCCACTGGTCGATCGCCGGACAGGTCCCCCAGGTCGCCGACGCCGTCGTCAGGCCGACGACGGCCGAGCAGGTGGCAGCCGTCGCTCGGGCATGCAGCATCGCTCGCATCCCACTGACGGTGGCCGGCGGACGAAGCGGTGTGTGTGGCGCTGCCATTCCGGTGTTCGGTGGGGTGGTGCTCGACACGACGGCGCTCGCAGGCGTCGTGTCGGTCGACGAGATCTCCGGCGTCGTCGAGGTCCTCGCCGGCACGTTCGGCCCCGATCTGGAACGCGTGTTGCAAGGCGAACACGGCTTGTCGGTCGGCCACTTTCCTCAGAGCTTCGACCTCGCCACCGTCGGTGGATGGGTGGCGTCAAGGGGTGCCGGCCAGTACTCGACCCGCTACGGCAAGATCGAGGCGATGGTGATCGGGCTCGAGGCGGTCCTCGCCGACGGAACGATCATCCGCACCGGCGGCGCACCCGCCGCTGCCGCCGGTCCCGATCTCACCCAGTTGATCCTCGGCTCGGAGGGCACGCTCGCGATCATCACGCGTGTCTGGCTTCGGACGCACCCGGTGCCGGCAGCAGAGCGCCAGGCGGCGTACACGTTCGATTCGTTCGCCGACGGGATCGAGGCATGCCGGCTGGTCATGCGCCGTGGTGCGACACCTGCCGTGCTGCGGCTGTACGACGCCGAAGAATCGGCCAGGGGTCGCGGAGGTGACGGGTCGAACTGTGTGTTGCTCGTGCTCGACGAAGGCGACCAATCGATCGTCGACGGGACGATGGAGGTCATCGCCACGGCGGTCGACGCAGCAGGCGGTTCGCCTGCCGAAACCGCCCTGGTCGCTGCCTGGCTCGAGCACCGCAACGACACCACGGCCCTCCAGGGCTTGACACGGAAGGGGTTCGTCGTCGACACGATGGAGATCGCGGCACCGTGGTCCGCACTCGACGAGCTGTTCGTCCGCGTGCGTGAGGCGCTCCTCGCGGTGCCGACGGCCCGCGCCGCGACCTGTCATCTCTCACACAGCTATTCCGACGGGGCCTGTCTGTACTTCACGTTCGCCGCCACTCCCCCGCCCGAAGACATCGAGTCGACCTACGTCGCGATGTGGGATGCCGGACAGCGCACGGTGCTCGCAGCCGGAGGAAACCTGTCGCATCATCACGGCGTCGGCCTCAACCGCGCTCGCTTCATGCCTGAGGCGCTCGGCGCGTCGCATGCTGTCCTCCAGTCGATCAAGTCGGCACTCGATCCGAACGGGATCCTCAATCCTGGCAAGCTCGGATTCGCATCGGCGTTCGGAGAGGTGCCCTGGCCGTGAGCAACCTGCTGGTGATCGACGTCGGCACGACCGGCTTGCGCGCCGCGATCGTGGATGATCGTCTGCAGCTCCGGGCGATGGAGTACCGCCCGTTCGCACCGACGACGCCAGCACCCGGTCTGGTGGAGTTCGACGCTGTCCAGATGGCCGACAAGGTGCTCGACGCAGCCCGCTCCGCGCTGGCGCAGACAGACGAACCCGTTGTCGCTGTCGGCATCACCAACCAGCGTGCCAGCACGATCGTCTGGGATCGGTCGACCGGCCAACCGGTCGGCCCCGGCATCGGATGGCAGGATCTTCGCACCATCGGCGACTGCATCATGGCCAGAGCGGAGCACGGTTGGGCACTGGCACCGAACCAGTCGGTCACGAAGCTCGCATGGACCCTGGCCAACAGCCGTGACGCGAATGGCGACGGACTCGCGGGCCGCGATCTCTGTTTCGGCACGGTCGACAGTTGGGTGGCCTGGACGCTCTCGGAGGGAGCGATACACGTGAGCGATCAGACGAACGCCTCGGCAGCCACCTCGGCACTGCGACTCGTCGACGGCAGCGACTGGAACGACGCGGTGCTCGACGCGTTCTCGATTCCACGGTCGATCCTGCCCGAGGTCGTCGACTCCGTCGGGGTCTGCGGACGGGCGACCGCGCTGCCGGGCGCTCCTCCGATCGCGGGGATCCTCGGCGACCAACAGGCGTCACTCGTCGGTCAGAGTTGCGTCGTCGCCGGCCGGGCGAAGGTGACGTTCGGAACGGGCGGCATGCTCGACCTCTGCACCGACGCGGGGACACCGGTCGCAGCGGACCGCACTGCTGCGGGGACCTTTCCACTGCCCCTGTGGTCCCGGGACGGTGTGCTCACCTGGGGGGTCGAGGGCATCATGCTCTCGGCCGGCACCAACATCGAGTGGCTGCGCGACGACCTCGGCATCATCGAGACCAGCGCGGACAGTCATGACGTCGCGCAGGGCTGCGCCGACAGCGATGGCGTGGTCTACGTGCCGGCACTGCTCGGGCTCGGCACTCCGCACTGGGACTACGGGGCGCGGGGCACGCTGCTCGGCATCACGCGGGGCACCGAACGCTCGCACGTCGTGCGCGCCGTCCTGGAAGGCATCGCCCATCGAGGCGCAGATCTCATCGACGCAGCGATCGCCGACACCGGCGTCGAGATCACCGCCGTGCGGATCGACGGCGGCATGAGCGAGAACCCGACGTTCGTGCAGGCATTCGCCGACGCCGCTGGCCGGCCCATCGAGGTGTCGCCGATCGCCGAGTCGACCACGATCGGGGCGGCATTCATGGCCGGGCTCGGCGTCGGGGTGTTCGGCGGGATGGTTGATCTCGACGATCTGTGGCGCCCCGCCCACGTGGTCGAGCCGACTCCGGGGGTCGATCACGCTGCCTTGCGCGAACGCTGGATCGACGCCGTCGGCCGGTCAGCCGGGTGGATACCCGAACTCTCGTCGCTCGACTTCTGAAGACCGCGTGTCACGAGCGCCCGACCTCTAGAGTTGTGCCGTTGCTCCGCCAGGGGCAAGGCTGTCGTGAGCATGAACCGAAAGGACACACCCCCGTGGACCTCGTAATCGCTGAGCGCGCAACGTCGCGGCGCAGCATGATCAGCACCGTCGGTGCGGCCGGTCTCGCGGCCGCCGTCGGTGCACTCGCGATCGCGCGGCCGGCTGCCGCTGCCCCGTTCGCCCCGACCGCTGCCGACCAGCGCCGACTGCGGGCGATGATGTATCTCGAACTCGCTGCTCGCGATCTCTATCTGGCGAGTCTCGATGCCGGGCTCGACGGTGATGCTGGGGCGCTCGCTGCGGTGCTGGCCAGCAACCACGAGGCGTACGGGCAGGCCATCGCCGGCGTCGCCGGGTTCTCGGCCTCGTCGGCCACGACGGCGGTGTTCGACCAGTTCGAGTCGGCGTTCGCCACGAGCGACCACGTCGCCTGGGCGATCGCGGCGAATGAACTGGAGCAGACGTTCGTCGCCACGCACACCGAAGCCATCGGGTCGTTCGAGAGTGTCGAATCGGTGAACCTCGTCGCCTCGATCCTCGTCGTCGAGGCCAGGGCATCGGTGGTGCTCGCCGATGTCGCCGAGCTGCCCACCGATCCGATCGTGTTGAACGCCACTGAGGCCAATCCGCTCGAGCTCGCCGTCGAGGAAGCCGAGGAGGGCGAATGAGCGACAAGGTGAACTCCAGCGACGTGAATGCCAGGATCGCCACCCGTCTCGGGCGCCGCGATGCGCTTCGAATCGGCGGCCTCACCGTGTCACTCGCCGCCATCGTCGCAGCGTGCGGCGATGATCGTGGCGGCAACACCGATCCGGGTCGGGTCGGCGTCGCCCCGCCGATCACCGATCCTCCGGAGTACCCGGTCGATGCGGCCGTCCTGCTGCGGACGGGGTCGTCCCTCGAGCAGTCGACGCTGATGGTCTACGAGTCGATCCTCGCGATGGATCTGCTCGATGCCGAGGGCACAGCACTGTTCGAACAGATCATCGAGAACCACCGTGAACTCGTCGCCGTCATGGGTGAGCTCACCGTCGCAGCCGGCGGCGAGGTGTGGCCGTGTGGCAACCCCTGGATGGAAGAGCGCTTCTTCGTGCCGATCGTCGACGCGATCGAGGCCAGCGACAACCAGGAACGTGACATCTACAACGTCGTCGTGAGCTTGGAGAATCTGGGCGCCGCCACGTACCAGCAGTTCTCGATCGAGTTGACGGAGCCGGAACAGCGCACCGCGATGGTGCAGGCCGCCGCTCAGGACTCGCGCAACTCCGCCGCCATGGTCATCGCCGTGGAGGGTACGGAGGGGTACGTGAGCCCGGCGCTCGACGGCCTCGAGGTCGGGGTCGATGCCGACGGTGTGCCGTTGCAGTACGCGATCCCGTTCCGTTTCGGGTCGGTCGCACAGTTCGAACTGATCGTCGGCCCCCCGAACGAAGAGGGCACTCGCCAGGACTTCACCATCCAGACCCCGTCGCTGAACTCGTACATCTACAACGAACTCGTCCCTGACTGCTGAACCGCCCTCGTAGGCTGGACAGCGATGGTGAGGTGGCCGGGTGACCGCGGCGGTGCGTGCTGCATCGTCGAGGAAAGTCGGGACTCCACAGGGCAGGAAGCTGGCGAGAGCCAGGTCGGGGCGACCTGACGGTCAAAGTGCAACAGAGAGCAGACCGCCGATGGGCCGGTCGTCGCGAGGCGATCGATCACAGGTGAGGGTGAAACGGTGCGGTAAGAGCGCACCAGCGGCGTCGGTGACGGCGCCGGCTTGGTAAACCCCTTCCGGAGCAAGGCCGAGCAGAGGGACCGAACGGCCCGTTCGCCCGTCGTCCTCGGACGTCGGGCAACCCTCGGGTAGGCCGCAAAGATGGATGGTCACCGGGTCGAGGTCCGCCTCGACTCACAGAATCCCGCTTACAGGCCACCTCATCATCACCACACGCTCTGAGTTGCCCGTGCCTGCCATGGCTGGGCGCGGGCCTTCTACCCGATCACGTCGCCCGACGATCGAGATCGCGTACTCGGGCCGCCATTCCGACGAGGAGCCGCGGGTACAACTGGGGCATCGATCCCAACAGCTTTTTGAACCTGGTCCCATAAATGACGAGGGCATCGAGCTGGGTTTCGGCCAGAACTGAAGCCGCCGTCGGCTTCCCGTCGATGAGCGAGAGCTCGCCCACGACATCGCCCGGGCCCACGGTGGCGAGACGACGACTGCCGCCGTCCGCCATTTCCGTCGCGCCATCCCGGCCGACGACTCCTTGTCGTCGCACTTCGGCTGTGCCCTCTCGGATGATGATCAAGCGTCGACCGACGTCCAGTTCTTTGACGACTACTGCGCCGGGGCTGAAGCTCATGTGGTCCACAACTTTGGCCACAGCGACGAGTTGCCGTTTGGTCAGGCCCCTGAACAATGGCACCAAGTCGAGCATGCCGATCGTCTCAGCTTGCGAGATTTCTTCTGTTCGTCCTGCCACCGTGTCGAAGGTAGCACCCTTGTCGTGCACCTCATGATGGGTCCTGGGCCGGGCTTAGCTCAGTCGAGACCGGGCATGCGGTTCGATGGCAACACCCCAAGCGCCCCGAATGCCCGAAGTGCACCGGATTGCCAGTACCGAGCGGCACCTCGGATCGGTCAATCGAGGCCGAGCACCGCGGCAAGTGCTTCATCGACTGCCCACATCTCCTCGGCAGCCAGGAGCCCGGCACGGCGACCAAGCCGTTGCGCGTCGACCACGCCAAGTTGTTCAACGAGTACACGCGTCGAGACGCCGGCGATCGAAACCTCGGGCCGAAACGATGCAGGGCGAGCGCTCCTCGAGGTCGGTGCGACCAGGATCACCGATCGAGGCATCAACGCATCAGCTTGCACGACCACACCGAAGCGCTCACCTTGCTGCTCGTGGCCGATGCCCTTGGGAACCTTGAAGCGATAGACCTCACCCCGCCGCACGCATCGCCTCCATCATCGACGCGATCGCCAGCATCTCGGCCCGATCAACATCGTCGGCCTCCAAGGCTGCGGCCTCGGCGGCGAGTTCGCTGCGCTTTCGAATGCGCTCCGCCGACGCCAGCAGCGCCGCTCTGATGGCCGCCGACTGGCTCAGCCCGGTCGCTTCCAAGATTCGCAGAGCGCGTTGTGCGTCATCGTCGAGTCGAACCGAGATCGCTTTACCCATGAACCGAGTATGACGGAACGTGATACGGACGGCAACCGTGCGATCTCGGGCAGCGACCGCTGTGCTGCTGACGTCGCGAGAAATGTCGACAAATGGTCGTCTCTGACAACGACCCCGACGCGGACGACTACTACGGTCCGCTTTCGACATGGGGATGTCAATCAAAGGCTGGGGGTCAGATCGCTACTGGCGAGTCGTGAGCCCATTCGCGCCCGCCATCGCGCTCGTCGCCGTCCAGTTGATCTGGTTCGGCATGCCGATGGGTGCGTGGGTCCGCGGTGTCGTCCTCGGTCTCCTCACTGCGCTGCTGGCGATGGGAATGGCGCTCGTCTACCGCGCCAACCGGGTCGTCAACTTCGCCCAGGCCGACCTCGGATTCGTCCCGACGACACTCGCCGTCGGTCTGATCCTCTTCTCCGGCCTGCCGTACCTGCTGGGGTTCGGCATCGGACTCACCGCTGCGATCGCACTCGGCGCGGTCGTCGAGTTCGCACTCGTCAGACGGTTCGCCAAGGCGTCGCGACTCGTTCTCACGGTCGCGACGATCGGCATCACCCAGTTGCTGGCCGTGCTTGCACTGCTCGTTCCCCGCATGTGGGGCGAGAACGCCGCCTCACAGCGAATCCCGCCGCCGGTCGACTGGAAGCTGACGGTCGGAACGTTCATCCTCACTGCGAACGACTTGATCGCCCTGATCGTCGCTCCGATCGCGATGGTCGCCGTGGCCCTGTTCCTCGGCCGGACTCGGCTCGGAACAGCGGTGCGTGGTGCCGCCGAACAGAGCGAGCGGGCGCAGATGCTCGGCATTCCGGTCGCATGGCTGTCCACGCTCGTCTGGGCGATCGCCGCCGGCCTCTCGGTCCTCGCGCTGTTCCTCCGGGCGGGCATCATCGGCGTGCCGATCGGCTCGGCACTCAGCATCGTCGCGCTCGTCCAGGCGCTCGCCGCACTGGTCATCGGGCGACTACGCCACCTCCCGACGGTCGCCACATCCGCCGTCGCGCTCGGCATCCTCGAATACGGCGTCGCCTGGAACGCCGAGAGCCCACTGCTCGTCACACCGATCGTCGGCGCTGCCGTGCTGATCGCCCTGCTCCTCCAGCGTCGCCAGTACAGCCGGGCCGACACCGACGAGGCGGCCTCATGGCGTCTCAGTGACGAGGTGCGCCCGCTCGAGCCGTGGATCACGCGACTTCCACTCGTTCGTCTGATGCGGCTCGCAGTCGGCGTGGCGCTCGTCGCCGGGCTCATCGCCATCCCGCTCTTCCTGCGGACCGATCAGATCATCAAGGCCTCCGCTGTCGGCGTGTACGCCATCATCGGCTTGTCCCTGGTCGTGCTCACCGGGTGGGCGGGACAGATCTCGCTCGGTCAGATGGGCTTCGTCGCCATCGGCGCCGCCGTCGCCGCCAAGTGCACGTCCGAGTGGAACGTCGACCTCACGCTCGCTCTGCTCGCGGGCGGGGCCGCCGGAGCGTTTGCTGCCTTCGTCGTCGGACTCCCCGCATTGCGTCTGCGCGGCCTCTACCTCGCGGTCACGACACTCGTGTTCGCGCTCGCCGTCTCGTCGTGGCTGCTCAACGATCTCTTCTTCGGCTGGGTTCCGAAGGAGCGTCTCGAGCGACTCCCACTCTTCGGGCGCATCGACATCAGCACGCCCACGAGGTACTACGCATACACGATCGTCGTCCTCGCGCTCGTGTACCTGGCACTGCGCGGCGTCCGCCACAGCCGGCCAGGTCGTGCGATCGTCGCGCTCCGCGAGAACGAACGAGCAGCGCAGGCCTACGCCGTGTCGCCCGTACCCGTCAAACTCATGGCCTTCACGCTCTCGGGCGCCGTCGCCGGCGTCGCCGGCGGCCTCTTCGTGCACCTCAGCCAGAGCTTCGACCTCGCGAGCTACGGGCCAGCGCAGAGCCTGAACGTGTTCACCGCCGGCGTCGTCGGTGGTCTCGGGTCGCTCTTCGGTGGGGTGCTCGGCGCCGTGTACCTGCGCGGCACCGACTGGTTCATCACCGAACCGGCATGGCAGTTCCTGTCGTCGGCGGTCGGCGTGCTGATCGTGTTGCTGATCCTGCCGGGTGGATTGGCGAGCCTCGTGATCAAGCTGCGCGACCGTCTGGTCGGCTTCATCGTGGCGCGGTACCGAGCCAAGTGGGCACAACAGGGCGTCGATGGAACGCTGCCTGCGGACGGCGCACAGCTCGTCGATGACCCGAACATCCACGACCCG
>JANNNB010000321.1:0-13474 GCA_031398325.1 Actinomycetes bacterium
CGACGACTCGGACGACGACTCGGACGACGAACACGACTCGAACGACGACGAGACCATCGAGCTGCGGTTCTCGGCCGCCGAGGTGCTGCGCCACAAGGACTTCGCGGCCTACACCGATGAGGAGATCCAGCTGGCGCAGACCCTGATGTCGGACCTTCGTCTCGTCGGTTCGCCGCGGGCGTCACTTCGGCTCCAGCCGGCGTCGCGTGCAGGCCGGCATCCCGACATGCGGGCGACCGTGCGCGCGTCGATGCGAGCAGGGGGCGAGCCGGTGCGACGGCATTTCCGGGAACCGGCGACGCGGCTCCGTCGGCTCGTTCTCGTACTCGACGTGAGCGGTTCGATGGAGCCCTATGCGCGAGGTCTCCTCCGATTCGTGCACGCCGCTGTGGCCGGCCGGCAGAAGGTCGAGGCGTTCGCGCTCGGCACGCGGCTGACTCGACTCACTCGGGAGTTGACGAGTCGCGATCCGGATGTCGCGCTGCGCGCCGCCAGCACCCGGATGACCGACTGGAGCGGTGGTACACGGCTGGGCGTCGGGCTCCGCACGTTCAACGACGAGTGGGGGGTACGCGGTCTGGCGCGCAACTCGATCGTGGTGATCATGTCCGACGGTTGGGATCGCGGTGACCCCGATCTCCTCGCCGACCAGATGCAGCGGCTGCAGCGCGTGACCCACCGCCTGATCTGGGTCAACCCGCTGAAGGGCTCACCGGGCTATGCGCCGCTCGCGAGGGGAATGGCAGCGGCCCTCCCGTACGTTGACCGGTTCGTGGAGGGACACTCGATCGCAGCGATGGACGAGCTGGCCAGAGTGATCTCCGAGCCATGATGGCGGTGCCTGCCATGACGACCGGCGCGAACTCCGAAAGCGGACAGACCCATGCGTGAACTGCTCGACGACATCGACCGCTGGCATACGGCCGGCCAGCGTGTCGCGGTCGCCCGCGTCGTCGACGTCGAAGGGTCCGGCCCTCGCCTTCCGGGGGCGGCGATGGCGGTGACGGAGTCCGGCGAAGTGGCCGGCAGCGTCAGCGGCGGATGCGTCGAAGGTGCCGTCGTCGGTGAAGCCCTCGCGGTGCTCGCTGGCGAACGGCCGCCGGGTGTCGTGACGTTCGGATACTCCGACGACGAGGCGTTCGCCGTCGGGCTCACATGCGGCGGCACGATCCACCTCTTCATCGAGGAACTCGACTGGTGACCGGTACGTTCCAGCGATTCGCAGAAGCGCTGCGGGACGAGCGTCCGGTCGCCGTCGCAACGGTGATCGACGGCCCGAACGTGGGTGCCAAGATCCTCGTCGAACCCGAGCAGGCTGCGATCGGCTCTCTCGGACATCCTGACCTCGATCGTGTCGTCACCCGAGATGCACTCGCCGAACTCGAAGCGGCTGCGTCCGGTATCCGCCACTATGGGCCGGAAGGTCAGACGACGCCCGAGGACCTCCTGGACCAACCGACCGTGCGCGTCTTCATCGAATCGCATGCGCCGCCGCCGCAGATGTGGATCTTCGGGGCCGTCGATTTCACCGCTGCGCTGGCGCGGGTCGCCAAGGTATTGGGCTATCGGGTCACGGTGTGCGATGCCCGGGAGGTGTTCGCGACGAGACGCCGGTTCCCGATGGCCGACGAGGTGCTCGTCACCTGGCCGTCGCCGGTCTTCGACGAACGGGGCGCTTCGCTCGGCCCACGCGACGCAGTGTGTGTGCTCACCCACGACGCCAAGTTCGACGTTCCTGCGATCGTCGGGGCGTTGGCCACCCGCGTCGGCTACATCGGCGTGATGGGGAGTCGCCGGACGCACGACACGCGCATGGAGCGTCTCGCGAGCGCTGGTGTGACCGAGGAGGCCGATCTCGACCGTCTGCACTCGCCGATCGGGCTCGACATCGGTGCTCGCACGCCCGAGGAGACCGCCGTGTCGATCTGCGCCGAGATCATCGCCCAGCGCACCGGACGGCGGGTCCCGTCCCTCCGCGACAGCACCGGCGCCATCCACTCCTGAGATTGCGTCGGGTGGGTCGGTCGGTCAGACGGTGGGGTCGCCGAAGCGGACGGAATTGGTGCGGCGCTCGGAGATCGTGTCGATCTCGACGGTGCGGCCGCGCTGCACCGAGTGGACGATCGCGTCGCCGACACCCAGGTACATCATCACGTGACCCGGGTACCAGGCGAGGTCACCGGCCTTGGCGGTGGTCCGATCGAGCGGTGCCGCTTCGTTGATCTGTGATCCGCTCTGACGGACCAGTTCGACACCGGCACGGGCCCAGGCGTAGGTGGTGAGGCCGGAACAGTCGAAACCGACGCCCTCTTCGCTGGTGTTCGTGCGGTACGGGACGCCGACCTGGGACATCGCAGCGAGCACCGCACGCTGGTGCGCGAGCGGCGTCGAGCTCCACGCCCGGATCATGTCGACCTCGCCGTACCCCAACTGCTGGGCCGCGAGACGAGCCGTCTCCGTGCGCTCTTCCTTGTACTGGAGCAGGTCGACGGGATCGCCGGTCATGTCGTACTCCTCGAGGGAGGCCATCGCCTCCCGGGCCGTCGCAACGACCTCGAAGGCGAGAGCGTTGGTCGGCAACGGCTCGGCGTTCGCCGTGCCACCGAGAGCGACCAGCCCGGCGGCCGACACGAGTGCGGCACCGATCGCAGCGGTCACCGCACGTCGACAGCTGGAGCGTCGGCTGCGCGAGACGTGCGCTGGCGATGCGGGATCGGATGCCGGAAGTGCGATCTGGGTGTGGGAGATCTGGATCATGGTGAAGGTGTTGGGTCGAGTGGCCGGAATTCGATGTTTGGGAATATGGATTTCGGTGGACACTCGAGGGCACGACGTTCCCCGCCGTCATGACGGTTCGGTAACTTATCGTCACACAACTGAAATACTCAAGCAGAACGGTCAACTTTCTGTCACGCGTCCGTCATCGGAACGACCCCATCGCCCCGACGGCCATGACCCGCGACGCATGCCGGCGTATCCGCCGCTCGCCCGACGAGGCACACTGTCGAGGTGACAGATCGGACGCGAACCGTTGCGGCAGTGGTGCTCGCCGGAGGTGCCGGGACGCGTTTCGTGAGGAGTGGCCGGGCGCGCTCGACCGTTCACAAGCTCGACGCCGTGCTCCCGGCCACGTCGACCGAACCAGCAGAATCGATCGCGGAACGTGCCGTACGACACGTCTCGAACGCGGGGATCGGACCGGTCATCGTCGTGGTCGGTGGGTGGACACCCCCTCATGGTCGGACTGACGACGCGACGTTCGGAACTCGTGACACTCGCCTCGTGATCAACCCCGACTGGCACGACGGACAGATCACATCGGTACGGGCCGGACTGCTCGCGGCGTCGGAACTCGGCGCCGATCGCGTCGTGATCGGACTCGCCGACCAACCGTTCGTGTCGGCCGATGCATGGAGAACCGTCGCCGCCGGGCCGGGACCGATATGTGTCGCAAGCTACGGTGGCCGGCGCGGCAACCCCGTCGCGCTCGATGCATCCGTATGGTCGATGCTTCCGGAATCCGGTGACGAAGGCGCTCGGGGGCTGATGCGCATTCGACCCGATCTTGTGCGTGAAGTAGCGTGCTCAGGCTCACCCGACGACATCGACACCTACGAGGATCTCCACCGATGGCAGAACAATTGATCAACGAGTTCACCGTCAATCGGCCGATCGAAGAGGCCTGGCCGATCATCACCGACGTCGAGCGCATCGCACCGTGCCTGCCGGGTGCCGAACTCCAAGAGATCGAGGGCGAGACGTATCGCGGCGTCGTGAAGGTCAAGCTCGGTGCGATCTCGAGTCAGTTCAAGGGCGAGGCGAACTTTCTCGAGCGCGACGACACGGCCTACCGGGCGGTGATCAAAGGCGTCGGACGAGACACCGGCGGGCGCGGCAACGCCTCCGCCGAGATCACGGCTCAGGCAGAGAGCCTGTCGCCGACGAGCACGAAGGTCGTCGTGACGACCGACCTGCACATCACGGGCAAAGTGGCCCAGTTCGGACGCGGCATCATGGGCGACGTCAGCTCCAAGCTGATGGCCCAGTTCGCGAACAACCTCAACGAGATGCTCGACGAACAGGGTCTCGACGCGGCGCCGGCAGTGGAGAGCGCCGCCGCCGATTCGCCGGTCAGCGACGAAACGAACCGGACGACGACGGACGCGGCGACGGACGGTACGACGTCCGGTGCCACCGCCGCGGCGAGCGCCACGACGTCACAAGTCCGCAAGATCAACGGTCCGGCGACCGAGCCGATCGACCTCATGGAGGTGGGTGGCAGCTCCATCGTCAAGCGGGCCGTCCCGGCGGTCGTCGTGTTGCTGCTCGTGTTGCTGCTGCTGCGCCGTCGCCGAGGTTGATGGACGATCACACGCGCGTCACCGAACTGCTCGGCCGACCGCCGAGGGGTGCCTTCGACGTCGTCGTCCGTGACGCCGCTGGCGACCCGGTGGTGGTGCGCAATGCACCGTTCCTCGACGACGGGACACCGATGCCGACGCGGTACTACCTGGTCGCCACCGACCTCGTGCGTGACGTGAGCCGGATCGAAGCGGGTGGCGGCGTCGACCGGGCCGAAGCCGAACTCGACCCGGAGCTGATCGCTGCAACCCACGCGCGATATGCGGCCGAACGTTCCTCGGCGATTCCCGATGGTCACACGGGCCCGGTCCCGTTCGGTGGTGTCGCTGGCACCCGAGTCGGCGTGAAATGCCTCCACGCGCACGTCGCTCACGTGCTCGCCACCGGCGACGACGTCGTCGGACAATGGACCCTCGACCAGATCGCTCTGGCGAAGTCGTCGACCGGATCCGCTCCATGACGAGCCCCGCCGACCCGATCGATCCCGTTGCCACCAACCCCCAGCCGGGCGGCCTGACGGTCACCATTCACGACGATCACGTCGATCTCGAAGTGACCGGCGGGGGACGGCACACGATCCCGGTCGGACCACTCACGATCTGCTCGACCGAGTTCGAGCGACGCGACCCTCCCCCGCCAGCCTGCCTCACCAACGCGCTCGGCACCGTCCACGACCACCTCGACGACATCCTGATCGACGCGCCGATCATCGCTTCGAGCCCATCGATCGTGTTCGTCGGCCACCACACGGACTCGTTGGCACAGGTCGAATTCGGCGACCACCTCGTTCCTGCCGACCATCGGGTCTCGCGAGCAGACATCGACGAAGTGTTCCGCACGATGGTTGCGGAGTCGGCGACCGAACGCCTCGACAACCCGGGCCTCGACACCGACCACGTCGGCACGATCATCGCGACGTGCTGCGTCGTGCTCGCAATCATGCGACGATTGGCGCTCGGCGAGGCCGTGCTCGCCGCATCGATGCGATCGCAGGAAGGGGGAGAGTGACATGTCGCTGCGACACCCATCGCGCCCGGCCACCCCACTGCGGCTCTATGGAAAGCGGGTCATGCTGCGACCGCTCGTCGCGAGCGACTTTCGGGAATGGAGCGAAGTCCGACGGCGCAACCACGACTGGCTGACCGTGTGGGAGCCGAGCCGGCCCGTCCACCAGGCCGACCCCGTCAACGACCGGTCGGCCTTCACCGGACGATGCCTGCAGCGTGATCGCGACCGCACGAACGGGCTCGCCTACCAGTTCGGTCTGTTCCTCGACCAGCACGTGGCGGGCGAGGTCAACCTGAACAACGTCATTCGTGGCGCGATGCAGTCGGGCACGATCGGGTACTGGATCGATCAGGACGAGGCCGGTCACGGCTACGTCGCCGAAGCCGTCGTGGTCGTGCTGCAGTTCGCATTCGAACAGCTCGGGTTGCATCGCGTCGAGATCTGCATCGTGCCGCGGAACGTCAGGAGTCGGCGCGTCATGGAGAAACTCCACGTTCGCGAGGAAGGACTGGCAGAGCGGTACCTGGAGATCAACGGGGTGTGGGAGGACCACATCCGCTACGGCATGACCGTCGAGGAATGGCACGCCCGGCGCCACGAACTCATGACCAACTGGGTGGAGTCGGCTCCGTGACGAGCCACAGCTCGTCGGGCCTCCCGGGGTCGGACGGCCCAACGCTGCCGATCAGGCCGAGCGTGGGTCAGTAGCTGGCGAAGCCGGCGTTCTCGCGAGCGATCTGCACCTGCTGGGCTCGGTCTCGGCGCAGCTGCGTGCGCCGCTTCCACATCTTCGTCTTCCAGTGCCGCTTGGTGCGGCCGCGCTTGGCCAGCTTGCTCTTCGCGATCTCTGCATCGTGATGATGCATTGGCTTCCACGCCGCCCCCGGCTCGTGGATGTCCGCGGGGTCCAGCCCCGCACAGACCTCGTTCGCCACACTCTGCAGTTCCGAATGGATTCGGTGCCGCTCGCTGTGGGCGTGGGCACGCAATTCCTGCTTCGGCGGCAATGGCACCTCTGCGGTGCGGTGTCGCTGACTCATCTGGCTACCTCCTACTTTGCGGCTCACGAGCGGTTGCGCTCGGTCGCCTCGGTGGATTCGGTTGCACTCCCCTTCCCCCTGACCGTAGCCGAGCGCACCACGTCCGGTCGAAGCTTCTCTGTAACGATTCTGCGCGATCGACTGCCACAACCTGCGGTAGCACGCAGGCGAACGCCGCGTGGATCGTGGGCAAACCGTCAAGATTCAGCTCCCGTCGGCCGAAACAATCGGGTGGACCTCCTTCCGCCCCCTGCGCCGACCCGCACCGGGCCGCCATCTGACGCGCGCGACGTCGACGTTCGAGACGTCGATGTGCGAGATGTTGCCGGTCGACTCGCGGGCGCGATCGACACGGTCGTCGCCGGCAAGCACCAGGTCGCCGAGATCGCCGTGGCGAGCGTCCTGTCGGGCGGCCATCTGTTGATCGAGGACGTACCAGGCGTTGGCAAGACCCTGCTCGCCCAGGTCATCGCCCGAGCCATCGGCGGCACGTTCCGCCGGATCCAGGGCACCTCCGACCTGCTGCCGGGCGATGTGACCGGATCGCTCGTGCCCGGAGACGACCAGCACCGGTACGAGATGCGATTCCGACCCGGACCGGTGTTCGCGAACGTCGTGCTGTTCGACGAATTGAACCGGGCGACACCGCGAACTCAGTCGGCGCTGCTGGAACTGGCCGAGGAACGCACGGTGACCGTGGACGGCCAATCCCATCCCCTGCCGTCACCCTTCCTGCTGATCGCGACCCAGAATCCGATCGACATCGGCGGCACCTACCGGCTCGGTGAGGGTTCGCTCGATCGCTTCGCCGCCGTGGTCAGCCCGGGTCGGGCAGATCCCCAAGCCGAACTCGAGGTGCTCACCGGCCGACGTGGACGCCCGATGCTCGCCGCCGTCGATGCCGTGGTTTCCATCGCAGAGATGCGATCCGCCCGTCAGGCCGTCGCGCTCGTCGACGTCAGTGACGCGGTCGCCTCGTATGTCATCGCGCTCCTGGAGGCCACACGCCAGCACCCCCAGATCCGCCTCGGTGCGTCGACCCGTGCCGGGGTCGCCCTGATCGCGCTCGCTCGGGCGATCGCGGCATCGCGCGGGCGCACCTACGTGGTGGCGGAGGACGTCGCGGTGGTCGCGGTTGCCGCGCTCGCTCACCGGGTCGCCGGCACCGGAGATGTGAACGCCGGTCGAGCCCTGGTCGCCGAGTGCCTGAGCACCGTCGCGCCGCCGACGGTGTGACCGGGCCACCGGGAGACCGGACCGCAACCCCAACCGCAACCACACCCAAAACCGCGACCGCGAGCACCGGTCCACCCTCCGTCGGCCGGGCACGGCCCTACGCCCTCGCTCCGGGCACTCCGTTCTTCGTTCTCACGTGGTCGGTCGGAGTCGGCGTTGCCCGGTTGACCGGCGCCGCAGCCGTCGTGCTCGTGCTCGCCACCTGCGCCGCGGGCCTCCTCGTTGCATTGGTGGAGGGTTGGCGCGCCGCACGCTGCCCGCACATCGCCGCCGTGACCGTACCCGCACTCGTCACGGCCGGCGACGCTGCCACGGTCAGCCTCGACGTACGTGTCGGCGCGCGCCGACGGCCACCACGAACCTGCCGGCTGGTGATCACCGACGCCCGAAGCCGCGACAGCCGGCCGAGCGACGCCGGCGACCGCCCGGTGATCGGCGAATGCGCGATCGACGTCGGGTCCACCGACGGCACGTACACGATCCCCGCCACCGTCACCTTTCGGAATCCTGGAGTGGTGGACACGATCGGTGTCGACGTGGAAACGGGCGGGGCGTCAGGACTCGTGTGGTGGCGGCGGCGCACGACGGTCGCCGTCGAAGGCATCCGCGTGGCTCCGGTGCCCGCGGCCCCGGTGGTTCCGTTCGAGCGATCGACGACATCGGACGTCGGCGATGGTTCGAGCCGGCACGGCACGAGCAGCGGCGACGTCGACGGCGTCCGGCCGTGGCGCGACGGCGAGGGTGTCGTCGGGGTGCACTGGCCGTCGACGTTGCGTGCCGGGTCGCTCATCGTCCACGATCGGAATCCAGCGAGCGACACGAGCTGGGTGGTTCCGTCGGACCATGCCGACGTCGGCCGGGTGCGGTACACGCTGGACGAGGGGCTGCGGGCCGGCCATCGCGTCAGCATCCGCAGCGGTGGATCCGAGGGCCGAGCGACCGTCGAGCGGGTCGCGGATCCCGACGACGCGGCGCGCCGCTGCGCTGAGTTGGCCGACGAGCGCAACCGCAGCACGGTTCCGATCGGTCGAGCCGCCAGGACACGGTCCGTGCTCACGCGCGAGTTCCATCCGTTCGCTCGCCACGGTGAGGCGGCCACGACGTCGAATCCCGAGCGAACCGTCGGCTTCACGCCTGGGGCACGACGGATGACGGCGGTCACGTCAGGGCTGGCATTGGCGATGCTCGTCACTGCCCTCGACAGTGGGCCGACGATGATTCTGTTGATCGCGATCGGTCTCGCCGCCGGGGTGATCGTCACGGTGCACTTCGTCGACGAAGCCGGACGCCAACCGCTCGTCGTGCGGGTCGGAGTGGGCGTGGTCGCCGTCGGAGCGCTCGCGTTCATCGGCATGGGATCGAGCGGGATCACCGGGTTGCTGGCGGCGCTGCGCGGGCCGCTGCCCGACCTGTTGATGCTGCTCGTCGTGCTCCACGGGTTCGAGGTGGCGACACGCCGGACGATGCGGGTGCATCAGGCGATCGCGCTCATCGTGGCCGTCTACGCCGCGGGGCTGCGCATCGATGACCAGCTCGGTTGGTGGCTCGCGTTGTGGGGTGTTTCGTTCGTCGCCGCGATCACGTTGACGGCGTCCGGACCGACGCCTACCCGCACCGGCGGGCCAGGCGGAAGGGTCAGGGCGCGCTCCGTCGTCGGGTGGACCCTGGTGGGCGCGGCATGCGCACTGGCAATCCTGATCACGCTCCCGATTCCGGACGGGCCCGCGAGCCTCGGCTTGCCGGCGCTGTCGACGGGGACCGACGTCGCCTCCCCTGGTGCACTCGCGGGGCCTGACGGCAGATCTGCCGCGTCCACACCGTCGGACGGCACCCGCGGTTCACTCGGCCAGGTCGGTGGCTATCCGGGCTTCTCCGAGTCACTCGACACGTCGGTGCGGGGCGACCTGGGAGACGAAGTGGTCATGCGGGTCCGGTCGCCCGAGCCAGCCTTCTGGAGAGGACAGACGTTCACCGACTTCGATGGACGGACATGGGCGGTGTCGCCCGAGACGGGCCGACCCAACCCGGGCCCCACCATCAACGTGGCACCGACGCTCGGTGACGAGGCCAATCCGACACTCGAGCGCGATGAACTCATCCAGACGTACTTCGTCGAAGCCGACCTTCCGAACGTGCTGTTCGCCGCGCACCGGGCCACGACCGTGATCTTCGACGGCACCGTGTGGACGCGCCCGGACGGCGCGTTGCGTTCGGACGTCACCCTCACCGAAGGCTCGGTGTACACGATCGTGTCCGAGCGGGTCCGGGCCACCCCGGAATTGCTCCGATCGCAGGGCGATGTGGCCGATGTCTTCGCCGCCTACGACGACGCGGCGTCGCAGGCGGTGCTCGCCCCGTACCTCGAACTTGCCCCGACCACGTCGCAGCGCACGATCGCGCTGGCCGACGAGCTGAACCGTCCGGGCCAGTCGACGTACGACACCATCCGGGCGTACGAGGCGTGGCTGGCGACGAACACCACCTACGACCTCGATGCCCCCGTTCCCGCCGACGGCGTCGATGCCGTCGACGACTTCCTCTTCGTGTCGACGCGGGGTTTCTGCGAGCAGATTGCGAGCGCCCTCACCGTGATGTTGCGCAGCCAAGGCGTGCCGGCACGGCTCGCCACCGGGTACCTCCCGGGCGTGCGCGATCGCGTCTCGGGGGTCTGGGAGGTCCGTGCGAGCGACGCCCATGCGTGGGTCGAGGTGTGGTTCCCGGAGACCGGCTGGGAGGCGTTCGATCCGACGGCGGATGTGCCCCTCGCCGGCGAGATCGAGGCTGGAACCGTCGGGGGCGATCTGATGGCGGCGGCGATCTCGGGTGTGCTGTCACATCCGGTCGAGGTCGGCGCGGTCGTGGCGACCGGGCTGCTCTGCCTGAGCGCCCTGCGGCTGGCCGAGGAACTGCGACGTCGACGCAGACGCGGACGGTGGGGTCTGCTCCAGGATCGCTTCGACACGATCGGTGACGCACGGGACGTTCCGCGGTCATCGACCAACCCGCAGCGTCGAGATCTCCTGCGGACTGCGATCATCGAGCTGAATCCAGGATGCAACATCGACGACGACATCGAGCACGACATGGCGATGATCGTCGATGCGTTGGACCGAGCGGCGTTCGACCCGACGTGGGCGGAGGACGAACCGGGCGTTCGCGCCGACTACGACCGTGTCGCCGCCGCGCTCACCCGCGTCGAACGACAGCTGCAGCGCTCCGGGCGACGCGCCCGTGAACTCACTTCCTCGTGATGCGTCGTTGCATCGCTGCGAGCCGCTCGGCGAACCACGGTTGCTGCGTGCTCCAAAGCTGCGGGACCAACTCTCGTTCGACCGCCGCCGGATGATCGGCGATGTCGGCCATGTCGAGGATGGTCTGTTTCGTGCGGATCGCCAGCTCGCGCGGCGCGGCGGCCGCCTTGGCGGCGAACTCGTGCGCGACCTCGAGCAACGACTCACTCGGCACCGACTTGTACGCGAGGCCGATGCGTTCTGCTTCGGCGCCGTCGAACACCTGCCCGAAGATGACGGCGGCCATCGCCGTCTGTGGCCCGGCGATTCGACGGAGCATCCACGTGTGCCCGCCACCCGGGTGGATGCCGAGCTGCAGGAAGCGCGTGTCGAGCTTGGCCCGGTCGGCGACGATGCGCACGTCGCAACCGAGCGCGAGGTTCATCCCGGCGCCGACCGCGGCGCCGTTGACGGCGGCGAGCGTCGGCAACGGGCTGCGGGCGATCCGCAGGAAGCCCTCGTAGATCGTGCCGAGGCTTTCGCCGCTCGCCTCGGCGAGGTTGCCGAGGTTGGCCCCGGCACAGAACGCAGGTGGGGTGCCGGTGACGACGATCGCGCCGACCCCCTCGTCGGCTTCGAAGGTGTCCATCGCGGCGAGGATCTCGGCCACCATCGGCGCGGTCAGCGTGTTTCGTTCGTCGGGGTTGTTGAGCGTGAGCGTGCCGACGCGGTCGGTCACATCGGTCAGCACGAGCGGGGCGGAGGCCGTCATCGGATCAGTCTGGCATGACAGCCGAACTCGGCCGGGTGTGGGCGAACCGTACGTCCGGTGAGTCTGGCATCGACGTCGGTTAGCCTGCGCAGCGCAGATGTTGGACCACGTCTTCACCGATGCGATCAGCGCCCTCCGTGACGCGTTCGAGGCCGCGTTCCTGGAACGACAGGCGTTCGAGGAACACTTCCAGTCCGATGTGCTGCTCGGCGACCTGACGTGGGAGACGAGCTACGGCCTGCCCGGCGAGGGTGAGCCGCCGCGGTGCGTCGCACACATCACGTTCGACTGGCCGTCGTGGAGCCAGGCCGCGTACCGCCAGTGGTACATCGAAGAGGAGCTCGAGCGGCGTCCCGCGATCGAGATGGAGATCGTGCTGCGTGTGCAGCGGCTGGCTGGGCCGGTCGATCCCGCCGCGTTCTACGCAGCCGTGCCCGAGCACAGTCCGCTGGTCGGCGACGACCGGCTCGAACGAGCCGGTCTCACCGCCGAGATCGCTCACCCCGATCCCTCGGGCGACCCCGAGGAGGCGGAGATCGAGTACGCGGTCGAGATCACCTACGAAGGCTTGTACGAGCTCGCCGAGGAGACCGTGGCCGACGGCACGAGCACGCTGCTCGACGACCACTTCGGTGCCCTCGGCGGCTGGATCGCCTCGACGCTCGTGAAGCTGGGCGACCTCCAGCTCGCGTTCCTCCCCGCCGAAGACCTCGACTGACCGTTTCGATCGGCCCCTGCACCCCGGGCGATGAGCGAAGCGCCCGACTACCGGTCCGTTCGCTCATCAGCACGCGCCGGCGCGCTCGGGCGATGAGCGAAACCACCGCATGCGGGGCGTTCGCTCATCGGACTACCGGCCACACCCGCGGCGTGAGCGAACCGCCCGACTGTCGGTCCTCCGTTCGCTCATCGCGATGGGGCTGCGCGAGGATCGGGGATGGCCGACGACTTTGTCCTGATCGATGTGTCCGAGCGGATCGCGACGATCACGCTGAACCGCCCCGAGGCCCGTAATGCCCTGTCGAGCGAGGTGTTGCGTCTGCTCCCCGAGCTGATGCGCCGGGCCGAAGGCGACGCCGACGTCGACGTCGTGATCCTCACCGGTACAGACCCGGCGTTCTGTGCCGGGCTCGACCTGAAGGAGCTGGGCTCGTCAGCCGGAAATCTGGGTGGCGGCAGCGGGGCTGATGGCAGTCGCAACAGCGACGGCGTGCGCGGGCCGTTCCCGAAGCTCACCAAGCCGCTGATCGGGGCCATCAACGGTGTGGCGATCACCGGCGGGTTCGAACTGGCCTTGAACTGCGACTTCCTCGTCGCCAGCGAGCACGCCAAGTTCGGCGACACCCACTCCCGTGTCGGCGTCATGCCCGGGTGGGGTCTGACGGTGTTGCTTCCGCAGGCGATCGGCGTGCGGCGGGCACGCGAGATGAGCTTCACCGGCAACTTCATGCTCGCGGACGAGGCGTTGGCGTTCGGCCTCGTCAACCACGTCGTACCGCACGCCGAACTCATCCCGACCACCCGGCAGCTCGCGCTCGACATCATCGGCAACGAGCAAGCCGGCGTCCGGCAGATCCGCTCGACCTATGCCCAGATCGTGAACGAGGACGACAACTGGGAGATCGAGGCCCGCGACAGCCGGGCGTGGCGCCGCACGATGTTCAACCCCGAACAGGTCGAAGCCCGCCGCCAGGCCATCCAAGCCCGCGGCCAACAGCAATAACAGCCCGTCATTTCATGTTTGTGACAAGAAGTTGGAGACCCGGGTCACCAACTACTTGTCGCAAAAGTGGATTTCGAGCTCAGATACACGCGCCGCCGGTTCG